>JAURPF010000156.1 GCA_030835325.1 Flavobacteriaceae bacterium | reverse complement strand
TATTACAACGTTTAGGACTTATTAGCTCAGTAGCTTTGGAACAAAGCGTGTTGAGAAAAGGGCTAAAAGCGAAAAGAACAGAAATGTCTGTCAAATGTCTGTCAGTTTTTAGTAAATTTGGACTGTTCTTTGAGATGTTTAGAAATTAAGTAATAGATGGCTTTTAGCAGCTTTTCGAGACTGGTTAGAGAGTGAGAGCCACAAAAAACCCCTCAATTAAGAAGGGTTTTAAGGGTGGTCCCACCTGGGCTCGAACCAGGGACCCTCTGATTATGAGTCAGATGCTCTAACCAACTGAGCTATGGGACCAATATGGTTGCAATATTACAACGATTTTTAAAATTATAAAAAGAAAATCAGTCTTTATTAGGCCGTTCCTGACAGAGTTCAATGAGCACCCCATTTGTTGATTTTGGATGTAAAAAAGCGATACGTTTATGATCCGCTCCATCTTTGGCGGTTTCGTGAATCAATTCAAACCCCTCTGATTTTAAACGCGCCAATTCGGACTCTATATCCACCACCTCAAATGCAATATGATGCACACCTTCGCCTTTTTTTTCGATAAACTTAGCAATTGAACTGTTGGAGTTTGTGGCTTCAAGCAGCTCAATTTTATGCGTTCCCACATCAAAAAAAGACGTTATTACACCTTCAGAAGCAACCTGTTCGGTTTTATAATGTGGTACTCCCAAGAGTTTTTTAAACAATTCATTAGAAGTTTTTAAGTCTTTGACGGCAATGCCAATATGTTCTATTTTTTTCAGCATAGTACAAATTTAACCGAAAAGGACTAGCTTTTAAACAATTCACCCAGAAATATATTATTTTTACCCCATGGAAAGTCAAAGACAAAAAAAAATAGCCTCCGTTTTACAGCGTGATCTCGTTGAGGTATTACAAGGCGCGGCCACCCAAGGCGGGATGAAAGGCATCCTTATTTCGGTAACAAAGGTGAACGTTACTGTTGATCTTTCGATTGCGAAAGTATATCTAAGTATTTTTCCGATTGCAAAAGGGGCTGAGCTTTTGGAAGGCATAAAGTCAAATGCACCACTCATCAAACACGAACTCTCCCAACGAACCAAGCACCAATTGCGTCGCATGCCTCAATTGATTTTTTATATTGATGACTCTTTGGAGTATATCGACCAAATAGACAAGTCTCTCAAAGGCATCGAAAATCCAATTGATAACCCTGAATTGTTAGAGAAACGAAAAAAATCCTAATTGAAATTTCCCCTCTATATCGCCCAACGTTATTTGTTTTCTAAAAGCAATAACAATGCCATCAATTTTATCACTCTTATTGCAGGCTTTGGGATTATTGTAGGAACCGCCGCCCTTTTCATCGTACTTTCAGGATTTTCTGGACTTAAAAATTTCAGTTTAGAATTCACCTCTTTTTCCGACCCAGATTTAAAAATTGTTCCTAACACCACCAAAACCATTCGTTTTACCACTGCTCAAAAAAAAGCTTTAACAGCACTTAACGGAGTCACCTCTTTTACTGAAGTAGTAGAGGAACGGATACTGATGAATTGTGACAACAAACATTTAGCTGTAACGCTCAAAGGAGTGGATGCAAATTATCCCCAAGCAACAATTGACTCTATTTTGGTATATGGACAGTGGTTTGAGCCTAACACTCCTCAAATTGTCGCTGGTTGGGGCGTTACCAACGAATTAGGCTTTGGAGTATTTGATGTTGCAAAAGTGCTTAAACTCTATGCCCCCAAACCAGGCACTGGACAACAAAGCTCTGTAAAAGGGGCTTTTAGAAGCATGAAAGTCGCCAATGCAGGCATTTTTCAAATTAATGAAACACTCAATAATTCACAAGTATTTACATCCATTGAAAATGCGAAGTATTTATTAAACTACGACGCTGAAACCCTAAGTGCAATTGATATTTATTTAGAGCCTTCGGTCGATGAAGATACCGCAAGAACTGCACTTCAATCTATTTTTGAAAATAACGTTACCATTAAGAACCGCCTTCAACTCAACGATGCGCTTTATAAAATGCTCAACACAGAACATGTGGCAGTCTATTTGATTTTTACATTGATTTTAATCATCGCCTTGTTTAATATTATCGGTTCTATTATTATGATGATTTTAGACAAGAAAAAGAATTTGAAAACCTTATACAATTTAGGGGCAACCGTTAAAGAATTGCGACGCATATTTTATTACCAAGGAATTTTAATGACGGTAATTGGTGGGGGAATAGGACTCGGGATCGGTATGGTAGTGATCTGGCTGCAACAAAAACTTTCTTTAGTTATGATTACGCCTTCGTTGGCATATCCAGTAGATTTTCAGTTCATTAATATTGGGATTGTCCTCGCTACGATATTAACCTTAGGAATATTAGCCTCTCGTATTGCGTCGCAACGCATTGCTAAAACGCAGCTAAACGATTAAACAAACTGATAGTCTCCAAAGAGGGCTTCTACTTCATCAAACGCTGCAAATACATCGGCACTCTCATCACTGGTTACCATCCGCGTTCGGAACGGTTTAAAATTAGGAATCCCCTTAAAATAGTTGGTATAATGACGCCTAGTTTCTAAAACGCCCAACACTTCTCCTTTCCAATCAATCGCCATTTGCAAATGACGTCGTGCAGCTTCTACACGTTCTAGCATGCTAATAGGATTCAAATGCTCGCCTGTTTGCATGAAGTGTTTCACTTGCTTAAAAAACCAAGGATTCCCAATTGTAGCGCGTCCAATCATGGCGCCATCCAATCCATACTGATCACGCATTTCAATGGCACGCTCGGGGGTGTTTACGTCGCCATTTCCAAAAACAGGAATGTGCATTCGTGAATTGTTTTTAACTTCGGCTATCGGAGCCCAATCGGCAGCACCTTTATACATTTGTGCGCGCGTTCTACCATGAATCGAAATAGCTGCACAACCTACATCTTGCAGCCGTTCTGCAACTTCCACAATCCGAATTGAATCATGATCCCAACCCAATCGTGTTTTAACGGTTACGGGTAAATTAGTGCGCTTTACCATTTCAGCCGTTAGTTTTTCCATTAAACAGATGTCTTTCAAAATACCAGCACCAGCGCCTTTACTCACGACTTTTTTAACGGGACATCCAAAATTAATGTCAATTATATCGGGGTTGGATTTTTCAACAATCTCTATGGCTTGTAACATGCTGTCCAAATTGGCTCCAAAAATCTGTATGCCCACAGGACGCTCTTTTTCATAAATATCCAATTTCATGGTGCTTTTGACTGCATCACGAATAAGGCCTTCGCTCGATATAAATTCGGTATAAACCACATCTGCCCCTTGCTCTTTACACAAGGCACGAAAAGGAGGGTCGCTCACATCTTCCATTGGTGCAAGTAACAAAGGAAATTCGGGGAGTTCTATGGAACCTATTTTGACCATATTTTATTTGTAAAAATTCATTTCATCTAGGTAGTCCCAAACTGCCTCGGGGAGCATAGGCCGCACATTTTTACCCGCCTGAATTGATTGACGAATAAACGTAGAAGATAACTCCATAATGGGTGCGTCTATTTTAATTATGTTAGCGTCTTTTTCTAAAAGGGCTGGAGTTTTGGACTCAGTTAATTTTCTAGGATACACATAAATTGGGTACTCTTTGATAATCACTTCCGCATTTTTCCATTTAGGTAATGATCTTAAATTGTCTTCGCCCATAATAAGAGAAAAATGGTGTTCAGGGTGTTTTTCTTCTAAATATGCCAGAGTATGTATCGTATAATTCGGCTGTGACAAATTAAACTCAATTGCACTTGGAACAAGTTTCGGATATTCTTTTGTAGCACGATAAACCATTTCTAATCGTTGATAATTGTCTAACAGGCTTTGCTTTTTTTTGTGGGGACTTTGTGGTGTGACCACCAACCAGACTTGATCCAAATCAGAGTGTTCCGCAATATGATTGGCAATGACAAGATGCCCCACATGGATTGGGTTATAAGTTCCAAAAAAGAGTCCAATGCGCATTGATTCTTAGTTAATATAGTTTGACACTTTATCGTAAGCTTCTTTTTGAGCAATTTCCAAAACATCATTTTCAATGATGCAGTCAAATAAAGGCGCGGTTGCAAGTTCAGCGGAAGCTTTAGCAACCCGCATATTAATTTTGTCTTGAGTTTCGGTTTGTCTATTTTTAAGACGAATTTTTAATTCATCTATGCTTGGAGGTTTTACAAAAATTGCCAAAGTTTGTTCGGGATATTTTCGTTTAATCCGTAAGCCTCCAGAGACATCTATATCAAAGATAACATGTTTTCCAAGAGCCCAAATACGTTCTACCTCGGATTTGAGTGTTCCATAAAAATTATCTCGATAGACTTCTTCCCATTCTAGAAAATCACCGGACTTTATGTGCTGTTTAAAAGCATCGCTAGATAAAAAATAATAGTCTTTTGCTTCCACTTCGTTCCCTCTTTTGGGACGGGATGTAGCGGAGACAGAAAACTCTAAATTCAATTCTTTTTGCGCCAACAAATGTTTTACAATTGTTGTTTTTCCTGAACCTGATGGTGCCGAGAATACAATTAGTTTTCCTTGTGTCATCTTAGAGGACATTGAGTAATTGTTCTTTAATCTTTTCTAATTCATCTTTCATTTGAACTACCAGTTTTTGCATTGGCGCAAAATTAGCTTTGGATCCAATGGTGTTGATTTCTCTGCCAATTTCTTGAGAAATAAACGCTAATTTTTTGCCATTTGAGTCATTAGAACTCAATGTTTTTATAAAATACTCCAAATGGTTTTGAAGCCTCACTTTTTCTTCGGTAATATCAAACTTTTCGATGTAATACACCAGCTCTTGTTCAAAACGATTTTCATCGTATTTTTCTTTCAGTTCGATCACCCCTTTGTGTAAACGCTCTCGTATGTTTGTGATGCGTTTTGGATCTATTGCAAGCACTTGATTGAGTAGGTCTGAGATGATTGCAATTCGTTTTGTAAAGTCAGCTTCTAACACTTTTCCTTCTTCTAATCTATATAATTCAATGTGATCCAAAGCTTTTAGAATTTCATTTTGGATTTCTGCCCATTCTGATTCGTCAACTTCTTCACGTTCGGTACTAATTGCATCTGGCATTTTAATCGCTAATTGAAGTCGCTGCATTTCATCGCCAGTCGCCAATTCTTCGAGTTGTTGCATATATTTTTTTACGACTTTAGGATTGACATTTGCAAATGTCTCATCCCCAGTATTTTCAAAATATAATGAAAAATCTATCTTACCCCTGTTTAATCTTAAAGAAATAAGTTTTCGAAGACTCAATTCTTTAGACCGGTACATTGAGGGCATACGCATGTTGAGGTCTAAGGTTTTACTATTCAATGATTTTATCTCAATGGATATTGTTTTGCTTGGCAATTGTAATACGGACTTGCCATAGCCTGTCATGGAATGTATCATTCTTTGGTATTAAAAACTTTTTTCAAAGATACTGAAAACCAATAAGTATACACAAAAAGAATAGACGTTCCCTTAGTATTGTAAATATTTGTATATTTGTGTTATTAACCAATAAACTTTTTAAAAATGAAAAAATTAGTATTATTTGTATTTACTTTGTCGATCTTAACGTTTTCATGTAGCGACAGCGACGGAGTTTCTATTAATCAAGACCTTGTTGGTGCTTGGACAGGTTATCTCATGGAGAGTGGTTGCGATGTAGATTTAATTTTAAATGATGACGCCACAGGATTCCTTGAGTTTTATGGTGGTGTGGATTGTTACGATTACGATGATTTAACATGGTCAGCAAGTTCTTCATCATTAACCCTTAATTTTCTTACGGAATCTCTTGATGAAAATGGGAATTATGCGGTGGACGAAGATGGGAATTATGTGTATGAAGTTTATGATTCTGAGGTATTAAACTATGAACTAAACAGCGCAGGAAATGTGCTTACTCTCACAGATGAAGATGGTACTACAATTACTCTTAATGCTTTTGTATATGATTAGATGCTTTAACTTTATGGTTTGAAGAAATCGATAGAGAAATTTAACGCTTTACTGAAAAGTATTTTTAAAAATCAGTATACTGAAATAAATACGAAGCTTTAAAAAGAGAGTCAAATCTTTAAAGCTTCGTTTTTAATTTATTACTAAGAGTTAATTTTTGAATGGTAAATGCTGCTTAAACTCTTTGATTTTAATACGCCTAAAAAACGGCTTTATTAAGGAGTTAAAAAAAGGGTTTTTGTGTTTTATATAACAACTTAACTCTATAGGTTTGGCGCCAATAGTTGTTTTTATTTCAGAAGCAGTTCGGCCTAAATCGATTGACGAGACTTGTTTTTCAATCCCTAATCTGACATAATCATTTAAAATACGCGGGTAGATAGCATGTGATTTATTTAACTGATAATCTAATCCAATAAAATGAGCATCCAACGCATCTTTATTGACTAGGGCTGTCAAAAACCCAACGAGCTTATCTTCAAGGAAATAGGCTTTTACAATGAAATCATCTTTGAATGAAGCCCGTAAATGGGTGTATGTGTTTAGATTTAATACTTGTGCATTAAAACTGGCATTGTCAATGGTATTTTGATACAAGGCTTGTAATTCCTCTTTATAGGTTTCAAAGTCATGCTCTGTAAATAAACGGGTTTTTAAATCACTACTTGTAGTGTCGGCCTTATTTGCTTTTATTCTGTATTTTGATTTTAAGTTGTTTTTATAATCCTCAAATGTTTTCCATTTGGGATCGAGCAGAACAATCAAATTCGGCTCTACGTTTATTTCGCTATATCCAAAACTCAAAAATTGTCGGCTGTTTTTGAGGGATTCTTTTTTAAAATCTTTTATAAAAATGGCATGAAGCGGTTTTGTATTTGCAGCAACGGCGTCTAAAGCCGTTCCTATTTGAGTCATGATTTCGTCTTTAGAAACGCCATCGGAGCACCTAATTCCATGTTCACCACTTAGAAATATATTTCCACAAAATAGTATTTTTATATGTTCGTTACAGAAAAACAGGCCTAATAATTTTCGAACCAAGGATGCTACTTTAATGTTTTTTAGAGTGCCTTCCACACTTAGGTCAATCACTTGAACAAGTGCAAGAGCTATTGTATTTTTTTTGGAATCAGAAATAGAAATGTATTTGAATTCAATTTGAGGATTTGAAAGTTCAAAAGCCTTTAGGAATGATTTTGAAAAGTAAACATTATTATCGGTATTTAATTCTTTAAAAACGACTGGGTCGATAAGATCAACAGAAGGGTATAAAGAGGTAACGAAAGAATTCATTTAGTCGTTTGAAGAGTCGAATTTTTAGAAACCAAATATACACCTAAAAATATTAAAGTCGCTGCTACTACTTTAACAGCGTTTAAATTATCGCTTCCCATCAGAATCGCAAAAATTCCCGCAAAAACAGGCTGAATATATACAAATGTACTCACTGTTGTGGCACTCAGTTTTTGTAATGCGAGCGGGTTTAATAGATAGGTGGCAAAGGTTGCGCAAACCACAACAAAAGAGATTGAAAACCAAACGTAAGAGGTAAAACTTCCCCAATTGACAGCTGCAAGCTCGTTGTATCCAAAAGGGAGTACAAAGAAGGTTCCAAACAAAAACAACCATTTAATAAAAGTATAAGGATGGTATTTGTTTGTAAGTTTTTTTATCAAAATCAAATAATAACTGTAGGATGCTGCATTGATAAGCACTAAAAAATTACCTAATAATACATTATCTCCAGAACTAGTTGAGCGGTTATAGACACTTAGAATTAAGGCGCCAGAAAGCCCCATAAAGATTCCCAATACCTTGATTTTTCTAATTTTTTCTCCTAAAATAAATGCAGATAACACCAATACAATGATAGGAGTTGTGACCATAATTACAGACCCATTAATTGGAGTGGTAAATTGAAGTCCTTTAAAAAAGGCAAGCATATTAAGTGCTACACCAAAAAATGCAGCGATTATGAATTTAGGATAATCGGTTCGATCTATTTTTTCTTTTGGAGTCCAAATGCTAAAGATCCAAAAAAGAACAGTCGCAAGACTTACTCTGAACAAAATAAAGCCGTAAGGCTGAATGTGTCCGCCGTCAATCACATCATTAGCAAAGGTGAAGGTGACACCATAAAAAAGTTGCACTAATACAAGAGCAAAAAGTGCAATCGTATTATTTTTCATCCAACAGTGCTTTTTTTGCGGAGTTGATAACTTTAGGGCTATTTCCAACAAAGAGTCGATCGTCTAAAACAAGCACAGGTCGTTTTAGGAAGGTATAATACTCTAAAATATAGTTTTTATAATCATCTTCTTTTAACGACTTTTCCTTTAAACCCAATTCCTTGTATAGCTTTGCACGCTTACTAAAAAGAGATTCATAGCTGCCTGAAAGGGTTTGAAGCTGTGCCAACTCCTCAGAGTTTATCGGATTTTTTTTGATGTCTTGAAGTTCAAAGTCTTCATTTAAATCTAAATGATTTAAAATTCGTTGACACGTATTACAGCTCCCTAAAAAATAGAATTTTTTCATGAGATTCTTTTCTTATTTTTGCAAAGAAAATCATTTCTTTCTTAAGAACTAAATAAACTCTGAATATTATGGACTGGAATCACAATGTTGTACTAAAAAATAGACTGCTTCTATCGAAATTTCTTGAGAAATTCTCTTTAGACCAACTCAATACGGTTCCTAAAGGATATCGAAATTCAATTTTTTGGAACGTTGCCCACATTGTTGTAACACAACAATTATTGGTTTATGGGCTGTCAAATCGCCCCATGTTAGTAGATTCTGACTTGGTAAAAACCTACAAAAAAGATACTAAAACCGTTCATGAAGCCACTGAAGAGGAGTTGGCTCTTGTCAAAACGCTTTTGTTTTCAACTATTGAACAAACCAAAACAGACTATGATAATGGAATGTTCAAAAACTTTACTCCCTACACGACTTCCTTAAACGTGACTTTGAGTAACGTGGACGAAGCGATTCAATTTAATACATTTCATGAAGGCATCCATTTAGGATACATTTTAGCAATGAAAAATACGTTATGAATTTTATAAAAGAGGACTAACAAAGTTTGGTGCTAAATAGCGATTAAAATGATGTGGTGTTTAAACAAAAATACCGAAAGTGTAGAGTTTAATTTGATCAATTGTTGGGCATTAAGATGTTAAAAGGTTCAACAAAGATTTAAAACATGCGTCAAATCAGTATTTTATACAATCAATTACATATTTCATTAAATAATTCCTATTAAAATATCATATTACTAATTTATATCTTAATTATCGCGCTGTAATTATCATATGTAAAATAATAAGGGATTATTTTTAAAGATATTATATATTTGTATCGTACACTATTTAAAATTTAATACCCCTAATATTTTCGATATGGAAGATAAAATAAAAGGTTTTTTAGACTTAGTAAAACAAAGAAATGGGCATGAACCTGAATTTATTCAAGCCGTAGAAGAGGTAGCCGAAACGGTGATTCCTTATATTGTCAAAAATGACATATATCACGGAAAAAACATTTTGTTAAGAATGGTAGAACCCGAACGCGCAATTACTTTTAGAGTGAATTGGGTGGATGACCAAGGAGAAATTCAGGTGAATAGAGGGTATCGAATTCAAATGAATTCTGCGATAGGCCCATACAAAGGAGGGCTTCGATTTCATCCCACTGTAACCATGAGTATTTTGAAATTTTTGGCGTTTGAACAAGTTTTTAAAAATAGCTTAACAACCCTTCCAATGGGAGGTGGAAAAGGTGGAAGTGACTTTGACCCAAAAGGAAAAAGCGACAATGAAATTATGCGATTTTGTCATGCTTTTATGAGTGAGCTCTTTCGTCATATTGGTTCTAATACAGATATTCCGGCAGGTGATATTGGTGTAGGAGGACGCGAAATAGGATTCCTATTTGGAATGTATAAAAAACTCAGAAACGAATTTACAGGCGTTCTTACAGGAAAAGGAATGACTTGGGGAGGTTCGCTCATCCGTCCTGAAGCTACTGGCTATGGAACCGTGTACTTTGCGGATAAAATGTTGCAGACAAAAGGGGATAGTTTTAATGGCAAAACAGTTGTAATTTCCGGTTCTGGAAATGTTGCACAATACGCTGCTGAAAAAACAATTCATTTGGGCGGAAAAGTAATTACATTATCAGATTCTTCCGGTTTTATCTTAGATGAAGCTGGCATCGACCAAGAAAAGCTGGCGTTTGTAATGACACTAAAAAACGTCAAAAGAGGGCGCATCAGTGAATATGTGAAGACCTATCCAAATGCAAAGTTTGTAGCAAATAAAACACCTTGGGAAGTTAAATGTGACATCGCGTTGCCTTGTGCAACTCAAAATGAATTAAATAAAAGGGATGCCGAAATGTTGTTGAAAAATGGTTGTATTTGCGTGAGTGAAGGTGCCAATATGCCTTCAACAAAAGAAGCAATCGCGAAATTTCATGAGGCAAAAATTTTATTTGCGCCGGGAAAAGCATCCAATGCTGGGGGTGTTGCCACATCTGGATTGGAGATGACACAAAACTCTTTACGCTACAACTGGACTCGAGCTGAAGTAGATGATAAGCTAAAAGAAATTATGTCCAACATTCATGATGCATGCATACAATATGGAAAAGATGAAAAAACAGGGTATATTGATTATGTCAAAGGCGCCAATATTGCAGGCTTCGTTAAAGTAGCCGATGCAATGCTCGCACAAGGTGTGGTATAATAACTACCAAACCTACTTTATAAAAAGCTTTCATTGATTTGGAAGCTTTTTTGTTTATGTACAATAATGAGTTCATTTCTCGTTTGTAATAAATATATTTGTATTTCACTATCAGGTCTTGAAAACACATTTTTTTATACTACCTTTTGTTCTTGCTTTTGTCTCATACTCTTGGAGTCAAAATTATGATACGTCGTGGATTGGACATTTCTCATATTTGGACATACAAGAAGTTGTTTACGGAGAAGCTAAATTTTACGCTGCCTCTGAAAATGCAATTTTCTCCTATGACCCCCTTACTAATGAACTCACCACCATAACAACAATTAACGGTTTATCAGGGGAATTAATTTCTTCGATATATTACAGTAATCAATATGAACTCCTATTAATTGGTTACGAAAATGGGCTGATTGAGGTTTATAATGAACTCAACCAAGAAATACTTAAGGTTATAGATATCGTTGCTAAAACTACAATTCCATCCTCCCAAAAACAAATCAATCATTTTAATGAGTATGGAGAGGTTGTTTATATTGCAACCGACTATGGGATTTCGGCTTATAATTTAAATGATTTGGAGTTTGGAGATACATATTATATTGGAACAAACGGCAGCCAAATAAAAGTCGATCAAACAGCTGTATATAATAATGAAATCTATGCTGCCTGCAGATCTAATGAAGGCATAAAAAAAGCGAGTTTATCCGATCCAAATTTAATAAATTTTCAATTTTGGACAACTCTGATTTCGGGGAATTTTACAAATATATCACCCTTTGGCGCTCAACTTTACACTGTAAACACTAACAATAGAATTTATGAGATCAGTGGAACCAATTTGAACCCTCTATTTGTTTACCCTCAAGCTGTCGAAGAACTAAAAGTATCAGATAACAGCCTGTTAGTTACAACACCCTCAAAAGTGTATCAATATTCGGCAGGATTTAACCTAACAAGTGTTTATACAACGAATCTTGAATTTGAAACTAATTTTACAAGTGCTCTTTCAATTGACAGTGTCATTTATATTGGAACTACAGATTATGGAGTGCTAAAATCAAAAACAACATCTGTATCTGAATATGATGAAATTCACCCACAAGGACCTTTATTAAACAGTGCTTTTTCTTTAGAGTATGGATACAATAATTTATGGGTTACATTTGGAGCATACAAAGCAGATTTCAATCCATATCCATTAAATAAAAGGGGGATTAGTCGTTTACAGAATAAAGAATGGCACAACATTTCATATGATAGTATTCAACGCACAATAGAAACGGATGTCTATGTGCTAAACAAAATTTCGATAGACCCCTTGGATCCTAATCATGTATTTGTCAGCTCTTTTCACAGCGGGCTATTAGATGTTAAAATAGAGGAATCTATAGAGCTCATAGATCAGTCTAATAGTGGACTAGAGTCAATACCGTCCGACATATCGGTTCGTATTTCTGGAACTGCTTTTGACAATGATGCTAATTTATGGGTATTGAATTCTATAATTCAAAAGCCCCTTAAAAGGTTTAACCCTTCAACCAATCAATGGGTCTCGTATGATTTTTCATCGATTATATCAGACCCTATGATTGATGAAAATGGTTTCAGTGAACTTGTCATTGGACCCGACGGTACTAAGTGGATCGGCGGTTTAAAAAAAGGATTGATTGGCTTCAATGAAACAGGGATGTTGTTAAAAAACATAAACGACAAAGACGTTGCGAATCTCCCTTCAACCGCAGTAAAAGCGTTAGCCTTAGATAAAAACAATGTGCTATGGATTGGGACTTACAAAGGACTCAGAGTGCTGTATAATACTTCCAGTTTTTTTACAGAAGAAGTTGTAAGAACCGAACCTATTATTATTTTGGAAGACGGGCTTGCTCAAGAACTCTTGGCACAACAGTTCATTACGGATATCATTGTTGATGGATCCAATAATAAATGGATTTCTACGGCAGACTCGGGCGTGTTTTATGTGTCTTCAAATGGACAAAACACCATTCACCATTTCACCAAAGACAATTCTCCACTTCCCTCAAATGGAGTGAATGCCATGGCATTAGATTCTGAAAATGGCGTTGTATATTTTGGAACCACTCGAGGCTTGGTTGCTTTTACAACTGGGGGGTCAAGGACAATGGAAACACTGGAAGATATTTATATTTATCCTAACCCTGTACGTCCCGGATTTAATATGGAAGAAGATAAAATTAAAATTAAAAATATAAGTGAGAATGTCAATATTAAAATTACAGATATTGAAGGTAATTTGGTTGCTGAGGCACAATCTAATGTGAACTTGAGGTATAAAAACTACAACCTAGAAATTGATGGTGGAACTGCCTATTGGAATGGTAAAAATTTAGCAAATAATACAGTGGCCTCAGGAGTGTATTTAGTGCTTTTCTCTGATTTTGACACACTTGAAACGAAAGTTTCAAAAATAATGATCATACGTTAATGGTTGTTTCAACAAAAGCCATTGTAATCTCAAAGATCAAATATAATGACAACGATCTTATTGTCAAGTGCTATACAGCTTCCTCTGGAGTAAAAAGCTACGTGATTAAAAACGCCCTTAAATCTAAAAAAGGAAAACTAAAACCGGCCTATTTTCAATTGCTCACGCTCCTAGAAATAGAGGCTGAACATAAAGACAACCGCAGCTTACATTATTTTAAAGAAGTTCGATTGTATAAACCTTATGAAACACTTCACACCACTATTCTAAAATCAACCGTTGTCTTATTTTTAGCTGAAATTCTATCGATGATTTTAAATGAAGAAGAAGCCAACCCCCCACTTTTTAAATACCTTGAAACAACTTTATTGTGGTTTGATACTGTAGAAAAAACAGGGACGTTTCATCAACAATTTTTAATGGGTCTGACAAAGTTTTTAGGAATTAACCCTGATACTTCTATGGATTCACTCCCATTTTTTAATCTCCAAAACGGAAATTTTCAACTCCAAAATGGCGAACATTGTATCTCAGGTTCAAAATTAGAACTCTTAAAACCTTTTTTGGGCACAAAATTTGATACGACAATGGTTCAGGAATTAAATTCCTCACAAAAGCACGAATTACTTAACATGATTTTAGACTATTTTAAATTACATTTACACGCCTTTAAACACCCTCGATCGTTAGCCGTTTTAAATCAAGTATACAGTTAAGATGAATCGTTTATTCCTTTTTATTTCACTACTTTTTATATTGAGCACATCTGCCCAACAAGCGATTGTAGTCAATAAATCGAATAAGCAACCCATCCCAGGAGCTGCAGTCTTTAATGACCTCAAAACCAAAACAGCAATAACAGATTTTGATGGGAATGTTGACTTAGACACATTTAGTTTGCAAGATAAAATTCATTTTCAACACCTTTCATTCCATAAGATTTCAATTCAAAAATTAAACATTCAAGACACTATTTTTCTCTCCCCAAAAGCTACGAGCCTGAACGAAGTTGTGATATCGACCTCCAAATTTGAACAAAACAAAAAAGAAGTTCCTCAAAACGTTATCAGTATCAACCCCGAAGATATTCAATTATCCAACCCACAAACGAGTGCCGATTTATTAGACAATAGTGGACGGGTTTTTGTGCAAAAAAGTCAGTTAGGTGGCGGAAGCCCAATGATCCGAGGGTTTTCTACAAACCGACTGCTAATTATGGTAGATGGTGTGCGTCTGAATAATGCCATATTTAGGGGTGGAAATGTTCAAAACGTGTTGTCAATAAACCCATTTAATGTTGAGAAAACAGAAGTTATACTGGGGTCTGGATCTGTTATTTATGGAAGTGATGCCATTGGTGGTGTCATGAATTTTTATACCACCACGCCAAAATTATCCGAACTTCCTAATCCAAATTTGAACGCTCGAAGCACCGTTCGATACGCTTCTGCAACTAATGAAAAAACAGCTCATTTCAATTTCAATTTAGGATTTCAAAAATGGGGATTTCATAGCAGCGTAAGTGTCTCAGATTTTGGAGATTTAAAGATGGGAAAAAACGGACGAGATGATTACTTAAGCCTTCATTACAGTGAACATATAAATGGACAAGATGTGATGGTTTCTAATACCACCCCAAGGGTTCAGAAATTTACTAATTTTAGTCAAATGCACCTTGCTCAAAAAGTGCTTTATAAAGCCAATGACGATTTAAAATTCGACTTAGGGCTTCATTATTCCACCACCTCAGATTACCCAAGATACGATCGACTTGCAACCTACGATTCAAAGGGAATTTTACATTACGCGGAGTGGAATTATGGGCCTCAAGACTGGTTTCTTGCCAACTTACAAATGACAAAACTAAGTAGCAGTTCCAACCTGTATGATAAAATTAAAATATCTTCTGCTTATCAAAATTTTAAAGAGTGTCGAATCAATAGAAAATTCAATTCCGATACTCGAAAAATTAGAGAAGAAAATGTAGATGCACTCTCCTTGAACTTTGATTTTTATAAATCACTTTCAGATAGCTCTAATATATCTTATGGATCAGAGTATATATACAATCGAGTTGGCTCATCGGCCTTTAAAACAACTATTGATACCAATGTCTCAGAAAGCATTGCGACCCGTTATCCAAACGACTCAAAGTGGCAAACGCTAGCAGCTTATCTAAGCCATAAATACAAGCCGAATTCAAAGCTTACGATACAATCGGGAATCCGATATAACTATGTGACAATTGACGCGGATTTAACAGAAAACAGTGCCTTTTATCGCCTTCCTTTTAAAGTAGCAGATTTAGACACAAGCGCACTCACAGGCACTTTTGGTCTCAGTTGGAATCCAAACCCTACCTTTCTTTGGAAATTAAATGCAACCACTGCTTTTAGAGCGCCAAACATTGATGATATCGGCAAAATTTTTGACCCTCAAGAAGGATTAGTTGTGGTGCCCAACGGAAATCTAAAGCCAGAATATGCGTATGGTGGAGAGCTTGGTGTTACAATCAATTTTAAAGAATCTATGGTTTTTGATTGTTCGGCCTATTATACTTACCTAGAAAATGCATTGGTTCGCAAAAGCTTTAAAATTCAGGGCATGTCTGAAATGTTTTATGACGGAGAAATAAGTGAAATTCAAGCCATTCAAAATGCTTCTCAATCTTGGATTTATGGATTTGAAGCAGGCCTAAAAATTCGATTTTCAACAGCTTTAAAGTTTACCACTCAGTACAGCTATGTTCACGGAGTACAAGAAGAAACCCCTGGAGTTGAATTGCCCGTAAGACATGCAGCACCTGTTTTTGGAAATGCACACCTTATATGGAAACACAACAAGTTTCAAATAAATGGGTTTATAAATTATAATGGGGCACTTCGGGCCTCAGATATTTCTGCAGAATTAGCCGATTCCTTATTTGCTTTAGATGCACAAGGCAAGCCCTATGCACCGTCTTGGTACACCCTTAACCTTAGAACGCAATTTGATTTTAACAAATCACTTTCTGTTGTAGGAGCTGTCGAAAACATCACCAATCAACGTTACAGAACCTTTTCTTCTGGAATCTCTGCACCCGGAACCAATTTGATTTGTGCGATTACTTATAAATTCTAAGGATGTATCAAACCCATAAAAGTTATTCCATAGAGGAAGCCCTCTCCATACTTCAAAAGTATTGTGCCTATCAAGACCGCTGTCACAAAGAAGTGGAGCAGAAACTCAAACAGATGCGAATGATTCCCGAAGCGATTGAAGTTATCATAGGGGCACTAATTGAAGACAACCACTTGAACGAAGAACGTTTTGCTAAAGCCTATGTTAGAGGAAAATTTAGCATCAAAAAATGGGGAAAAGTAAGATTGACTTTAGAGCTTAAACAACGCCAACTGTCGAAATATATTATTAAAATCGCTCTTCAGGAAATTGACCCTACTGACTATCTTCAAACATTTCACTCTTTAGCAGAAAAAAAAGCGGCAACATTGACCGAAACGGATCCGTGGAAAAAAAAGAAAAAACTCGCCGACTATCTTCTATACAGAGGATGGGAGTCACAATTGGTATATGACAAAGTGAATACGCTTATCAACTAGTTTTTAGAATGCATAATTGACCCCTATCAAAACATTTCCTTTGGGCATAGGAACAAAACCTGTTTCCACATATTCTGTATTGAAAATATTATTTCCAATGACAGAAAGTTCAAGCCCAGAAACATTCAATGTAGCCTGTACATCTACGACACTATAGCTGCTTCCTGAGGCACGTTCGGCAAACTTATAAATGATGCTTTGTGACACATTTTTCAAAAACTGCGATCGAACCGTTGCCGTAAAATGATGTGTCAATGCGTTGAGTACATATTTAGAATAGGTCGTTTTTATGTCCTTTAAATTTTCATCTAAATACGTATATCCTAAACTTATATTTTGAGTGTATAACCCCGATTTAAAGTTGGAAGACAGATTTAGTTCTGCTCCTGTTGAGGTTAGACTTTTTAAGTTTGTAGCTTGCCATTTATCGGCTTCATTTTCTTTGGTATAATCTATCAAATTATCGGACGATCTGTTAAATATAGCTATATAAGCATTAAAGTTTACTCCAAAATATTTTAAGCCTATTTCTTCAGAAAGTGCTTTTTCAGGTTCTAAATTTTCATTTCCTAAATCTGTTCTTCCAACATAATACAAATCGGTATAAGTTGGTACTCTATAGGTATAGCCCACATTTGCATACGCTCTAAAAGCATCATTAATAGAGTAGCCTATATCAACCCCTGGAAAGGCATGAAACTTAAAGTCTGAGAAATAATTTACCGAGACACCTGGCGTAATGTCTAAACGATTATCTGCTAAAGAAAACCGATGTTCAACAAATAGGTTTGCCATCATTCGGTCGCGTTCTCCTAAATTGGAGCTCGTCATAAATACTTTTGCAGCATCGATTCCAAACCCTGTAATTCCAGTGCTTGAAGTATATGAAGCATTGACTTGCACCCCTACTTTATTGGAGATATGTAAATTTCTATAAACCGACGGTCTTTCTCGAACATACAAGTACATGTCTTGGTTTCGTTTCCAGTAGACCCGTGGTGTAATTTTAAATTTTTCTGTTTTGAATTTTGTAGAAGCTCCCACAAGACTGCTTTGTGTTTCTTCATATTGATCGTAACCACTTTGAACGGCATAAAATTGATTTGCACCAAATTTTCGTTCCGAAAAAGAACTAATGACATCAATAGGAGTGCCATTTGCATTAAAACGTCCTTTTACAAAATAATTTTGATTTTCAAAATCGGTGTTATGTCGATAGCCTTCCGAAGTATTTACAGAAGCATGTCCTATCAGTGTCATATTTTCTAGGTCGGTTCCCAAGGTTCCCGAAACATGCTGTTGATTATAAGAACCAAGTTTGTACCCTATGGAATTCACAGCATCCGCATTAGATTTGGTTACAATATTAATGGCTCCTGTAAACGCATTTTGTCCAAAAACGCGTGCCGCAGGACCTTTGATAATTTCAATACGTTCGATTACTTCTAGGGGCAGTGCCATATTTAATGTATGGTGCCCTGTTTGAGGATCTTCGACTTTAATACCATCAATTAAAAGCAAAGTTTGGTCAAAATTTCCGCCACGAATGTATAAATCTGCTTGCATTCCATTGATCCCTTGACGTCTTATATCGACACCCGCTTCTTGTTGCAAAAGTTCCGCCAAATTAGTGGCAGGACTTTGTTTTATGACGTCGGATGAAATAAGTGTTATTGTGCGAGAATTCTTTTTAAAAGGCAACTCAATCGCTGTTGAAGTAATTGTAATCGAATCTAATTTTTGCCCCTCAGAAGGTTGTTGTGCCAACACATTGTAAAATGAAAAAACGCTAAAAATGAATACTATTAAATAAAATCTAGTTTTCATGAGAATTTCGTTTAGGGTTAAAATTATTGGGTAAAGATATAAATACTATTAACTCCCAACATATAAAAATTAAAATAAATAATTTCACTTGTTAAGAGCAAAAAAAAAATCAAAATAGATTACCTTTAGACCATGTTCGCACTTGTTGATTGTAATAATTTTTATGCCTCTTGTGAGCGGGTTTTTAACCCGAGTTTACGCCAAAAACCAATCGCTATTTTATCAAATAACGATGGCTGTGTGATTGCGCGCAGTGATGAAGCAAAAGCATTAGGACTTCCTATGGGCGCCCCTGCATTTAAGTTTAAAGAGTTCTTTAAAACCAATAACATTCAATTATTTTCATCCAATTATGAGCTTTATGGCGACATGAGTAGCCGCGTGATGCGTATTTTAGAACAGTTCTCTCCTGATGTAGAAGTGTATAGTATTGATGAAGCCTTTTTAAAACTTAACGGATTTGATGCCTATGATTTACATACGCATGGATCTGAGGTGCGTCAACGCATCTTAAAATGGACAGGCATTCCTACCTGTGTTGGAATTGCACCAACAAAGGCATTGAGTAAAGTTGCTAATAAAATTGCCCGAAAGTTTCCCAAAGAAACAGGAGGTGTTTATGTCATTGATAACGAAGAAAAACGCATCAAAGCTTTGAAATGGACAAAACTCAAAGATGTTTGGGGTATTGGCCCTGCACTACACAAACGCCTATCGGAAAAGCAGTGTAAAACTGCTTTTGATTTTGTGCAGCTCCCCGATATGTGGGTGCGTAAAACCTTTTCTATTACAGAGTGGAAATTAAAAAAAGATTTGGAAGGAATCTCTAAAATAGAGACAGAAACCATTAAAAATAAACGTGCCATTGCGACCACACGTAGTTTCGAATCTGCGATTAAAAACCTAGAAGAAATTAAAGAGCGCATCTCTACTTTTGCTTGTAGTGGTGCCGAAAAACTTCGTAAACAAGGCTCTAGTTGTCATATGATGATTATTTTTCTCCGAAGTGACTTCCATAAAAAAGATACCGAACAGCACCGCGCCAGTGTTGTAGTCAACATTCCGTTTCCTACCAATTCTAGTTTAACTTTAAGTGCAAATGCCGTTAAAGCAGTTGCTTCAATTTATAAAAAAGGAATTCAATATAAGAAAGCAGGAGTCATCCTTACAGGGATTGTTCCAACAAACAACCACCAATTACAGTTGTTTGATACGGAAGACCCAAAGCACCTTCCATTGATGCGCACCATCGATTTTATTAATAAAAAGTACGACGCTCCAAAATTAAAATTAGCCAATCAAGATTTAAAACGTACGTGGAAAATGCGTCAAGAACATTTATCGCCAAAATACACCACTAGTTTTAAAGATATAATTACAGTTCAATGTCCATAAAACAAAACACACCTCTTACATTTTTTACGCCTGAAAATCTTAATACCTTGGGAGCGGTCTATATTGATACAGGGATCTCGGCTGGATTTCCATCGCCAGCAGAAGATTTTAAACAAGAACGCCTATCATTAGATAACGAGCTTATTAAAAATAAAGAAGCTACTTTTTTTGCTCGGGTAAGTGGGCAATCAATGATAGATGCGGGACTTAGTGACAATGATCTTTTGGTAATAGATCGAAGTCTTTCTCCAGCACATAATAAAATAGCGGTTTGTTTTTTGGACGGGGAGTTTACAGTTAAACGCCTCAAGGTTGAAAACGATGAGATTTGGTTACAGCCAGAAAACAAAAGCTATCAGCCAATCAAAATTACAGAAGAAAATGATTTTGTAATTTGGGGAATTGTCACCAATGTAATTAAGAAGGTATAGGCTAAAGTTGTTTGCGAAGTCGCGCAACAGGAAGGTCTAATTGCTCGCGGTATTTGGCCACCGTTCTTCGTGCAATCGGATAGCCTTTTTCTTTTAAAATAATCGCTAATTTTTCGTCTGTCAGTGGTTTTTTCTTGTCTTCTTCAGCGATTACGGTTTTCAGAATGCTTTTAATTTCTCTGGTTGAAACTTCTTCTCCTTGGTCATTTGTCATCGACTCGCTAAAAAACTCTTTGATCAACTTTGTCCCATAAGGAGTGTCCACATATTTGCTGTTTGCAACACGTGATACCGTCGAAACATCCATGGCTATTTTATCGGCAATATCTTTTAGAATCATGGGTCTTAGTTGTTGTTCGTCTCCTGACAAAAAGTAATTTTCTTGAAAATGCATGATGGCACTCATGGTAATAAATAGGGTATGTTGGCGTTGTTTTATGGCGTCAATAAACCATTTGGCAGCATCTAGTTTTTGTTTGATAAATTGCACCGCATCTTTTTGCGACTTTGTTTTTTCTTTGGAAGCCTTATAGCCTTTTAGCATTTCGTTGTAAGGTCTTGAAACATGCAATTCAGGTGAGTTTCGACCATTCAGGCTGAGTTCTAACTTTCCTTCTGTAATTTTGATAGTAAAATCGGGTACGACGTGTTCAATAGAGCGAGTGTTATTCGAATAGGAACTTCCGGGTTTTGGATTTAAACGTTCAATTTCAGAAATGGCATCTTTAAGTTGTAACTCTGTAATACTAAATTTCTGTAAGAGTTTTTCATAGTGCTTTTTAGTGAATTGCTCAAAGCCTTGTTCAATGATTTTGCTGGCGAGTGCGGTATTAGGAGTTTGTGTTTTTCGATGCAATTGAAGTGCTAAACATTCCTGAAGGGTTCTAGCACCCACCCCTGCAGGATCTAAAAGATGCACTACTTTGAGGACAGACTCAATGGTTTTTTCATCGGTATATACATTTTGAGTAAAGGCCAAATCATCCATGATGTCAGGTAATGGACGGCGGATGTAGCCGCTATCGTCAATACTTCCAATTAAAAATTCTGCAATTTGATACTGTGTTTCTTCTAAAGGAAAGGTGTTGAGTTGATCGATTAGATGTTGTGTAAAAGACATGCCCGAAGCAAAAGGGGTTGTTTTTTCTTCATCATCTGCACTGTAATTATTAGCATGAAGTCTGTATTCTGGAATTTCATCATCACTCAAATAATCATCTACATTGATATCGTCTGCATTGATTTGCTCATTGTCCATATCATTATCATTGGAGTCAAAGGTCTCTTCATACGTATCTTCTTGATCTTTACCACTTTCGAGTGCTGGGTTTTCTTCGAGCTCTTGTTTAAGGCGCTGCTCAAAAGCTTGAGTAGGCAACTGTATCAGCTTCATCAACTGAATTTGTTGAGGCGATAATTTTTGTGATAATTTATAATGTAAAGATTGCTTAAGCATTCGTTGTTTGGGTTTCCATAAAAATAAGAAAAAAATCGTTAGATATGTGCTAAGCAGTATTCGTTCCAAAAAAAACGAATACGTTTGTCTTTAAAATTCAGCATTTAAAGGGGTTCGAGGATAAGGAATGACATCTCGAATGTTACCCATACCAGTTGCAAACATGACCAAGCGTTCAAAACCCAGTCCAAATCCAGAGTGCACCGCTGTTCCGTATTTTCTTAAATCTAAATACCACCAAAGATCTTTTTCTGGGATGTCAAGTTCTGCCATTTTTGCTTTTAAGACGTCTAATCGTTCTTCACGTTGCGATCCACCAACAATTTCACCAATACCTGGGAATAAGATATCCATGGCTCTAACTGTTTTTCCGTCCTCGTTCAAGCGCATATAAAAGGCTTTGATTTTTGCAGGGTAATCAAATAATATTACGGGACATTTAAAGTGTTTTTCTACCAAAAAGCGTTCATGCTCACTTTGTAAATCGGCACCCCACTCGTCAATAATATATTTAAACTGCTTCTTTTTATTAGGCTTGCAGTTTCGTAAAATGTCAATCGCTTCTGTATAGCTAACACGTTTAAAATTGTTGTCAACAATAAAACGAAGCTTCTCAGTAAGTGGCATAGGTGCCCGCTCATTCTGAGGTTTTGATTTATCTTCTTGTTCTAAACGTTGCTCTAAAAAGGTAAGATCTTCTTTATTGTGTTCCAAAACATAACTGATAACGTACTTCATAAAATCTTCCGCAAGATCCATGTTCCCGGCCAAATCCATAAAAGCGACTTCAGGTTCAATCATCCAAAACTCTGCTAAATGTCGCGAGGTGTTAGAGTTTTCAGCTCTAAATGTAGGTCCAAAAGTATATACCTTTCCGAGTGCCATGGCATATGTTTCTGCTTCCAATTGCCCAGAGACGGTTAGATTTGTTTCTTTTCCAAAAAAGTCTTTCGAATAATCCACTTCACCGGAATCTGTTAGCGGTGGATTTTTTGGATCTAATGTAGTTACTCGAAACATTTCACCTGCACCTTCGGCATCACTTCCAGTGACAATCGGGGCATGCATATAATAAAATCCATTTTTATTGAAATAGGAATGAACAGCAAAAGAGAGTGATGAACGGAGTCGCATTACCGCGCTAAAGGTGTTAGTTCGTGTCCGTAGATGTGATTGTTCTCTTAAAAATTCTAAGGAATGACGTTTGGGTTGAAGAATGGTTTTTGAAACTTCTTCAGGATCTGCATCCCCCAAAATTTCTATGGAATTGACTTGAATTTCTACAGATTGTCCTTTTCCTTGACTTTCCACCAGTCCGCCTTTAATGTGAACAGCAGCACCTGTTGTGATGCGTTTTAATAACGTCTCATCCATACTTTCAAAATCAACCACACATTGGATACTTTGCAGGCAAGAGCCATCATTAAGAGCGATAAATCGGTTTGCCCTAAATGTTCGAACCCACCCTTTAACCTCAATATCTATATGTTTGAGTTCTTGAGTTAATAACTGTGCAACAGTGCTGGTAGTCATAAGTACAATTTTTAATACTGCAAATATAAAGTTTTAAGCTAAATTAACAGTGTATGATTTAGTCTTCTTCAAACGCTTCTTCTTCTGGAATGATATTCAGTGCAGGCTTTTTTAATACTTTCTTGTTTGCGATGCTGCGCTCTAAAGACAACAATAGACATGGTAACAACAGTAAATTAGCAAGCATCGCCAATAATAAGGTTGCTGAAATTAAGGCGCCTAAGGCTACAGTGCCTCCAAAGTTAGAAGTGATAAACACCGAAAATCCAAAGAATAATACGATAGAGGTATAAAACATACTCACCCCTGTTTCGCGAAGTGCCGAAAATACAGACTTTCTAATTTTCCAGTGGTTTGCCAATAATTCTTGTCGGTATTTGGCTAAAAAATGAATGGTATCATCAACCGAAATCCCAAAAGCAATGCTAAAAACTAATATTGTTGATGGTTTTATTGGGACGCCTAAGTAGCCCATCATTCCTGCTGTTACCAATAGTGGCAATAAATTAGGAATCAATGAAATGAGAATCATTCGGAATGAGCGAAACATATAGGCCATAAATAGTGAAATCAAAAAGATAGCCAAAGCCAATGATAAGACTAAGTTTCGAACCAAATATTTGGTTCCTTTTTGAAATAAATAGGCTTTTCCAGTGATAGAAACATCGTACTGTTTTTTAGGGAATAGCTTATCAATTTTTGCTAAGAGATCTTCTTCAATACGCTCCATTTTATCGATCCCAGCATCTTTCATATAGGTGGTGATTCGGGCATAGCGCCCCGTACTATCGACAAAGTTTTTTAGTAACTCAACATCTGAAGAGGCATTTTTTGCATAGGATAAAATAAAATTATTTTCTTGTGCAGTTGGCAGCTGATAGTACTTAGGATTTCCGTTGTAGTAGGCTTGTTTAGAATATTTTACCAAGCTTACCACAGAAATGGGTTTAGAAAGTTCTGGAATTTCAAAAATCAAATCTTCCAGTGCACTCATGCGTTTTAAAGTAGAGAGTTTTAGGACTCCTTTTTTGCGTTTGGTATCCACTAAAATTTCAAGAGGCATCACACCATTAAATTCACTTTCGTAGAATTCGATGTCTTTATAAAACTCTGCTTTTTTAGGCATGTCTTCTATTAAACTCCCTGTAGTTTCAATTTGAAAAATTCCAATGATGCTTATAGAGAGTAAAACAATCGCCGTTATATAGATTGTAATATTTTTATGCTTAACGGTATGTTCGATCCAATTGCCAAGGCGGTTAATCCATCGTTTGTTTAGATGCTCTAAATGCTTGTCTTTTGGGACCGGCATAAAGCTATAAATAATAGGAATATTTAATAAACACAATAGAAAAATGGCTATAATACTCAGAGAGGCAACGATCCCAAATTCGGTAAGCAATTTACTTTGGGTAATTATAAAGGTTGCAAATCCTGAGGCTGTTGTTACATTGGTCATCAAAGTCGCATTCCCAACTTTTGAAATTACGCGTTGAAGCGATTTTGCTTTGTTACCATGCTTATTAACTTCGTGCTGGTATTTGTTGATTAGAAAAATACAATTTGGAATTCCAATGACAATAATTAATGGAGGGATCAAGGCTGTGAGTACGGTAATTTCATACTCTAACAATCCCAAAATTCCAAAGGTCCACATCACTCCAATGACCACAACAAACATAGATATAAAAGTGGCTCTGAATGATCTGAAAAAGAAAAAGAAAATAAGTGAGGTGATTAAAATAGCTGCTATAATAAACATGCTAATTTCATCGACAATATTTTGAGAATTTAGGGTCCGTACATAGGGCATCCCTGACACGCGAACATCTAAATCATAGGCCTTTTCAAAGGCGTTTACTTTTGGAGTTAAAACAGTCTCAATAAACGCTTTTCGTTCTGAGGTATTGACAATTGATTTATCTAAGTAGATGGCTGTTCGAACTGCCTCAGTTTCTTTATTAAAAAGAATATTGTCATAAAAAGGATACTCCTCAAAAAGCGCATTTTTTAGGGCATTTACTTCCGATTGTGTTTGGATAGAGTCTTTTATAAAAGGGATGAGGTCAAATTGTTTTTTACGCTCATTTTTAACAAGTTTTTGTAAATCTTTAATTGCAATGACAGCATCTACATTGGGATGCTTGTTAAAACTTTTAGAAAACGCATTCCAAGCATTTAGTTTTTCGACTGTGAGCAGGGTACTGTCCTTGATCCCCACCACAATCAAATTGCCTTCTTCTCCAAAAATATCAAGAAAATTATTGTATTTTAAATTAATAGGGTGATCATCTGGCAACAGATTTGCTTCTGTATATGTAAAACGCATGTTATTCCATTGCATGGAAAAAAAACCAGTAGTAAGTAGAACTAGAACGAGAATAAAAATTCTGTTTCTTAAAATGAGTCGTGCAACGGTTTCCCAAAACCCGCTTGAAAAGAGTTTAAACATAGTCTTTTTTGATGGCTTCAAAGGTAGATAAAATGAATTAAAAGGAAGGGTATAGAAAGCGTAACTTTCTATAACAAATCTTAAAATTTTTAAGGATTAAATTTTGAGAATTTCTTGCTCTTTGACGGCATATAAGTCTTCAGCTTTTTTGACGTGTGTGTCTGTAAGTTGTTGCACATCTACTTCTGCATTCTTTTTGATATCTTCAGAAACATCTTCAATGTTTTTAATTTCAGAATTTGCGTCTTTTCTTGCTGCACGTATCGATATTTTTGCGTCTTCAACTTCAGATTTTGCTTGTTTTGCTAATTCGCGACGGCGCTCTTCTGTTAATGGAGGCACATTGATAATGATGGTTTCGCCATTATTCATTGGGTTAAAGCCTAAATTAGCAACCATAATTGCGCGTTCTATTTCTTGTAACATGGCTTTTTCCCATGGCTGAACTGTAATTGTTCGTCCATCTGGTGTGTTTACGTTAGCTACTTGTGATAAAGGAGTTTTAGTGCCGTAATAATCGACCATCACACTTCCTAACATTGAGGGACTTGCTTTGCCAGCACGGATGTTTATAAATTGTTTTTCTAAATGCTTTAAAGCATTAACCATTGCTTCTTTTG
This sequence comes from Flavobacteriaceae bacterium, assembly GCA_030835325.1. Classification (GTDB taxonomy): domain Bacteria; phylum Bacteroidota; class Bacteroidia; order Flavobacteriales; family Flavobacteriaceae; genus Hel1-33-131. Next base: position 6,321 of record JAURPF010000156.1, on the reverse strand, counting down.
TACTATCCAGTATAAATTCTATTTCTTCGTTCATTTTTGAGTCTTTTAAAAGTATGGTAAGTGGGTCGTTAACTCACGGTGGTTCCAATGGCCTGTCCAGAAATAATTTTAAGAAGGTTTCCGTTTTTGTTCATGTCAAAAACAATAATTGGGAGGTCATTTTCCTGACTTAATGTAAAAGCCGTTGTATCCATCACCTTAAGTCCTTTTTTAAGTACGTCCTCAAAACTAATGGTATCAAATTTAATCGCAGTTTTGTCTTTTTCGGGATCTGTATTATAAATACCATCTACTCGGGTACCTTTTAAAATCACATCAGCTTCAATTTCGATAGCACGAAGAACCGCCGCTGAATCTGTTGTGAAATAAGGGTTTCCTGTACCCCCTCCAAAAATTACAACTCGTCCTTTTTCTAGGTGACGAATAGCACGACGCCGAATAAAAGGCTCTGCAACTTCGTTAATTTTTATAGCAGACTGTAATCGGGTTGGCACCCCTGCGTTTTCCAGAGCGCTTTGCAATGCGAGACCGTTTATGACTGTCGCTAACATTCCCATGTGATCCCCTTGAACACGATCCATCCCATTACTCGCACCGGCGACCCCTCTAAAAATATTTCCACCACCAATAACAATTGCGAGTTGAATGCCTTGTTCGGTAATTTGTTTTATTTGATTCGCATAGTCGGACAAACGCTCGGGATCGATTCCATAATTTCGATTTCCCATCAGGGCTTCTCCAGAAAGTTTGAGTAATATTCGTTTGTATGTCATAATTGTGTCGCTCGTTGCACAAATATACACAATATCTTAAATCCTAAAAGCAGTTTTTTGGAATTCCGATTAATTTATAATTACCTTTTTAACCACTTTTTCTGAGTTTGAAGATACTTCCAAAAAGTAAACCCCCGAATTTAATTGACTTACGTCGATGCTATTTGCGTTGTATTCTTTTTTAAGGATTAGTTTTCCATAGACATCATAAAGCGCTAAGACACTAAGAGGCCTCTTAGATGAGATATAAATTTTGTCGGTTGCAGGGTTTGGATACAACTTAAGTGTGCTGTCTAAATCCAAATCCTTAGCAGTACTACTTAAAACGACTTCTTGGTACACTCTCACATAATCTACAATCATAGTGGCTTGTGTAAAGTTGGAATCAATTGCACCAGAAATTCCTCCCATTGCGAGGTTTAGCAGTATAAATTGATCTTCATAAAACGGCCATGTACTGTCGTTTTTGTCAGAAGGATTGTAAGTATAAAACCCAACACCGTCCACTAAAAACGTAATTTGATTTGGCGACCAGTTCATCGAATAAATATGATAATTAGCGTTTACATCTGAAACGTTAACTCCAGAAGTATTTACAGTTGCACCGCTACTAGAGGGGGTGTGTAGCGCGCTAGACACATGATTTAAGGCTCCTAAGCCGTGCTCCATGATGTCTATTTCTCCACAGCCAGGCCAACTGGTTGTCCCATAATCAGAATGCCAAAAAGTACCTGGCTCATAAATATTTTTACCTAGGGTCCAAATCGCAGGCCATGTCCCATTATCACTTGGTAATTTTGCACGGACATCAACTCTTCCGTAAGTAAATGCAAACTTTGAGTTGAGACGCGCGGAGGTATATTGTTTTGTTAAGCCTTGATCAGGCCATGGTTCTTTTATTGCAACGATATTAAGATTTCCTGAATTATCTACAAAAGAATTAACCGTACGATTGGTGTAATGCTGTTCCTCATTATTAGCCCAGCCAACACCTGGAATAATAACTTGAGTTTGATGGTGCCAATTCGTTGGATTCACAGCGCCTGGTGTGTCAAAATTATCTTCCCAAACCGGATCGCCGCCATATATCACATCCAATTCGTGTGGGTCAGTTTCTTCTGATCCATCGTCAATATCATCCAATAAATACGTTCCTGGAATTGTAGCACCACCATCAATAAAAAGGGTCAACCGATTATAGGATCCGCTTGCATTTACTGTTACAGAGTTGTCGTTACTTAAAACGGCATTTGAAAAATCGAATGTAATATTTGTGGTCCACCCACCACCACTTGGCACGTTTTGAGTTACCTCAACATTGGCATTTTCGCCATCTTCTAATTTGAGAAGAATGGTGTGAGTATTTGGATCAAACCCATAGAACGAGAGTGAGATTGTTTTTTGAAAATCTAAATCGATGGCTCTTTGTAAACCAATTGTAAAGCCTTGCCAACTGCTGCTCCCGTCATTGTAAAATTGCCCAACAGTATTTCCAGCATTATTAGGGTCAGTTCTTGTACTAAATCCACTGCCATCAAAACCTGAAAAGTTTTCTAAAGGATCAGAAAAATCAATAGGCATTTGTTGTGCGAAAGACAATTGTATGACAGCAAGAAATGTAAGGTATAAATGGTTTAAGTTAATTTTCATTGGTTTATTTATTAGATATACAAAGTTATAGCATTATCCTGTATTGCAGTTTTTTTTTAAATATAAAAACTATACATACCTAACAAACACTAGTTTCCTACAATACAAAAACCATACAGGGGTGTAGTTTTCGTTTTAAACAATAAAAAACCCCTGTCTAGCGGTGCTAAACAGGGGTTAATAAAAATGGTTGTTTATTAGTGTTTATTATCCTAGGGATACACGTTTAAAACCAGTGATAGATACCTCTCCAAAGCTTTCAACATATTTTGCAACGTTGATTTTATCATCTTTGATAAAATTTTGATCTAACAAACATTGTTCTTGATCCAAGGTTGTGTTGTCAGAAATGAAACGTTCCATTTTACCAGGTAAAATTTTATCCCAAATCTGTTCTGGTTTTCCTTCGGCTTTTAATTCTGCTTTTGCAGCCTCTTCAGCTTGTGCCAATGCTTCTGCTGTTAATTGTGCCATTGAAATGTACTGCGGAATATTTTTGAGTGTTTTTCCTAAACGGCCTAACTCGATATTATCTTTTTCGATTACTGCAATTCTAGCTTCTGTTTCAGAGGCAATAAAGGCAGGGTCAAAATCTTTGTAAGAAAGTGTTGTAGCACCCATTGAAGCGACTTGCATCGCAACATCTTTTGCTAGAACGTCAGCGTTGTCAACTTTTGCAGACAAACCAACTAATGCAGCAATTTTATTGATGTGCACATAAGAACCTACATAAGCAGCTTCAATTTTTTCAAATGCTGTGATGTCAAGTTTTTCACCAATTACGCCTGTTTGTTCGATTAATTTTTCGGCAACAGTCATTCCGCCAAAATCGGCCGCTAAAAAGGCTTCTTTTGTGTCATGGTTCAGTGCAATATTTCCAAACTGACTCGCCAAAGCTAAAAAGTTTTCGTTTTTTCCAACGAAATCAGTTTCACATCCTAAAACGATGGCAACACCTACGGTATTGTCAGCATTAATTTTTGCAACAGCAGCCCCTTCAGAAGAGTCGCGATCGGCTCTATTAGCGGCTACTTTTTGCCCTTTTTTACGAAGGTTATCAATTGCTTTGTCAAAATCGCCTTCAGCTTCAACTAAGGCTTTTTTACAGTCCATCATCCCTGCACCCGTCGCTTGTCTTAATTTATTTACTTCAGCAGCTGTTACTTTTATCATGATTTAATTGTTTAAAAAAAGTCGTTCAAACTTTCCATAGGAAGAACTGAACGACTTTGTTGTTACTTTATTACTTATATTAGTTTATTATTCTTCTTCTTTTACAGGAGCTTCTTCTTTGGCTACTTTTTTAGCTTTGGATTTAGCTTTTGGAGCTTCAGTTGCTTCTGTTTTTGCCTCGGAGGCTTCAACTTTAGCTTCAGTTGTTTCATCTTTTGGATCTTTAGTTGCTGTTGCTTCCGCTGTTTTTTCAGCATCCTTAGAATCTTTCTCAACTTTTCTTACCGCTAAACCTTCCGCAATTGCATCTGTTACATTTGTAAGGATTTTTTCGATTGATTTAGATGCATCATCATTTGCAGGGATTACATAATCCACTTGTCTTGGATCACAATTTGTGTCTACCATTGCAAAAATTGGAATGTTTAATTTCTGTGCTTCTTTGATTGCGATATGCTCTCGTTTAATATCAATTACGAATAGCGCTCCTGGAAGACGTGTCATATCGGAAATTGATCCTAAGTTTTTTTCTAGTTTCGCTCTTAAACGATCGACTTGTAAACGTTCCTTTTTAGAAAGCGTTAAAAAAGTACCATCTTTTTTCATGCGATCAATAGTTGCCATTTTCTTTACAGCTTTACGGATCGTTACAAAGTTAGTTAGCATTCCACCAGGCCATCTTTCGGTAATGTAAGGCATGTTAACGTTTCCTGCTTTTTCAGAGACGATGTCTTTTGCTTGTTTTTTAGTCGCAACAAATAAGATTTTACGACCAGAGGTTGCAATTTTTGCTAAAGCCTGTGAAGCTTCTTCAAGTTTTGCAGCTGTTTTATATAAGTTAATGATATGAATACCATTACGCTCCATATAAATGTAAGGAGCCATGTTTGGATCCCATTTTCTTGTTAGGTGTCCGAAGTGTACACCGCTGTCTAATAATTCTTTTACTTCTACTAATGCCATTTTGTGATAGTTTACGTTCTGTTGAATTAGCAATGTTTGAGTGGCTTATTTTTTTAAGGCCTTAAACATTTAGATGCTAAACTAAGTCTTGGTGGTTGACCCACCATAGACAACAATAACTGGTTTAAATTATAAATATTAACGTTTAGAGAATTGGAATTTTTTACGCGCTTTCTTCTGTCCGAATTTTTTACGTTCAACCATTCTTGGATCTCTTGTCAATAAGCCTTCTGGTTTCAGAATACCTCTATTTTCTTCATCTAATTCGCACAGTGCACGAGATAAAGCTAAACGAATTGCTTCTGCTTGACCTGTTATACCACCTCCAAAAACATTTACTTTAACATCGAAGTTGCCTTCGTTTTCAGTCAATGCAAAAGGTTGGTTAACTTTATACTGTAAAGTTGCAGACGGAAAATAATCGTTTACATCTTTTTTGTTTACGGTAATTGATCCTTTTCCAGGAGCAAGATAAATACGTGCTACGGCCGTTTTTCTACGACCAATTTTGTGAATAACCTCCATTAGTTAACTTCGTTTAAATTAATTGTTTTTGGTTTTTGTGCTTCATGAGAATGCGCAGGCCCAGCCACAACGTTTAGATTACGGAATAATGCTGCACCTAATTTGTTTTTAGGAAGCATTCCTTTAACTGATTTTTCAACTAACCTTGTTGGATCTTTAGCAAACATCTCAGTTGCAGTGAGTGATCTTTGACCTCCTGGATAGCCTGTATGACGGATATAAGTCTTTTCAGTCCATTTGTTTCCAGAAAGATTTATTTTCTCTGAATTGATAACAATTACGTTATCTCCACAGTCAACGTGTGGAGTAAAGTTAGTTTTATGCTTTCCTCTCAAAAGTATTGCAACCTTAGAAGCCAAGCGCCCTAACGTTTCTCCTTCAGCATCTACCAAAACCCACTGTTTGTCCACAGTAGCTTTGTTGGCCGATATTGTTTTGTAGCTTAATGTATCCACACTAAATATTTTTTCTTATTAAACATTCCTCCCTAAAAAAGAGTTTGCAAATCTACAATTATAAATTGTTATTAACAAAATCTATTTTGAGTTTATTTTGAGATTGATTTTTAAGGCATTTACTATTGAGGTTTTGATGATATGTCTTCGCATTTCTCCTGGTTAGTTTAAAGTTTAACAAATTATTTTATTTCTGTAAATTTTTTATTCTTCATATTTGTGGGGTGCCTCGCTATTACTCTTTATGTCATGAATCTTTATAAACCTATAAGTTTTTTTATATATATCAGCATAGGAATACTTTCAGCGCAACAACATACAACGATTTTGCCAAAAACATATACTACCTTTGAAATTGATGTTGCAGCTGCCCCCGTAATTGATGGAAATCTCGATGAATCTATATGGGAATCTGCAGAATGGGCCACTAATTTTATTGAAGTGAGTCCAGATGAAAACACCGATCCCTCAGAGCAAACAAAATTCAAAATCCTCTACGATCAAAAAAACCTTTACATTGCCCTGAAGGCTTTGGATTCTGAACCAGAAACAATTACCAACCGCCTTTCGCGACGTGATGGATTTGTAGGCGATCGCATCAATGTTCTTATAGACAGTTATCACGATTTAAGAACAGGGTTTTTATTTACAGTCACTGCAGCCGGAGTTCGAGGCGATGAATTTATCACTGATAATGGAGATAATATCGATGCGAGTTGGAATCCTATCTGGAGTACTAAAGCTCTTATTAACGACGAAGGTTGGACTGCAGAAATGAAAAT
>JAURPF010000155.1 GCA_030835325.1 Flavobacteriaceae bacterium | reverse complement strand
GAAATGAAAATTCCTTTAAGCCAATTGCGATTTAGTAACGACCCGAATCAGGTTTGGGGGTTGAATATTGTTCGAAACTACTTTAAAAACAATGAATTATCTGCTTGGAATCGCATCCCAATTGGAGCGGCTGGATGGGTTAGTGAAGCTGGGAAGTTAAAAGGTTTAAAAAATATTAGACCTCAAAAACAAATCGAAATTCAACCTTTTGTGGTCACAAAGCTAAATCGCTATGAAGCCGAAGCAGGAAATCCCTATGCTGATGGTAGTGATTTTAATCTGAATGCAGGACTTGATGCTAAGATTGGTATTACAAACGATTTAACGCTTGATGTTACCATTAACCCCGATTTTGGTCAGGTAGAAGCAGATCCCGCAGCGATCAACTTAGATGGGTTTGAAATTTTTAACAGAGATCAACGCCCTTTCTTTGTAGAAAATAATAACATTTTTGATTATCGATTTGCAGACAATCGGAATAATTTATTTTTTTCTCGACGGATTGGTAGAAGCCCCCAAGTATATCCCGAAACAACAGATGAGGCTTTTGTAAATCAGCCTCAAAACACCACAATTCTTGGTGCTGCAAAATTTAGTGGAAAAACTAAAAATGGTTGGTCTATAGGAGTATTAGAAAGTATGACTTCTAAGGAATTCACGGAGATAAGTGCCAATGGAAACACTTCCAAATCACTTGCTGAGCCTTTTACAAATTATTTTGTGGGACGGGTTCAAAAAGATTTTAATAAAAAAAACACTTTTTTTGGCGGCATGTTTACAGCCACCAATCGCTCCCTCACTCCAGCAGTATCTGAACTTAGGAAATCCGCTTATTCTGGCGGTGTAGATTTTAAACACCAGTGGAAAAACAGAGCCTATTTTATGGAGGCCAATATTGTCATGAGCCATGTTCAAGGAAGCAAAGAAGCCATTAAATTAACCCAAGAAAATTTAACCCATTTATTTAATAGAGTCGATGCAAGCCATTTAGAGGTTGATCCAACCCGAACATCACTAACAGGGACTGGAGGTCGTTTTGGGATCGGGAAAGTAGGAGGACAACACTGGAATTATAACGCTGGATTTAAATGGGTGTCTCCTGAACTCGAATTGAATGATATTGGTTTTTTGAGGAATGCAGATGAGATGATTCAATATGCGAATTTAAGTTACCGAAGCATTAAGCCCACGGGGATTTTTAGGGATTTTAATGTGCGTTTTAATCAGTTTTCTGCTTTTGATTTTGAAGGCAACTATAATAGGATTCAATACCAGCTTAACGGTTCTGCCAGTTTTTTAAACAATTGGGAAATTGATTTTGGGCTTGCCCACAAGCCACGCATTTTTTCGAACAGCATTTTAAGAGGCGGACCACGCTGGCGTTTTTCTCAAGAAAATTTTCAATTCCTTTTTGTAGGTTCTGACCGTCGTAAAAAATTTTTTGGTACGATTGGTTTGATTCATTCTCAAGCTAAAGAAAACAATTTTTCGTTGTTAACATTTGAATCTGAGTTAAACTACCAACCCACCAATGCGCTCAATATTTCATTGTCTCCAGAATATAGTATCTCAAAAAATCAAACCCAATACGTCACGCAATCCGATTATAATAATTCTGCCTCTAGGTATGTTTTGGGAACGATTGACAATCACACCCTTATGGCATCGGTTCGACTAGATTACACCATCAATCCTAATCTATCCATTCAATATTATGGACAACCCTTTATTTCACGGGGTCGTTATAAAGACTTTAAATATGTGACAAATCCAGTTGCCGAGCGACTTTCAGATCGTTTTCGATTATATGACTCCAATCAAATAAATCTCAGCGGAAATGATTTTCAGGTTGATGAAAACCGAGATGGCGTTATGGATTATAGTTTTTCAAACCCTGATTTTTCGTTTGTTCAATTCAATTCAAATTTAGTTTTAAGATGGGAATACATTCCAGGATCCGAACTGTTTTTGGTTTGGTCGCAAGGGATCACAAGCAGTGTCGCGTCTTCTAATGGTCTGTTTGAAGGAATTGAAACAGGTATTTTAGAGGAACGCCCTCAAAACATTTTTTTAATAAAAGCGACGTATCGGTTTGTTTTGTAGGAAAATAAAACAGCACACAGAACCCTAGATTTATTCAAAAATTTACGTGGCTAAAATAGATTTTAGAAGTATCTTTGCTGTTTAAAATGTGAACAAGTTTCAACTTAATATGTCGAATCACACTTACTCAACATCTACAATAGGATTTCTGGCCGACTTTAAGGCAGTGACCAAAATTGGGTTGTCTATTAGTGTTGTTTTTTCTTCTTTAGCAGGGTATTTGTTAGCGACCGATGTTGTTGATTTAAAAACCTTCATTCTCTTGGCAATTGGGGGTTATTTCATGGTTGGGGCTTCAAATGTGTTTAATCAAATTATAGAGCGTGATTTAGACGCACTTATGGATCGCACAAAAAATAGACCCATACCTTCAGGAAGAATGACGGTGACAACTGCTTTTGTTTTGGCAATTATTTTAACTCTTGCAGGCCTTTCTATTTTATATAATATCAATGAGCGTACCGCTATGTTTGGTGCTATTTCTATTTGTTTATATACAAGTGCATACACCCCATTAAAAACAAAAACGCCACTCTCGGTATTTGTAGGGGCGATTCCTGGAGCAATTCCTTTCATGCTTGGGTGGGTTGCTGCTACTGGAAAATTTGGAATCGAGGCAGGTGTTTTGTTTATGCTTCAGTTTTTTTGGCAATTCCCACATTTTTGGGCGATCGGATGGTTTTTACATGAAGATTATCAAAAAGCGGGTTTTAATATGTTGCCAACAGGCAAACGCGATAAAGGCACTGCGCTTCAAACCATAATTTACACCGTTTGGACGGTTCTAATTTCAATAATACCAGTGTTTGGTTTTACAGGGAGACTTAAACTTTCTGTTATTGCTATGGTTTTGACTTTAGGCATTGGATTTTGGTTTCTATATTATGGATTTAAATTATTTAAAAACCAAACAGATAAAGCCGCACGACAATTGATGTTGTCTAGTGTTGTTTATATAACTTCAATTCAAATTATTTACGTTTTAGATAAATTTATAAGACTATGGATTTAACACAAGGGACTCCTCAAGAAAAACAAAGCCGTGCAAAAAAAATGATGCTATGGTTTGGAATTGTATCCTTAATCATGTCTTTTGCAGGGCTCACAAGTGCATTTATTGTAAGTAGTTCTCGCGAAGATTGGTTGTCCGATTTTGTACTCCCAACCTCTTTTACATACAGTACATTGATTATTCTTTTGAGCAGTCTATTTTTATATGCTGCTAAGCAAACCCTAAAAAAGAATCAGGCTACAACCACAACATCCCTTCTTATTGGGGCATTAGTTCTTGGAATTGCATTTATCTACTCTCAAATCTTAGGGTTCAATCAAATTATAGATTCAGGATATAATTTTACAGGACCTACTAGTAATATTACCATGTCTTATGTGTATATAATAGCGGTGGTTCATATTGTGCACGTTTTAGCGGGAATTATATGTCTCATTGTGGTGATTATAAATCAATTAAATAAAAAATATTCATCAGAAAACACGCTTGGATTTGATCTTGCTTCTACATTTTGGCATTTTGTAGATATTTTATGGTTGTATCTCTTTTTCTTTTTATATTTCTTTAACTAAATAAAATTGTTATTTTTGCACAACTCAAAACAAATTGCAGTTTATGGACTCTACAGTAGTTAGCACCGGAACAGAAGGAAAAACTTGGGGCGGAGGGAATCAACCTCTAAAGTCAAGTTATGGTAAAATGATGATGTGGTTTTTCATTGTTTCTGATGCATTAACCTTTTCAGGCTTTTTGGCAGCCTACGGATTTTCAAGATTCAAGTTTATTGACTATTGGCCAATTGCCGATGAAGTTTTTACACACGTTCCTTTTTTACATGGACAAGAACTTCCAATGATTTATGTGGCTTTTATGACCTTTATCTTAATTATGTCCTCTGTGACGATGGTATTGGCTGTAGACGCTGGGCATGAAATGAAAAAAAACAAAGTCATTTGGTACATGTTCTTTACCATTATTGGAGGAGCTATTTTTGTAGGCTCGCAAGCTTGGGAATGGGCAACTTTCATTCAAGGAGATTATGGAGCAGTTCAAACAAAAGGAGGGAATATTCTTCAGTTTGGAACCTATAAAACAATTGATGGCGAAGAAGTTTTTAAGCGTATTTCTGTAGAAGATTTTGTAACCGCTTCTCATAAAGAACGTGAACAGCATGAAAATAAAAATGGATTGTGGTTTGTCGAAGAAGATCCTTTACCAGCATTCTCTGTCAGTGATATATATCATGGTTTAGAATCTCACCCAGATGTTTTGGTAAGAACCCAAACAATCAATGAAGAAGGTGAAAAAACAGTGCTTTCTAGAGCCGCATCTTTGGAACAAGTTAAAAATAATGGAAGACGCTATGTAAAAGGCGCAAATTTGGAAGTTAACGAATATGGAACCCCTCTATTTGCAGATTTCTTTTTCTTTATTACAGGTTTCCATGGATTTCACGTATTATCAGGAGTAGTCATAAATATCATCATCTTTTTTAACGTAATTATTGGCACCTACGAACGTCGTAAAAATTATGAAATGGTAGAAAAGGTAGGTCTTTACTGGCACTTTGTAGATTTAGTTTGGGTATTTGTATTTACATTCTTCTACCTAGTTTAACCGAACATATTTTTTTAAAATGGCAGCACACGCACATAAGTTAGAAATTTTTAGAGGCTTGATTAAGTTTAAGTCTAACACACAAAAAATTTGGGGAGTTCTTTTGCTACTTTCTATTATTACTGCAGTAGAAGTGGTATTAGGTATTTACAAACCAACTTCCTTAATGACCCCATTAATGACCCCTTTTGAAGGTGGATTTGGTGCACTGTTAGGAAATATCGTGTTCTCCGGATTCATATACACAAAAAGCCTTAATTTAATATTTATAGTACTTACGATTATTAAAGCCTATTATATTACTTGGGATTTTATGCACATGCGTGATGAAACAAAATCTCTTAGAAGGTTAGTCGTTTGGACGGTTGTCTTTCTTATATGTTACCTTGTGTTTATCTTATTACAAGAAGGTGGCTACATTGAATTTGTTTACACCAATGGATTTGTGAAACGAGATTTTTAAATTATTAAATATTAACATTAAAAAGACGGCCGATTAAAGTCGTCTTTTTTATTTTTGTATCATGAATACCACCAAACTAAAAAAACCTTTCGTACTTACAGTACTGTTTTTTTTACCTGTTTTGTTTTTGTTGTTTTTATACCCCTCAAAACACAATTATAAAACCTTGGATGTTGTTAAAAAAAACATCCCAGAACTCTCTAATTTTGTAAACAACGATGGAGAAGCGCTTCAGTTAGAAAACCACCTTACTGTATTGGGTTTTTTAGGAAAAACCCCAATGGAAGATGCCATCTTAGCACTCAATCTTAAAGAGTTAGTCTATGACAAGTTTAGAGGATTCAAGCGCTTTCAAATAGTTATTTTAGTCCCAGAAACTGCAAAGGAACAGGTGGAATTATTAAAAAAAGAACTCAATCAATATGAGTTTCTGGAGTATTGGAAATTTGGTTTTGGAACAGATGCAGAGATCCTTTCTGCCTATCAATCTCTTAAAATTTCTACAGCTCTGGATTCAAACCTAAAAACATCAGACGTCTTTATTATTGATAAAGAACGCCAGCAAAGAGGGCGTTTGGATGACCGAGATAAAGATCAAATAAAAAATAAAGTGCCCTTGTTTGGGATGAGTTCATACGATTGTTTGGAAGTCTCGATACTTAAAAATAAAATGAGCGAAGACATGCGTATTTTGTTCACAGAATACCGCCAAAAACGAAAAGGAAATTTTAATTCTACAAGCCGTAGAGCAGACGATATAAAAGGAGATGAAAAAAACTAGCTATTCATATGTTGGAGTGTCGTTTATCATTCTAATTTTTGGAATCATTGTGGTTCCTAAAATTATTGACCGCATTCAAAATAATGATGTTACACGATCCGAAAGCCGGAGTAAAGACGTCCAAATGACAGTTTCTGATGACACACCTTTATCATATCTTATTATTAATGGTGAACCCAAAAAGGTAATGCCTTTCAGCTTTATAAATCAAGATGGAAAAACAATCTCTAATAAAGATTATGAAGGCAAAGTGTACCTTGTTGAATTCTTCTTTTCAACCTGTCCGACCATTTGTCCAAAAATGAATAAAAACTTAGTTGATATACAAAACACCTTTCCAAATCGCCCAGATTTTGGAATTGCCTCGTTTACGATTAACCCAGAGTATGACACTCCATCAGTTTTGAAAACCTATGCCGAAAACTATGGAGTTACCAATCCAAATTGGCACTTTTTGACGGGAGACAAAGAGGCCATTTATAATCTTGCAAACACAGGGTTTAATCTTTATGCTGCTCAGGTTGAAGGTGCGGACGGAGGTTTTGAACATTCGGGAAACTTTGCACTTATCGATAAAGAAGGCTATATTCGTTCCCGAACAGATGCATTTGGAAATCCAAAAATCTATTACAAAGGTATTATTAGCCAGGGAGAACAATTTGATGCAGATGGGGAGTCGGAAGATATTAGCGCCCTTAAAGAAGACATTTTAAAATTATTAGAAAATGAATAACACACCACGAACGACTAAGCAGAAATTTCAATTATGGATCAATATCGTCTCTATAGCCGTCCCTGTTGTAGTCGCACTGCTTTTTAGAGTTCGCTTGCCAAACGTAGAGCCACTTTCTTTTTTACCCCCTATTTACGCTTCTGTTAACGGAGTTACAGCCATATTATTGGTATTGGCATTAGTGGCCATTAAAAATAAAAAAGTCACACTACATGAAAATTTGATGAAAACATCTATCCTTTGTTCTTTCTTTTTTTTAGTGATGTATGTAGCCTATCATATGACCAGTGACCCTACAAAATATGAAGGAGCTTTTGTTTATGTATATTATTTTATTTTGATTAGTCATATTCTTCTTTCAATTATTGTGATTCCTTTAGTACTTATTAGCTATGTAAGAGCACGGTTGGGAGAATTTAAATCACACAAAAAAATAGTGCGCTATGCATTTCCAGTATGGTTGTACGTGGCTGTAACAGGTGTAATTGTATATATCATGATATCACCTTATTATATATAAATTGTGAAGCGAGCCATCCCTTTACTGGTTTTTGTAGTGCAATATACCAGCTCAAACGCACAATGTGCGATGTGTAGAGCGGTTTTAGAAAGCGAACTTGGGCAAGAAACGGCAAGAGGAGTTAACAACGGCATTATATATTTAATGCTTATCCCTTATATTTTAATTGGAGGGTTAGCGTTCTTTTTGTATCGTTACTTGAAAGGATCTAAATAAAAACTATTTTATTATTTTAAAGTTCATCAATTCAGTCATTGAGACATCCAGCACCTTGGATATTTTTAACATCGTTAGAATAGTAATATTTCGTTTTCCATTCTCAATATTAGAGTAGCTTCCACTATCCATATCACACAGTTTAGCAACTGTTTTTTGACGCAATTGTTTTTCTTGGCGAATCAGTCTTAAATGGTAACCCAATGATTTCAAGATTACATCATTTTTGTCTTTTATATTTCCCACAGAATTTAATAGTTAGTTATAATTAAATGATTATTATAAATAAAAATTTGGATTAATTTGCAGTAATGAAATTCCCACTAAAATTCAGTTTTTTTTTATAATTAAAAGAAATCACGAAAACCAAATTACATCTTTTTTTAAGAAATCTAAACCTTAAATTACGATATTTTATATTTATTGAGCTATACTATAACTTAATGAAATCTAAATCAGTTTTTTT
>JAURPF010000154.1 GCA_030835325.1 Flavobacteriaceae bacterium | reverse complement strand
TCTGAAACTTCTAACATTACAGCCTGTGTTTTGGCAAAACAATTAGGAGCTAAACGAACTGTTGCAAGAATTTCAAACCCAGAATTTATAAACCATAAAGACGAAGTTGGTTTTACCAAATTTGGGATCGACGAGCTTATTTCGCCTGAATCCTTAGCAGCAGCTGAGATTGAATTGTTGCTAAGTCAGTCAGTATTTAATGACACCTATGAGTTTGAAGAAGGTGCATTAACCATGCTGGGGTTGTCACTTTCTAAAGATGCAAAAATTATAAACAAATCTGTTAAAGTAGCAGCACAATTACTTTCAGATATCCATTTTATACCCATAGCCATTCAGAGGTTTGGATCTCATTTGACCATTATCCCTAGAGGAGATACTATTTTTAAGGAAGGAGATCGAGTTGTTTTTATTACCTCCAAAGGAGGCGATGAAGAGTTGTGCAAACTCACTGGAAAGAAAAAAAAAGAAATTAAAGATATAATGATTTTGGGAGGGGGTAAGATTGGGTCCAAAACAGCTTTTGACCTCTCTAACAATTTCAATATTAAACTTGTCGAAAATAATAAAGAAAGGGCATTTGATTTGGCAGAACAGCTTCCAGGCACTTTAGTGATTAACGGAGATGGTCGTAATGTGGTACTTTTAGATGAAGAAAACATCAAAGATATGGATGCTTTTATTTCCGTAACTGGAAATTCTGAGACTAACATTATGTCGTGTTTGGTAGCCAAATCTAAGGGTGTCAAAAAAACAATCGCATTGGTTGAAAATATGGATTATTATGAGCTTTCGCACTCCATAGGTGTTGACACACTTATTAATAAAAAACTTCTTGCAGCCAATAGTATTTTTAGATATATCCGTAGGGGAGAAGTGGTTGCGATGACCAAGTTGAGTAATATGGAAGTTGAGCTACTTGAGTTTGTCGTGAAACCAACATCCAAAATATGTGATAAGTATATTAAAGAAATTGAATTTCCTTTATCCGCTATTATTGGAGGAGTGATTCGAAATGAAGAAGGGTTTATCGCCTTAGGAGACTTCAAGATCGTTTCTGGCGATCGTGTTGTGGTGTGTTGCTTACCTCAATCTATTAAAAAAATAGAGGGTTACTTTTACTAACACAATCTGTTAATGAAACTCAATTATAAAATTATAGTTTACTTTTTTGGGCTCTTGCTATTGTTCAACGGAGGTTTTATGTTGTTGGCGGCACTCTTAAGTTTTTGTTATAAAGACGGGGTAACTTTTAACTTATTCCTAGCTGGTATTTCTGTGTTACTGTTTGGAGTGTTGGCAATGTTTTGCACTAAGAATCACACCAAAGAAATGAACAAACGAGAGGGCTATTTGGTGGTTGCTTTTGGTTGGATTGTGATGACCTTGTCCGGAACACTTCCATTCCTATTCACTGGAGCTATTCCTGAATTTACAAATGCACTATTTGAAACAATTTCTGGATATACCACAACAGGATCTACAATATTAAATGATATAGAGTCACTTCCTAAAGGGATCTTGTTTTGGAGAAGTCTTACGCATTGGATTGGAGGCATGGGAATCATTGTATTAGCCATTGCGATTTTACCACTTTTAGGAATTGGAGGTATGCAGCTTTTTGCTGCAGAAGCACCTGGCCCCAGCGCTGATAAATTACATCCCAGAATCACAGATACAGCAAAACGATTGTGGCTTATTTATTTTGGATATACTGCTGCCGAAACTTTATTTTTATCGCTTGCAGGTATGTCCTTTTTTGATGCGCTTAACCACTCTATGAGTACGCTCTCTACAGGAGGATTTTCAACAAAAAATGCAAGTTTATCACATTGGAATGACTCTCCAATGATACAGTATATTGTCATTGTGTTTATGTTTTTAGCCGGTACCAATTTTGTATTGAGTTATTTCGCATTCAAAGGAAATGTAAGAAAAGTCGTAAGGGATGAAGAATTTAAATTGTATTTTAAATTTATAGCGATTTTCACACTAATTGTTAGTGGAATGCTATTTTTCAATTCGTCATTAGATACAATTTCAGCGTTCCACCATCCCATGGTTTGGGGTATAGGCGAAGGATCTTTCAGACATGCCCTTTTTCAGGTGGTAGCCATTGTTACTACTACAGGATTCGTATCGGCAGATTATACCTTATGGCCCCCTTTTTTACTTGTATTTTTCTTTGGGTTGATGTTTCTAGGTGGGTCTGCAGGAAGCACCTCTGGAGGTGTCAAAATTGTACGTCATTTTGTGCTTATCAAAAATGGTTTTTTAGAATTTAAGCGCAGTTTGCATCCGAGTGCAATCTTACCTGTCCGCTATAATAATAAAACTGTTTCAGGAGAAATTGTGTTTAATGTGCTTGGCTTTTTTATCCTCTATATGCTATCTTTTATTGTGGGGTCTTTGGGCTTTGCACTTTTGGGCCTTGACTTTCAATCCGCCATTGGTGTTGCTGCCTCAAGTTTAGGAAACGTTGGACCAGCTCTCGGGGAGTTTGGTCCGTCTCACAACTTTTTTGAAATGCCTGCAGCCGGAAAATGGTGGGCAGCTTTCCTGATGCTTATCGGACGATTAGAGCTGTTTACAGTCCTTATTTTATTGACTCCTTTCTTCTGGAGAAATCGATAAAACAACCTTTTTTTAGCTCACAGCTTTTTTAATACGATCGATAGCTTCAATAATTTGATCTTGAGACGCTGCATAAGATATACGGATACAATTTGGATTTCCAAACGCATCTCCTGTAACGGTTGCAACAAGAGCAGCTTCTAATAAATAAAGCGAAAAGTCCGTTGCATTTTTAATAAGCGTACCATTAAGTGTTTTGCCAAAAAATGCACTTACATCTGGGAATACATAAAAAGCACCCTCAGGGGTGTTGCATGTAAATCCATCAATATCTTTTAATAATCCAAGAATCAAATCACGACGAACTTTAAACTCGTCAATCATGTACTGAACTTTTGTAGGCGATGCTTCTAAGGCCGTAATGACGGCACGTTGAGCAATACAATTTGCTCCACTCGTAATCTGTCCTTGCATTTTGTTACACGCACGTGCAATGGCTTCTGGTGCTCCTAAGTACCCAATACGCCATCCTGTCATTGCAAAGGCTTTTGACACTCCGTTTATGGTTATGGTTCGGTCGTACATATCCTCAAATTCAGCCATGCTTGCATGACCACCAACAAAATTGATATGCTCATATATTTCATCTGAAACAACGTAGATATTAGGATATTTTTTTAGAACATCCGCCAATGCTCTCAATTCAGATTTGCTGTAAACAGATCCACTTGGATTACATGGAGAACTAAACCAAATCATTTTTGTTTTGGGTGTGATGGCCGCTTCGAGTTGTTGAGGCGTCATTTTGAAGTCGTTTTCTATGGAAGTCATCACTTCGACAGGAACTCCGTCAGAGAGCTTTACAATATCAGCATAACTCACCCAATAAGGGCAGGGTAAAATAACCTCGTCACCTTCGTTGAGCATAACCAATGCTACATTAGCTAAACATTGTTTTGCTCCTGTTGAAACTACTATTTGTGGCAGTTGATAGTTGAGATTGTTATCGCGCTTAAACTTGGTAATGATGGCTTGTTTTAATTCGACATACCCGTCTACTGGAGTGTATGAGTTATAGTTTTCATCGATGGCTGTCTTAGCAGCGTCTTTAATGAAATCTGGGGTATTAAAGTCTGGTTCTCCCAAACTTAGTCCTATAATATCTTTGCCTTCGGCTTTTAATTCTCTTGCTTTGGCCGCCATCGCTAAGGTTGCTGACGTGGCCATGTTTAAAATTCTTTTAGAAAGTAATTGGTTCATTATTATGCTTGTAATAAGGGTTTTGTGCCCATTTCTTTTAGATATCTAAAATGGGCTATGATTGCTTTTCTTGTGGTTTCAAATTCGTTGTAGGGTAAATTAAATTCTTTTGCAGTTTTTTTTACAATTTCAGCAATTTTGCCATAATGTATGTGTGATATGTTTGGAAAAATATGATGTTCTACTTGATGGTTCAACCCTCCTGTAAACCAATTTATTAATCTGTTTTTTGGCGAAAAGTTAACGGTTGTTTTAAGTTGATGAATCGCCCATGTGTTTTTCATAGTGCCATCGGTTTCTGGAATTGGCATTTCTGCCTCGTCCATAACATGTGCCAATTGAAATACAATACTGAGAATGAGTCCAGCGGTATAATGCATCATAAAAAATCCTATTAAAACTTTGTACCAAGCCATATCTAAAATCAACATTGGGAGCACAATCCATAAGCTTAAATAAATCACTTTAGAAATTACAAGTGTGCTCCAATTTAAGAACGGATTTGGAAATTTTCCGTAAGAAAGTTTTCGTTTCATGTACCGTTTCATCTGTATAAAATCCGTAGTAATAGCCCAATTGATGGTTAATAGACCATATAACAAAACAGAGTAAATATGCTGAAATTTATGGTAACTTTTCCATTCGGCATGTTTGCTGAATCGCAATATACGTCCGGCATCTAAATCTTCATCATGACCGTGAATATTGGTATAGGTATGATGCAATACATTGTGTTGAACTTTCCAATTGTAAACATTGCCTGCAAGGATGTAAATACTTCCTCCCATAATATTATTGATCCATGATTTATTTGAAAATGACCCATGATTTCCATCATGCATGACATTCATTCCAACCCCAGCCATGCCAACACCCATCACAATTGTAAATAAAATCTGGAGCCATCCAGGCATATTTAGTGTGAGGATCAGAAAATAAGGCACTAAAAAAATTGAAAACATCACAATGGTTTTGATCCAAAGTTTCCAATTCCCTGAACGATTAATTTGATTTTCTTTAAAATAATTATTAACTCTACTATTTAAAGTTTTAAAAAACTTAGCGGAATCTTTTCTCGAAAATGTGATTGTTGATTTTGTCATGGGCTGTTTTTGTAATCTCTAATAAAAAATATTAATCAAATGTAAATAATAAAAAAGTTTAGATCGAGAGAATTCGCAATATTTAACATATTAATGGCTATTTTTGCAGAAAACATACCAAGTCATGCTTTTAATTCAGAAATATTTCCCTCATCTTACGGATATTCAGCTCAAGCAGTTTAAAGCATTGCAAGGACTTTATGAGGATTGGAATTCACAAATTAATGTTATTTCCCGAAAAGATATTGAAGCACTGTATTTACGTCACGTCCTTCATTCTTTATCTATAGCAAAATTAATTCAGTTCAAATCTGGGTCAAAAATTTTGGATATTGGTACAGGCGGTGGGTTTCCTGGAGTTCCGTTAGCAATATTATTTCCTGATGTTACATTTCATTTGGTTGACAGTATCAATAAAAAGTTAAAGGTGGTCAATGGGGTTGCAGATAGCTTAGGTTTAGAGAATATTTATACCACTCATGCCAGGGCTGAGTCGATTCAAGGGCACTATGATTTTATTATTAGTCGTGCTGTGACTAACATGACTGATTTTGTAGGATGGATTAAAAATAGAGTTGCCAAAAAAAGTGTACATTCTATTAAAAACGGTATTCTTTACCTCAAAGGGGGCGATTTATCCGAAGAACTTAAGCCTTTTACAAAAGCAACTCAGTATGATTTAAACACTTATTTTGAAGAAGATTTCTTTGAAACCAAAAAAATTGTACATCTACCGCTTAAATATAAAGGGTGATCACCTAAAACGTACTCACTAAATCGAGAGTGACTACTGTGTTTTTGCTAACGGGTCTACAAACACCTCCTACACAAAGCAACCCTCCACGCTGACGTCCATGTACAGGAAGTACACGTAGGTGAAACTCAAGCATTTGATTAATTTTTAGATAATACTCATATTGATAGACACATAAAAGCCACTCAAAGAGTGGCTTTTTTAATTGAAATCGATTATTTATTCTCCTAAAAATGGATAGCGGTAGTCTGTTGGAGTTACAAAGGTTTCTTTGACCATTCTTGGTGATACCCAACGCAATAAATTCTGAGCAGATCCTGCCTTGTCATTTGTTCCAGAAGCACGAGCTCCACCAAAAGGTTGTTGTCCAACAACAGCCCCCGAAGGTTTGTCATTCACATAAAAGTTTCCAGCGGCATTTTCTAGAATTTTTGTTGCAAGAGTTGTGGCGTATCGATCTGTTGAAAAAATCGCACCAGTGAGGGCATATTCGCTGGTTTCATCCACAAGTTTTAAAGTGGCTTCAAAAGCGTCGTCTTCATAGACATACACCGTCATTACAGGACCAAATAATTCGGTACTCATCGTTGCATACTTTGGGTTGCTAGTTTCAATAAGTGTGGGTTCTATAAAGTAACCTTTGCTCTTATCATAGTTTCCTCCAGCAAGAATAGTAGCGTCCGCGTCTGCTTTTGCACGATCAATAAATCCTGCAAGTTTGTCAAAAGAAGCCTCGTGAATTACTGCGGTTATAAAATTCGTGAGATCTTCAGGCGATCCCATCTTAAATGTTTTCATTTCAGAAATTAGAAAGGCTTTAATTTCTGGCCATAAACTCTGAGGAATGTAGGCTCTTGAAGCTGCACTGCATTTTTGTCCTTGAAATTCAAAAGCTCCCCGCAACATTCCGGTCACAACTTGCTTGGGATCTGCTGAAGGATGGGCAACGATAAAATCTTTACCACCTGTTTCGCCAACAATTCGTGGATAAGTTTTGTAGTTGTGAATGTTGGTTCCAATTTGTTTCCACAATTCTTTGAATATGTGGGTTGACCCCGTAAAGTGAAGCCCAGAAAAATCGGGGCTTGCCAAAATGGTATCTGTAATCATAACGGGATCTCCAAAAACTACATTGATCACTCCTGGAGGGACACCAGCTTCTTCAAAAATATCTATAATAACTTTTGCAGAATAGACCTGACTGTCACTCGGTTTCCATACCACCACGTTCCCCATCAATGCCATGCATGCTGGAAGATTTCCAGCAATCGATGTAAAGTTAAATGGCGATACCGCATAAGTAAAGCCTTCCAAAGGGCGGTATTCGATACGGTTCCAAGCTGCACTAGTGCTTTGTGGTTGATCCTTATAAATATCGATCATGAACTGAACGTTGAATCTCAAGAAATCTACAAATTCGCAAGCCGCATCAATCTCAGCTTGAAAAACGTTTTTTGATTGTCCAATCATTGTGGAGGCATTTATTTTTGCACGATAAGGTCCAGCAATCAATTCGGCTGCACGAAGAAAAATTCCTGCGCGTTGTTCCCATGGTAATTGAGACCAAGATTTTCGTGCCTCTAAAGCGGTTGAAATGGCGGATTCTACATGTGTTTTTTCAGCCGTATGATAAGACCCTAAAATATGTTTATGATCGTGTGGAGGATGCATTGTCTGGGTGTTTCCAGAGGTTATAAATTTTCCATTTATATACATTGGCACTTCTAGAGTTTCTTTTAGCATTGCCTTGTAAGTTGTGAGTACTTCTTTGCGTTCTGGAGAACCTGGTTTGTATGATTTGACTGGTTCGTTAATTGCAACTGGAACTTTAAAAAATCCTTTTCCCATGATATTTTTTTGAATAATTTATTTGTAATAATAGCGTGTAAAATTACACTTTATAGTTGAGGTTTAAATTTAAATGTAGTTTAATTTTGTGCAAATGAAGCACTTAACTTAAAAGTAGGAATTGTTACCTTGAATTGTTTTGAGTTAGAAGGATTCACCATTAAGTAACTACCTTTCATAGCTCCAAATGGTGACTTTAAAACACACCCAGAAGTGTAGGTATGACGGTCGCCAGGCAGAAGAACTGGTTTTTGGCCCACAACACCTTCGCCAATGACAATTTCATTTT
>JAURPF010000153.1 GCA_030835325.1 Flavobacteriaceae bacterium | reverse complement strand
TGATCAAGAAAAGGTAAGACGCTACCTTCAAATGATAAAAGATGAAAACAAACGCATGAATGCACAAGTTGAAAACGTATTGCGAATTTCTCAGCTTCAAAAAAAACAACTCAACATAAGCAAAGACCGCCTAAAATTGCACGACTTAATTGAGGACGCGATTACACACGTGGAGCTTATTGTTGAGGACAGAAAAGGGTATATCAAAACTCATTTTAATGCCTCTCAAACATCTATATTGGCAAATGAAACCTATTTTACAAATGTGATTGTAAACATTTTAGACAACGCCATAAAATATTCTCCCGAAGCTCCAAAAATTGATGTATTCACAGAAAATGTGGGCAACAATATTTTGTTAAGCATTAAAGATCAAGGGCAGGGGATGAATAAAGCCGTACAAAAACGTATATTTGAAGAGTTTTATAGAGAATATACAGGAAATGTTCACAACGTTAAAGGGCATGGATTGGGCTTAGCAAATGTCAAACGAATTGTAGAGAATCATCAAGGAACTGTTTCTGTCGAGAGTGAAAAAGGCAGAGGAAGTACATTTACTATAAAATTACCACTAATAGCATAACATCATGGAAGAAAATTTAAAAAAAATATTACTAGTCGAAGATGATCCAAATTTTGGAACCGTCTTAAAAGAGTATTTATCCCTCAATGGTTATGAAGTTGTTCATGCCAAAAATGGGATGGAAGGCTTTGAGAAATTCAAAAAATCGGATTATCATTTGTGTATTTTAGATGTAATGATGCCCTATAAAGATGGGTTTACACTTGCCAAAGAAATTCGCGAAAAAAACACAGAAATTCCAATTATTTTTCTCACCGCCAAAGCATTGAAAGAAGATGTTTTAAAAGGATATAAAGTAGGTGCCGATGATTACCTAAACAAACCTTTTGACAGTGAAGTTCTTTTAATGAAAATTCAAGCCATCATTCAGCGAAAAACAGTAGATACACTTGCGGATAGCAAACAATTTGAATTTACCATTGGCGATTTCAGTCTGAATTCAAAGTTAAGATTTCTAACTTTTAAAGATGAAAAGCCAGCCAAGTTGTCTCCTAAAGAAAATGAATTACTACGGTTGTTAATTTTACATGAAGACGATTTGATGCCGCGCGAAATTGCATTAACCAAAATATGGAGAGACGATAATTACTTTACTTCTCGAAGTATGGATGTTTATATTGCCAAATTAAGAAAGTATTTGAAGCAAGATCCCAAAGTGGAAATCCTAAATATTCATGGCGAAGGCTTCCGATTGGTTGTAAATAAATAAAAGTCTAAAAACCAGTTTTCAGCTGGTTTTTTTCATTTCTATTTTGATGTGCTCTAAAATATTTTGAACATCGGTATCATATTCAAACCACTGTGTTAGGGAGTCTTTTTGAAACCAGGTCATCTGACGTTTGGCAAAACGACGGCTATTCTTTTTAATCTCTGAAACTGCAAAATCTAAGGTATACTGTCCATCAAAATAATGAAACAATTCTTTGTACCCCACTGTGTTTAGGGCATTGTAGTCTCTGTGTTTCAATACAGCTTTGACTTCTTCCAACAACCCTTTTTCAATCATAGCATCCACTCTTTTGTTAATGCGCTCATACATCAAATCCCGTTCGGCTTTGAGGCCAATCGAAATCGTTTTAAAATCTCGTTGTGCTTTAGGTTTGTTTAAAAAAGAGGAATATGGCAGTCCTGTGCCTCTACAAATCTCAAGTGCACGTATGACTCGATGAGGGTTTTTGAGTGCAATGTTCTCGTAGCTTTTAGGGTCTAAACGCTTTAATTCTCGCTGCAGAACCTCCAAGCCTTCAGATTCTAATTCTGAGTTGAGTTGTTCTCTTATTTCGGTTGCAATGTCTGGAAATTGGTCAAAACCTTTAAGCACTGCATTAACATACAGTCCAGAGCCACCAACCATGACCACCACAGCTTTTGATGAATGCAGCAATTTTAGTTTTTCAATAGCATCTTTTTCAAAATCCCCTACGCTATATGATTCCTTAATTGATTTGTGATGAATGAAATGATGTGGTACAATAGACAATTCTTCGGGGTTGGGTGCTGCAGTTCCTATTGGAATTTCTTTGTAAAACTGACGTGAATCCGCAGAAATAATTTCCGTATTAAAATGGGAAGCCAACTTTAAACTAAGGGCTGTTTTTCCGATACCCGTAGGGCCTACAATCGAAATAAGATAATTATTCATCACCAAATTTATGACCGCATTTGTGACAGTATTCGGCATTATCTTGGTGATACGCTTCATTACAATTTGTACATGCTTGTGTGTTGTTTGGTATCAGTTTTTTTTCTGATCTGGTCATTTCGGAAGTCACAATTCCTGTGGGAACTGCTATAATTCCATACCCCAGAATCATGATTAAAGAGGCTATAAATTGTCCCAAAGCAGTCATAGGTGCAATATCTCCATAGCCAACAGTAGTCAGTGTCACGATAGCCCAATACACACTTCGCGGAATGCTTGTAAAACCGCTGTCTTGTTCACTTTCTACCAAATACATAACGGTTCCTAAAATGACACACAGCACAATAACAAACGAAAGAAATACAGCTATTTTTGCTCGACTTCGTTTCAATGCTTTTCCAAAATTAGCACTTTCACCAATGAAACGGGTGAGTTTTAAAATTCTAAATACACGCAACAATCGCAAGGCTCTTATAGCGATTAATGAATGTGTTCCTAAAACAAATAGCGAAATATATTTTGGAATGGTCGATAGTAAATCGATAATTCCATAAAAACTAAAGATATAAGTTTTTGGATTTTTAACAGAAATAATCCGAAGGATATATTCTATACTGAATAAAATTGTAATAACCCATTCAGAAATGTTTAGAATTGCGGCATATTCAGATTCAATACTTTCGACACTTTCTAGCATTACAAGCAGAATGCTTATGAGAATAACTATTAAAAGAAGTACATCAAACAGCTTTCCAGAAGGAGTGTCCGCTTCATAAATAATATCATGAATTTTTTTTCTCCAATTTTCAGAACGATTTGATTTTGACATAACTCAAAAATACTAAAAAAGATTAATCTTCAAGTTTAATTATTTTTAATCTTTTGTGACGTCGCATAAAACTTTGAATGATATGTTGTGCATCTTTATTGTGTTCCATTGGGGTTAAAATCGATTTGAGCACCGTAGTTGTATGAATTTGAAAATTTAAATTAAAATAGGCATACCCTCTAAAAACGCCATTTTCTATCAAAACGGCACTGCGTTCATCGACGGCACGACCGAAGTCGATAAGAATCATATTTTGATCTTTAAATGTGTGAGATTCAATTACATTTAAAACTCTTTTATTATAGGTTTCTGTAGGTTCTTCTGAAATACAAGCTCCAGCACAACTTTTAATATCGTACCCAAAACAGGAGTTTGCTGTTTTATAAAGGCCACAAAGTTTTTGACACAATTGATTTTTCTCAACAACTTTATTCATAAAGCTTTTTCCACTTTCATGATTCGAAAACGTTGTGATTGGTTTTTGGTTGCCTTTTATTTTTTCAATTTTTAAATTGATGTATCCTTCAGCATCCCTAAAACTAAATAAACCATGCGTAAAAATTGTACGACGAAGTGCACGATTAAATTTGGGTTTGTTGCGTTTGATTTCTTCACTTTCCTTGAGAAGAGCTACCAATTCACTGCCTGTTTCGTCATAAGTCACCGTAGCAACTTCGAGTTGGATTTTTTTTGATTTTGGTGTTTGACCTGTGAAGTGCTGGTTGATGCGACTTTTAATGTTTTTACTTTTGCCAATGTAAATAATCTCTCCATCGGCTTTATGGATATAATAGACGCCTGTAACCGAGGGAAGTTTAGAAATAATATCGATTAGTTTCGGTTCCATTTGATGTTTTGGGTCCAAACGAATTGCGGCCTTGATAATTGTTTTCTCCACATCCTTGTCAAGAAGCATCTTAAAAAGTTTGACGGTTGCGGTCGCATCTCCAGCTGCGCGGTGCCGATCGCTTACAGGAATTCCTAAAGATCTTACAAGTTTTCCTAAACTGTAGGAGGGAAGGTCAGGAATTAATTTTTTAGAAAGTTCGACAGTACATAAATTTTCGCGTTCAAAATTAAACCCAAGCCGTTTAAACTCCGTTGTTAAAATTCGATAATCAAATTGAGCGTTATGAGCGACCAGAATACAATCTTCAGTAATTTCTACAATGCGTTTGGCTACTTCGTAAAACTTGGGTGCAGAGCGCAGCATTTTGCTGTTGATTCCAGTAAGATTGACTACAAACGGCTGGATGTCGCGTTCGGGATTGACTAGGCTGATAAATTGATCTACAATTTTATGACCGTCAAATTTATAGATGGCAATTTCAGTAATACCTTCTTCGTTAAATTTACCTCCAGTGGTTTCTATGTCTAAGACTGCGTAGATAGTGCTGTTTTAAGTGGCATAATTTCTGAAACCAAAGATACGACTTCCTACACGAATCATCGTACTTCCACAATCAATAGCCAAAGGATAGTCGCCACTCATTCCCATAGATATAATTTCGAGTGATGGGTTTGTTTTTTTAAAGCT
>JAURPF010000152.1 GCA_030835325.1 Flavobacteriaceae bacterium | reverse complement strand
TTTTTGTATAAATTATATGAGTAGGCGACAAGTATTACCTTAAAAAAAGCATATTTAACCACCGTTCTTGGAATGCTTGATAGCTGTTTTCATAAATCCAAAAAGCAGTATATCCAAAATATACCAAGTTGACCACTAAAGAAACAAAAGCCGCTATTTTTGCAATTTTCATGGTTTCAAGTGAGCCTGTAAACCCAAGTTCATTTTGCTGGGATTCTTTAATTTTTTGATGGGCTTTGTATAAAGCTATACCAGCAAATATCAAACCGACTCCTCCAAAACAGGCACTAATTAAACTTATAAAACAGAGAATAAAAATAGGAGTACTCACCAAATGCGTTTTCATAGATAAGGGGATTTTATTCCAAATCGCAACGCTATCCCATCTGTTAATGGGGTAGTAGGTTGTTGAGATTGGGGTGTTAATAATTATAAATGTACTAAAAAAAACAATCCCTTCTAAATTTAGAAAGGATTGTTTTTTATTTGAATTTAAAAAATCGCCTTATAAGAGATATTCGGTGCTGATAAAGTTCGACTTACTCGATTCTAATAAATCTTTTAAAATGGCTTTATTAGCTGCATTTTCTTTAGTGGCTACAAAAGTCCGAATTGAAAAAGAACGCAAAGCATCGCGCACACTTAAGGTGCTAAATGCTGAATCTTTTCTTCCTGTAAACGGAAACACATCGGGTCCTCGTTGACAGGAACTATTTAGGTTGACACGACACACTAGGTTAACAAGTACATCAAATAACGGTGCTAAGGTGTCTGCATTTTCACCAAATACACTGACTTGTTGTCCGTAATTGGATTCTGCCATGTCATCCAATACTTGTTGAACATCCGTAAATGTTATGATTGGAATGACTGGACCAAATTGTTCTTCTTTATAGACCTCCATATCTTTTGTAACAGGATACAGTACAGCTGGATAACTATAGTTTTCTGAGAGTTGCCCACCTTTTGAATTTAATATTTTAGCGCCTTTAGATTTTGCATCTTCAATTAACTCTTGAATATATGCGGGTTTGTTTGGCTCTGGAAGAGGAGTGAGTTGAACTCCTTCTTCCCAAGGGTTTCCAAATTTCAGAGCATCTACTTTTTCACAAAAACGTTTATTAAATTCTTCTGAAATACTTTCGTGTACATAGAGTATTTTTAGGGCGGTACAACGCTGTCCATTGAAAGATAGGGTGCCAGCAATACATTCATTAATCGCAAGATCTAAGTTGGCATCAGGCAACACAATACCTGGATTTTTTGCTTCTAATCCTAATACCGAACGAAGGCGGTTTCCTTTTGGGTGGCTATTTTGTAGGGCGTTAGCAGAGCTGCTATGTCCAATCAATGCAAGAACATCTATTTTTCCAGTTTCCATGATGGGAGTTGCTAAAACACGACCCCGTCCATACAATACATTCACAACCCCTTTAGGAAAACTATTTTGAAACGCTTCTAGTAAAGGAGATAATAATAAAACTCCTAATTTTGCAGGTTTAAACACTGTAGTATTTCCCATAATGAGTGCAGGGATTAACAAAGCGAAAGTTTCATTTAAAGGATAATTGTAAGGGCCTAAGCATAGCACCACACCAATTGGACCACGTCTGATGTGTGCATACACGCCAGAATTTTTTTGAAACTTAGCAGAATTACGATCTATTTGTTTGTAATCATCTATGGTGTCGTAGATATAGTCTACGGTACGGTCAAACTCTTTTTCGGAGTCAGCAAGGTTTTTTCCAATTTCCCACATGAGGTATTTTACAACGCTATCACGTTTGGTTTTCATTTGCTCAGCAAATTTTTCCATACACGCAATGCGATCTCCAACCTTCATGGTTGGCCATTCTCCTTGTCCATTGTTATAGGCATTTGAGGCAGCGTCTAGGGCTTCTAAGGCCTCAGTTTTTGTAAGTTCAGGAACGCTTCCTAAGAGAGTTGGTTGATAATTTTCAGTTGAAGAAATGGTTGAATATACTTCGGTCATTTTGCCAGACCATTCTCTTATCTCACCGTTCACCAAATACGTTTTTTGCTCAACTAGAGCATTGATTTTGTAGGCTTCAGGAATGTTTTTTAGCGTCATATTATTTGAAAGTTAAATTGGTTGATAAAATTATAAAATTATTAAACTTAAACATCCTAATGAAACGTTAATCTTATTGAAGACACATTTATGGGGTTGGTGAGTTAGTTGGTTAATGCTGTAATTTAATATACAACACCCCAAAAATTAATAGGGGTTTTGATGTGTTTATGCATTTTTTTTAACCTCTTCCATTGCTTGGTTCCATTTTTCTAGAAACTCGTCATAACCACTATAAAATATGAAATATATAGTATAAATAAAATACAATAGATTGATAATTAAAATTATTAAGGCTATCGTTTTAGCGGTATTCATCGCATTTATATTTCCTTCATAATCATCAGGGTTTTCGGTAGCATTTTTTACTCTATTGCGTGCAACCAAATAAGCTGGCCCCGATAATAAAAAACCTAGTCCACCAAAACAGCAGCAAAGTAATCCTGATATGCTGAGGACATAAATAAGTGTGGTGTTTAATTGTTTCTTCATTTAAATTAAATTTTTAGAGTTGTTTAATGGTATAACTAATTATTATGGTAGCTATCGAAACAATTGATAGCCAATTGATGCCTTTTGAATAGTTTTTAAATTTATAAAATCGAGTGAATATTAAATATGCTAAAAGAATTAACAAAGGATAAATGGCGGCATACATATAAAATGCTTCGAGAAATTGACCTCTCCAAATTAATAGAAGCGCTCTTTGAACCCCACATCCCATACATTCAAACCCAAAAAGGGTTTTACTTAAACATGGAATCATATAGTTTTCTAGGGCCATCAATGTTTATAAAAGTAAGACTTTTCAAATATAAGAGAATTCTGTTCCAAATAAAAAATGAAGTTTGTTATTTTTCATAAATTCAAAATATGTAATTTTGGTTTTTATGGAAAATAAAATGTCGAAACGTACCCTTTACTATATATGTTTGGTTTTAGGAGCCTTTTTTGTAATTGTTACAGAATTTCAGGACACCCCTGATTTTATCTTACAAATTGGTGGATTTTGTTTGCTAATGTTAGCTTTGTTTCAGTTGTCTAAAGGAATAAAAAATCTCCCAACAAAAGAATCATTTATTGAAAATGAAGAAGAAGAATGAAATTTGAAATCAATGATACGGTAGCTGTTTTGGACGATGACTTGTCAGGTTCGATTACTAAAATTGAAGGTT
>JAURPF010000013.1 GCA_030835325.1 Flavobacteriaceae bacterium | reverse complement strand
TATTACTTTTGAATGATGTCAAAAACAGGAAAAATCATACTTGGGTTGAGTTTACTCCCTCAATACTTTTTTATAAAAGTGATGGCGCAATATCCTGAGTTTGTGGAAACCTATTATAGCAAGGGTATTTTTCCAATTATTTCTAAACTCTTAAACACAGCTTTTAAATGGATTCCGTTTTCTGTAGGAGATCTGTTATATATCGCCTTGATCTTTTATGTATTGCGTTGGGTAATTAAAAACGTAAAACGACTTCGAACAAACCCCAAAACATGGGTTTTGGATGTTTTATCTTTTGTATCACTTCTCTATTTTATGTTTCATTTGTTTTGGGGCTATAATTATTACCGATTGCCTTTACATACCACACTTAATTTAAACCCAAGCTATAGTACCGAGCAATTAAAATCGGTGACCCAACAGTTGGTTTTAAAAACAAATAAACTGCACGTTGCGATTACTCACGATTCTTTATTAAAAACAACCCTCCCCTATGAATTTGTTGAACTGACTGACATCAGTCAAAGCGGCTATTCTCAATTGGAAACGGTTTATCCTCATTTTAAACACAACGGACAAAACAGTAAAAAATCACTCTTTAGCATTCCCTTAAGCTATATGGGTTTTAGTGGCTATTTGAATCCGTTGACCTTAGAAGCTCAAATTAATGCACAGATGCCTTTAAATTCTATGCCAACTACTATTGCGCACGAACAAGCACATCAATTGGGCTATGCAGCAGAAAACGAAACTAATTTTATTGCTTTTTTGGCGAGCATCCATAACAAAAATCCTTATTTCAATTATGCGGGTTACAAATTTGCATTGCGCTATTGTTTAAAAGAATTATCTAAAAGAGATCAAGGGGCCTACGAATCTACTTTGTGTAACATCAATCCTGGTGTTTTGGAAGATTACAGGGAAGTATTTGAGTTTTGGAGTGCGTACAACAACCCAATGGAACCTCTGTTTAAAATGTTTTACAGCCATTTCTTAAAGGCAAACAACCAAGTTAAAGGTATTGAAAGCTATAGCTATGTGGTAGCGCTTTTGGTGGATTATTTGGAGAAATAGGGATAAAACATATTTGACTTGCTTATTATGGCTTAAACTTCTTAAAATTAACTTTTCATTGGTTAGTTCTTAACGAAATTTATTAAAAGTAATTTAATCTTTAAAAAAACGCCCAATTTTAAGATTTCTATAAAAGTTTATGAGTAAATTGAAACGCTAATTAAATTCTATAATATAATGAAAAAGTTAATCTTCCTATGGAGTTTATTTGGAGTATTCTCTGTATTTGCTCAGGACTACTTTCCAAAGAATGACGGTGTGAAAACTAAAAACACAAATTTCACAGCCATTACGAATGCAAAAATTTTTATAACGCCTTCACAACATGTAGAAAATGGGACGTTATTAATTCGAGAAGGGAACATTATAAAGGTTGGAACCAATATCGAACTCCCAAAAAATACAGTTGAAATTGATATAGAAGGAAAAAGCATTTACCCATCCTTTATCGATCTTTACTCTGATTTTGGAGTTGCAAAACCCAAACGCAAAGATAGTAATGGCCAATCGGTACAATACAAAGCCAGCCGTGAAGGCTTTTATTGGAACGATCATATCCGACCAGAACAAAATGCCATCGACCATTTTAAATATGATCAAAAAGCAGCTAAACAATTATTAGAAGCTGGGTTTGGAGTGGTTAACACACATTTACAAGATGGAATTGTTCGTGGAACAGGAGCATTAGTTGCTTTAGATTCTAACGGAAGTGATTCACAGCGCATCCTGTCAGATCAATCGGCACAGTATCTTTCATTCTCAAAAAGTGTACAATCGCTTCAGTCCTACCCTTCCTCTATTATGGGAACAATGGCATTACTAAGACAACTTAATTATGATGCCGATTGGTATGCCAAAGGAAATGTTTCCACAAAAGACCGCTCAATAGAAGCATACATTCAAAACAAAAATCAAGTTCAAATTATAGAGGCTGGTAGCAGAGCCAATGCGTTAAGAGCTGATAAGGTTGGCGACGACATAGGCGTACAATATGTTATTTTGGGTGGTGGCGATGAATTTGAACGGATTAATGAAATCAAAAACACAAAAGCAACGTTTATTCTTCCTTTAAACTTTCCGAAAGCTTATGATGTTGAAAATACGTTTTTAACCAATTCCCTTGAGCTTGAAGCTATGAAAGAATGGAACCAACGTCCTGGAAACCCAATGGTATTAGATCTTAATGGAGTCTCTTTTGCATTTACAACTAAAGGTTTGAAGTCCATGAAAGATTTCAAAACAAACCTTCAAAAAGCAATTGAGTATGGCCTAGATAAAACCACTGCCCTAGAAGCCTTAACCTCACAACCTGCTGCAATTTTAGGAAACTCAAAGCTTGGAAATCTAAACGTAGGGAGTTATGCAAATTTCTTGATTACTTCTGGAGATATTTTTGACTCTAATACTACACTTTATGAAAATTGGGTCAATGGCTCAAGAACCATATTTGAAGATGTCACAAAGAAAGACATTAGAGGGGATTATCATTTTAAAATAAATACAGACAACTATAAACTCAAAATATCAGGAAAGCTGAGTGAACTTAAAACTGAAATAACATCTGATTCTCTAAAATTAAGCAGCAGTTTAAAATATGAAAATGATTGGATACACCTAATGTTTTCAACAAAAGACACAACTCAACAAGAGTTTATTAGATTCGATGCAAAAATTCTTTCGGGTGTTGAAAACATCTCAGGAACCGCCACTTTAGTAG
Organism: Flavobacteriaceae bacterium; assembly: GCA_030835325.1. Taxonomy (GTDB): domain Bacteria; phylum Bacteroidota; class Bacteroidia; order Flavobacteriales; family Flavobacteriaceae; genus Hel1-33-131. Next base: position 6,814 of record JAURPF010000013.1, on the reverse strand, counting down.
ATGGAACAACTCCAAGCATAAAATTAAAACGCAGCAATACGGATTCTTCAAAAGATTCAAAATCTAAAACAGAAAAAAAACCAATTTCACCAAAAATAGTTCCAGTAAGTTACCCCAACGGGGCTTATGGATTTAAAGAACTTCCAACAGCAGAAACGATTCTATTTAAAAATGCCACAGTGTGGACCAATGAATCCGAAGGAATTCTACAAAATACAGATGTACTTGTAAAAGAGGGGTGTATTTCAAAAATAGGAATCAATCTCAAAAACTCAAAAGCCACTGTAATAGATGCTACTGGAAAGCATCTAACAGCAGGAATTGTAGATGAACATTCGCATATTGCAGCAGCAAGTATCAACGAAAGTGGGCAAAATTCCTCCGCTGAAGTGAGTATAGAAGACGTAATTGATGCCGATGATGTGGATATTTATAGAAATTTAGCTGGTGGGGTCACAACGATTCAAATTTTACATGGCTCTGCCAATCCTATTGGAGGGCGTTCTGCAATCATTAAATTAAAATGGGGCGAATCAGCAGAAAATTTAATTTACAAAAACACGCCAAAATTTATAAAATTTGCTCTCGGTGAAAATGTTAAACAATCCAATTGGGGAAGTTTCAGCCGTTTTCCTCAAACTCGTATGGGTGTTGAACAGCTTTATATTGATTATTTTACAAGAGCAAAATCCTATGACGCTGTTAAGAAAAGTGGAAAACCATATCGAAAAGATACAGAAATGGAAGTCCTTGCAGAAATTCTAAACAAGGAACGTTTCATAAGTTGCCATTCTTACGTTCAGAGTGAAATTAATATGTTAATGAAAGTCGCAGAAAAATTTGATTTTAATATCAACACCTTCACCCATATCTTAGAAGGTTATAAGGTTGCCGATAAGATGAAAGTACATGGAGTTGGCGCATCGACTTTTAGCGACTGGTGGGCCTATAAATACGAAGTCAATGACGCCATTCCTTACAACGCCTCTATTTTGAATTCTATGGGGGTTGTGACAGCCATCAACAGTGATGATGCCGAAATGTCCAGACGCCTTAATCAAGAAGCTGCAAAAGCAGTAAAATATGGTGGCACTTCTGAAGAAGATGCTTGGAAAATGGTAACTCTAAACCCTGCAAAATTACTTCATATCGATGATAAAGTTGGAAGTATTAAAGTTGGAAAAGATGCCGATTTAGTACTTTGGAGCGACCATCCCTTATCAATTTATTCAAAAGCTGAAAAAACACTGATCGAAGGAGTAACTTATTTTGATATCCAGCGGGATTCAAAACTAAGAGCATCAATTCAAAACGAAAGAAATGAACTGATTCTTATGATGTTAAAAGAAAAAAATAAAGGAATGAAAACACAGCCAATAAAGAAAAAAGACAAGCAACTTTTACACTGTGATTCAATAGATATAAACCAACTATAAATATACAAGATATGAAACTCATAAAATTAATCATTCTATCGATTGTTTGTGTATGTATAGCAAACGCTCAACAAACCCCCGCAGAAGTTCAATCAAAAGCCGTAGCAATTGTAGGTGGCACTGCCCATTTAGGAAATAACTCTATCATTCAAAATAGCCTAATTATTTTTGAAAATGGAATTTTACAAACCGTATCCGAATACAATAAAACCGAAGACCTCTCTAAAATGGAAGTCATTGATGCAAAGGATCAACATATATACCCCGGATTTATTGTGGCGAATTCAACATTGGGGCTTATAGAAATTGATGCTGTTAGAGCAACTGATGATGATGAGGAACTCGGAAATTGGAACCCCCATATAAGGAGTTTAATCGCTTACAATGCCGAATCTAGAGTCGTAGAGAGTATGCGACCAAACGGCGTACTCTTAGCTCAAATCAGTCCAAGAGGTGGACGCATATCGGGCACCTCCTCCATCGTTCAGCTCGATGCTTGGAATTGGGAAGATGCTGTTATAAAAGCCGATGATGGAATTCACTTAAATTGGCCAAGCACATTTAGTCGTGGTCGCTGGTGGTTAGGAGAAGACCCAGGTTTAAAAAGCAATCCAAAATACAGCAGTCAAACTTCGGAAATTGAAGCCTATTTTAATAATGCCAAAGCAAATTCAAACAACGCCAAAGCAAAATTGAATTTACCCTTAAATGCTATGCGCGGCCTTTTTGATCAATCCAAAACACTTTATATTCATGTAAATGATGAAAAAGGAATTGTTGATGCCGTTGAATTTTCAAACTCACAAGGTCTGTCAAAATCTGTTATTGTTGGTGGATATGAGGCCTTCAAAGTTGCGAATTATTTAAAAGAGAACGCTATTTCTGTGTTGCTTAATCGTGTCCATTCTCGCCCTAATCATGATGATCATGATTATGATTTACCCTACAAAATGGCTTATCTTTTAGTCGAAGCAGGCGTGACTGTAGGCTTAGAAACGAGTGGCGATATGGAACGTATGAACTCTCGAAACCTTCCATTTTATGCAGGAACAACAGTGGCGCATGGACTCTCAAAAGAACAAGCGTTGCAATTAATAACTTTAAACACAGCTAAAATTTTGGGAATCGACTCACACTATGGTTCTTTGGAAGTAGGGAAAAGTGCAACCCTATTTATAAGCAGTGGTGATGCTTTAGACATGCGAACAAACAACTTAACAAATGCATTTATAGATGGTCGAAATATTAGTTTAGAAAGCCATCAAACAAAACTCTGGAAACGCTATTCCAAAAAGTACGAGAAAAACTAAAGACATTCTCTATTTTAAATAAAAGTTCAAGTTTCGGCTTGGACTTTTTTTTGTTTGAGCTTCAAAATTAAACACTATTTTTGTGATATGGTTAAAACAATAAGCAGTCTTCAAAATCCATTTATAAAACAACTGGTTCAACTCAAAGAAAAGTCGAAACTAAGAAAACAAACAGGTTTGTTTGTCATTGAAGGAAAACGCGAATTGTCTTTGGCCATTAAGAGTAACTACAGAATTGAAACGCTTTATTATAACCCCAATTTATTTTCAGCATCAGAAGCGGCTTCTTTAGAACCCTATGGGATTGATGTGATAGAAATCACCAAAGCAATCTATGAAAAAGTAGCCCACAGAGATTCTACTGAAGGAGTCATTGCTGTAGCAAAAGCCAAAAATTTTGATTTAAAAAATTTAGAACTCAAAAGTAAAACCCCATTAATTCTTGTGGCAGAAGCCCCTGAAAAACCAGGGAATATCGGTGCTTTACTCCGAACAGGGGATGCAGCAAACGTGGATGCCATCATCATTTCAAATCCACTCACTGACCTATACAACCCGAACATCATCCGATCCAGTGTGGGTGGGGTATTTACGGTTCCAATAGCAATGGGATCTTCTGAAGAGGTGATTGACTTTCTAAGAATCAAAAACATCTCCATCTATGCTGCAACGCTTCAGGATTCAGTTGTGTATGATTCAATTGATTTTAAGAAAGCCACTGCTCTGATTGTTGGTACGGAATCCACAGGATTAAGTGACCTATGGCGCGACGCTGCTACCACAAAAATTCGTATCCCAATGCAAGGAAAAATTGATTCTATGAATGTATCGGTTGCTGCTGGGATCTTAGTTTTTGAAGCCAAAAGACAGCGAAAATTTAGCTAAAAATTATTTTTAAGAAATTGTTAAAACAATGTTTGTAAAAAACTAACATATGTTATTGCTTGTTCGGTTGGATTGTAGTAATTTTAAATTATGACAGCAGTCGATATCGCACAAGAAAACGCAGCCATCACTAAGGAGTATAAAGAACTCCTTAAGATTAGCTATAGAACTCTATCAACTGCCGACAAAAAGCTAATTAGAAAAGCATTTGATGTTGCAGTTGATGCCCATTCCAATCAAAGAAGAAAATCAGGTGAGGCCTATATTTTTCATCCCATTGCTGTAGCAAAAATTGTTGCTTCCGAAATAGGACTGGATGCAACTTCAATTGCGGCCGCCCTTTTGCACGATGTTGTCGAAGATAGTCCGAACTATTCTATTGACGATATTCAACAATTATTTGGAGAAACTGTAGCCCGAATTGTTGATGGACTAACAAAAATATCTACCTTAAATAAAGATATGAATGTGTCAATGCAAGCTGAGAATTTTAGAAAAATGCTCCTCACGCTTCACGACGACATTAGAGTTATTATCATCAAAATTGCCGATCGCCTTCACAATATGGAGACAATTCATTCGATGCCTGAAGATAAACAGCTGAAAATTGCTTCTGAAACACTTTATATTTATGCACCTCTTGCACATAAAATTGGATTGTATAATATTAAAACAAGGTTAGAAGACTTCGCGTTAAAGTATACAGAACCAGAAATTTACAATGATATTTTACTTAAACTAAAAGAAAGTAAAGAGCAACAAGACCTTTATTTAAAAGATATCAGCGAGGTTTTAACAAAAGCTTTAACTAAAGAAAAATTAAAATATGTCATAAAAGGGCGTCCAAAATCTATTTTTTCGATTCGAAGAAAAATGCAAAATCAAGGTGTGTCTTATGAAGAAGTCTATGATAAATTTGCGGTACGAATCATTTATAAATCAGATGTAAAAGATGAAAAATTTATCGCATGGAAAATATATTCAATCGTAACCGATCATTTTAGACCAAATCCAACACGTTTAAGAGATTGGATTTCTGCACCAAAATCAACAGGTTACGAAGCCTTACACATCACAGTAATGGGTCCAAAAGGGCGCTGGGTTGAAGTTCAGATACGGAGTGAACGTATGAATGAAATTGCTGAGAAAGGTTATGCGGCACACTACAAGTATAAACAGGGAGATAAAGGGCACGATGAAAATTTAGAAAGCTGGATTGGAAAACTACAGGAAGTTATCGAAAATCCAGAATCGAATGCTGTAGAATTTGTTGAGCAGTTTAAACTGAACCTCTATGCAAAAGAGATATTTGTATTTACTCCAAATGGCGATTTAAAATCGCTTCCAAAAAATGCAACGCCCTTAGATTTTTCATTTAGTATTCATACCGAAATCGGAATGAAAACTAGAGGTGCAAAAGTCAATGGCAAATTAGTTCCTTTAAACCATGTATTAAAGAGTGGAGATCAAGTTGATATTATTACTTCTGAAAGTGCCAAACCAACAGTAAACTGGTTAGATTATGTTACCACAACGCGTGCAAAAAGCAAAATAAAGTCCTGTTTAAAAGAAGACAAAAAAGCCGTTGCGATTGAAGGAAAAGAAATATTGAGACGAAAACTCAAACAACTCAAAATTACCCTAAACGAACGTTCGATAAATGAATTGGTAAATTATTTTAAACTTAACACTAGTTTAGATTTATTTTACCGTGTTGGCATCAGTAGTATTGATAATACAATGCTTAAAAAGTTTGCTGCTTCAAGAAGCAATGCCCTAGTAAGTTATTTAAAAAATAAAATTACGCGTACTAAAGCACCTACAAAAGAAACCGTTGAAAATGATGAGATCACTTCCAAATACGATATGTTGGTATTTGGCAAAGAAGAAGAAAAATTAAACTACAAACTTTCATCTTGTTGCAATCCCATTCCTGGCGATAGTGTTTTTGGATTTTTAAGTATCAAGGAAGGAATAAAAATTCATAAAAAAACGTGCCCAAATGCCGTAAGTCTTCAGTCCAATTATGCGTACAGAATTATGTCAGCCAAATGGATTGACTCCTCTCAACAAGTATTTAGAGCCGTTATCAAACTCACTGGGATTGACAAACTCGGTTTGGTTAATTCAATTACAAAAGTAGTTTCTGAAAGTATGAATGTAAACATCAAAAACATAAGTTTTGACTCAGATAGTGGTACATTTAAAGGGCAGATTGCGTTGGAAGTCAACAATAATAATTTTGTAGAAAAATTGATGGAACGCCTGCAAAAAATAAATGGTATCGAAAAAGTCTTTAGAGTCTAAAAATTAGTTTAAATTTGACCGTTTTATGAGTGTGAATACTAAAAATAAAAATCAAGAGGTCGTAAAAAATGTATTTACGAAGTTTCTTGAAGAAAATGGTCATCGAAAAACACCTGAGCGTTTTGCAATACTTCAGGAAATTTATGACAATGACGATCACTTTGATATAGAATCTCTCTACATTAAAATGAAAAATAAAAATTACCGAGTCTCCAGAGCAACTCTTTACAATACCATTGAATTATTATTGGACTGCGCTTTAGTACGAAAACATCAATTTGGACAAAATCAAGCGCAATATGAAAAATCATATTTCGACAAACAGCACGACCATGTGATCCTTACAGATACTGGAGAGGTCTTTGAGTTTTGTGACCCAAGGATTCAATCCATTCAAAAAACAATAGAAGAAGTATTTGATATTGATATTCAAAAACATTCACTTTACTTCTACGGAACAAAAAAAAATACTAAAATTAACTAATAAATAGCATGGCAGTAGATTTACTACTTGGATTACAATGGGGTGACGAAGGCAAAGGCAAAATTGTGGACGTCCTTACCTCTAATTACAATATTATAGCAAGATTTCAGGGAGGACCAAACGCAGGGCATACACTCGTGTTTAATGGAATGAAACATGTTCTTCATACAATTCCATCTGGTATTTTTCATGAAGATGCCGTTAATTTAGTAGGAAATGGGGTTGTAATTGATCCGGTTATATTTAAAAATGAATTAGATAAATTAGCAATTCAAGATGTTGATTACAGAAAATCTTTGGTGATTTCTCGTAAAGCACATCTAATTTTACCCACCCACCGGTTGTTAGACGCCGCCTCTGAAGCCTCCAAAGGAAAAGCAAAAATTGGATCG
>JAURPF010000151.1 GCA_030835325.1 Flavobacteriaceae bacterium | reverse complement strand
TAGAGTTGGTGGTTTTATGCAACATAGAAAGCCACTTGGATACAAACCAAACTGCACGACCGAATACTTAATGGTTTATAGAAAAAAAAGCAGAGATTTAATTGATTGGAATATGAAACAATATGATTTAGATACAATCAACGAAAGTAAAGTTGTTGGAGATTATGAATCCACAAATGTTTGGAACTTAGACCCTACATTTGACAAAACACATTCGGCAGTTTTTCCGAAATCAATTTGTGAAAGAGTTATTAAATATTATAGCTTTAAAGGTGATTTAGTATTTGATCCGTTTGGAGGTAGCGGTACTTTTGGTCAAGTTGCAAATGAAAATAATCAAAACTTCTTCTTAACAGAAATTGACGAAACATATTTCGAAAGAATAAAAGAAAGATTGTCTATAATCGACATAGATAAAAAATTTATACATAAAAAAGACTTTAAAGAATGGATGCAGCAAGAAAAATAACTACTCGTGAGATAGTAAAAAGATTAATAAAAGGAGAAGATTACCGAATAGTTACCCAAACTGAAATAAATAATCGCTTTTTAGATTACTGCATTGATTTTTTCAAAAAAGTAATAGATGCTAAAATAAAAAACAAAGACATTACAATTGATTGGTACAAATAAAATTTTGTAATGAATTCAGATGTTGACGTTAAAGATCGAGCAATTTATGCTGGTATTAACAAAAAGACAATTACTAATATGTACAACTCAGGTACAAAAGAAATTGTAATTAATGCATCTGAAGATAGTTATGATACATTGGTAACTTCAATAGAACATTTAATAGAAGCACACGGTGGATTAGATTTACAATTAGCTATTAAATTTAATGGTGTGAGCGTTGAATTAAACTTAAATGAAAGTTTAATTGTTATTAATTCTCTTGCTGTAAAAAGAGCTGCTATAAGAGGTGGTGCATATAGTGCCACTGGTAAAAATGTTGAAGGTCCTTTAATGTTGACAATTTGCAAACTCTTCAAGGTCTCTGAAGAAAATTATGCTTTGAATATTGTAGGTGGTGGAAAAGCTAGTTATGGTGATTTTGAACGAGAAATAGATTTCTTTTTAAAAAATGATAAAGAAGTGTACAAATGTGAAGTAAAATTAATGGGGAAAGGTAACCCAGAAAGTGCTGACGCATTTATTGCAAGAGAAAGTAACATATTTGTTGCTGATAAGCTATCTGAAACTAATAAAACTCAATTTGATAGTTTAGGTGCACATTGGATTGAATTAAGAAGTAAAGAGGGGTTTCTTCGGTTTGAAGAAGCTCTAAAAGATTATAACATTGATTATTCGTTACCTAATTTGGAAAATATTGATATTCAAGTTGATGAAATTCTTGATGAAATATTAAAATAACTGGCTACAACAATGTATATAAAAAATAGGCGAAACAGCTGTAAAATCAAGGTTTTTGGCTCGTATCAAACTTTGTGCTTAACCGAAAGTTCAGTGCTTCGAAATCGCCTACTTTTCATATACTAGACCGTTGTGCCTAAGCTAAAAATACTGAAGTGCTAAAAAAAATATTTGAAAGTGGACAACTAGATATAACTATCGAAGAATTAGACTTTAGTAAGAAAATTAAAAATCGATAAAAAATACTGCCATATGACCATGAGTTATTAAGTCAGTTGATTTTTTACCTTATGTGCAAAACCCATAGCGAGGATTTAGAATCCTCGCTATCCTTTTTTGATAAGTATAGAGTCTCTAATTAACTCATAAAAATACTACCTTTGTGGGATGGGATTAAACAACAACGATATATTCAAAAAACTTAGAGTCGCTCATAAATTAAGAGATGACGATATTGTAAAAATTTGTAGCTTAAAAGATTTTAAAATCACCAAAAGTGAACTAAATGCGATTTTTAGAAACGAAACTCACCCAAAATACATGGAATGTGGCGATCAGTTTTTACGTAATTTTTTAGATGGACTCATCATTCACTTAAGAGGCCCCATGCCCCCAAAAGGTTCAAAACCCACCCCTGTTTCTAAAAAATAGTTCAGATGAAACTAGAAAATTTTCTTGAGAAAAGTAACAAATCATTAAATTGACCGACTAACCTATAAAGCCAACCAATTTGACATCAGAACGTAATTTTATAGAACTGTTGGAAAAACACCAAAACATCGTGCATAAAATTTGCAGGCTATATACCAATGATTCTGATGCACATAAAGATTTGTTTCAAGAAATTACCATTCAATTATGGAAAACATATCCCAAATTTAGAGGCGACTCAAAATTTAGTACTTGGATGTATCGCGTGGGGTTAAATACCTCTATCACCTTGTACCGAAAATCCTTGAGACGAGTTGAGAGTCAGCGTATTGAGCCTGTAGCCTACAAACTTTCTTATGAAGAATATGATGACACCAAGGACGAACAACTCAATAGGATTTATGCAGCTGTTCATAAGCTAAATGACATAGAAAAAGCAATTGTTTTTCTGTATTTGGAAAACAAAAATTATAAAGAAATTAGTGAAACACTGGGAATTAGCGAAGTCAATGCGCGTGTTCGAATGAACCGTATTAAAACAAAACTAAAAACTCAGTTAAACTCATAAATATGGATGAATTAGAGCTATTAAAAAAAGACTGGCAAACATCTTCTATAAACTTTAAAGAATTCAATAAAGAAGAACTTTATAAATTAATTTATAAACGTTCCTCATCAATTGTAAAATGGATTTTTATAATCAGTCTCTTAGAATTTGGATTTTGGACACTTATTTCTTTAGGATTGAGAGGCAGCGAAGACTTAAAGAAAATTCAAAGTTATGATGTGAATTATATACTCTACCCTCTTACAATATTAGGCTATGTTGTGTTGATTTATTTCTTTTATGTTTTTTACAAAAACTACAAAACTATTTCAGCGACAGACAACACAAAAATGTTAATGGAACGCATTTTAAAAACCCGTAGAACAGTAAGACACTACGTGATTTTTAATCTTGTTTTTATGTGTATCTCTATCGTTATAGGCGTATATATAGAGTTGACAAACAATCCAGAAGTTCAAATTCTACTCAACAGAATTGAATCGGAAGGCGATGGTAACATTACAGTATTCTATCTAATTGTTGTGGGATTAAGTATCGTTGCCATGGCTCTTGTTTCAGCAGTTTTAATTGGGTTTTACTATTTAATTTATGGACTTTTATTGAAACGTTTAAAATCGAATTACAAAGATTTAAAAGAAATTGAAATAAAGTCCTAGTTTACCATTTCCGCTTATTGTTCAAAGCTTCTTTTTCTAACAATTCTTCTTGAGAGATTACTTTCATAAAAGAGGGGTGCTGTTCAATTGCGTACTCAATTTTTTCTACGATCTGAGCAATCGTCTCGTTTTCATAATCAATTTCCAAAGGGGCTTTAATTTCCATAGTCTGAAGAATATTTTTTTTCTTCACTCGGATACCTTTTTTGTCAAAAGACCGTCGAAAACCATCGATCACAATGGGTACAACAATTGGTTTATAATGCTTGATAATATGCGCTGTCCCTTTTCGGATGGGCTTAAAAGGAGTGGTTGTCCCTTGTGGAAATGTAATTACCCAACCGTCGTTTAGGGCCTTATTAATATTTGAAATATCGCTCATTTTAACCTGTCGATTTACATTTTCTCCAGAAGCACGCCATGTTCTTTCAATACTAATTGAGCCCGCATAAGCAAATATTTTTGGAAGCAATCCAGATTTCATCGTTTCTTTGGCTGCTACAAAATAGACATTCAATTTTGGATTCCATAAATAGCCAACATTTTTAATAGTGTCATTACGCCCACTAAGTGCTGCATTAAACACATGAAACATCGCCATCACATCCGCAAAATACGTTTGATGATTAGAAATAAACAACACGTTTTGTTCTGGTAAATTTCGTAGAATCTCAGAGCCTTCTATTTGCAGTTCATTAAACCCTCTATAACGTCGGTGACTTAATACTCCAGCGATTCGAATTATCCATTTTTTTAAAAATAGATATTGACCAAAGATATTTTTTTTGAAAAGACGCATTTTTTTGTTCTAAATTGGAATGCAAACCTAAGCTATTTTTTTAAAACTTGATTTATCATTGTTTTAATTTCTATCAACATCATGGCGGTAGCTCCCCATACAATACGACCATTAAGTTCAAACGCCGGTACATCGTAAGTGCTTCCCTCAGCAGCCAATACTTCTGAAAAAACCTCCGATTTATTATTAAGAAACTCTGTTAAAGGAACTTCAAGAATGGCATCAACTTCTGATTCCTGAAGCGTAAACGTGAGTGGACGCTCAGCAATCCCTAAAAAAGGAGATACCAAAAAATTACTTGGTGGAATATAAAGAGATGATAATTCTCGAAGAACTTTAATTTTTTCTGAAGATACACCGATTTCTTCAAAAGTCTCACGTAAAGCAGTTGCTTCCTTGGAATGATCTTCAGGTTCTGGTTTTCCTCCTGGAAACCCAACTTGAGCAGAATGCACCCCTTTATACGATTTACGAACGATTAAAACCATCAGCGTTTCGCCTTCGATACTAGGATAAAACAATGCTAAGACAGCTGCAGGTTTTGCAGATTTGCGTTCTTCTTTGTAACGCTCTAATAATTGTTCACGAAAAGGAGGTGCCATTTTTAACTGTATATCTAATCCTGGCAAACTCAATTTATTTATTTCTTGAATCGTTTTTTCAAATGCCTTAAATCTCATATCTTTCAATTTAATAAATCTATACGATCCATGCGATTTTTTTTTCTAATATTTTTGAGTTGTATTTTGATGTGTTGTGAAAGTAAGAAAACAAATACAATCAAGATCAAAAAAACGACGCCTACCCGCATTTCAAAAGAATCGACTGCTGAAAAAAAAGAACCAAATTTTCTTTTAAGCGATGCAAATGTTATGGAGTTTTTCTTAGACTATGACAAAAAACACAAAGAAAATACAGTTCGAATAACCACCGATTTTGGAACCATTGACATTAAATTGTTTGAACAGACTAAATTTCACCGATCCAATTTTATTTACCTTACAAAAAAACAATATTTCAATAATACGCAATTTTACAGAGTGATCAAAAATTTTGTAATTCAAGGGGGAAATAGTGACGACCGTGAAACATATATAAAACGACGGAACATTGGAAAATACTTACTTCCAAATGATTACGACAAAGGATTTAAACACCACCGTGGCATGGTAAGTATGCCGAGCAAAAATATAGAAAACCCTTATAAAAAGGCCTCTCCTTTTGAGTTTTTTATTGTACAACAACAAGGGGGTGCGCATCATTTAAATGGTGATTATACCATTTTTGGAAACGTAATTCGAGGGATGGAAGTCGTCGATAAAATTGCAGCAGTACCAACCGACGCCTCAGATTGGCCTCTCCAAAATGTGTACATCAAAAAAGTTGAAATCTTAAAATAATTTTAAATTCACAACAAGAATATTATTTTTTAAGTAAATTGTAAATCTTAGTTGAACTTTTAAAATCATAAACCATGAACATTAGTGCACAAAATTCTTACCTCAAAATTTTTTGCTTAAGTCTTATAACCCTTGTTATAGGTTGTAAAAAAGACATGAAAACAACTAGTAAAAACCCCTTATTACAAGAATGGAAAGGTTCTTATGGTGGTGTTCCTGCATTTGATAAAATGGATGTTAATGACATTGAAGAAGCTATCGAAGTAGGAATGGAACTCAATCTTATTGAAATCGATTCAATTGTAAATTCTAAGGAAGCCCCAACCTTTGAAAATACCATTGCAGCTATGGAACGCTCTGGAGCAGAATTGGACCGTGTTTTTACCTATTATGGAATTATGAGTTCCAATATATCTTCTCCAGAATTCAGAGAAATACAGGCAACACTCGCCCCAAAACTATCAGCGTTTTCTTCAAAAATCTATCAGAATAAAGCACTTTTTGATCGAATTAAGTCCGTTTATGATGCGTCTTTAGTCACGCCCTTAGACGCCGACCAACAACGTGTTGTAGAACTCACCTATAATGGTTTTGCCATGCGTGGTGCAGAACTAGGTGCTGATAAGAAAGCGCGTTACGCAGCCATTGATAAAGAATTATCCACCCTTTACAATACATTTTCAGATAATGTACTTCATGATGAAGAAAATTATGTAACCTATTTGAATGCCGATCAATTGGACGGACTTTCAGATGGTTTTATTAAGTCTGCTGCGGCCATTGCCGCCGAAAAAGGAAAGGAAGGAAGCTATGCAATTACAAATACCCGATCTTCAATGGATCCATTTCTAACCTATTCGACAAACAGGGATTTAAGAAAACAAGTATGGACTAATTATTATGCACGTGGCGACAATGGTGATGCGTACGACAACAATGGAATCATTGCTGAGGTTTTAAAATTACGTCGCGAGCGTGTTGAGCTATTAGGTTATAAAAATTATGCCGAATGGCGTTTACAAGATCGTATGGCAAAAACGCCCGAGAATGCATTGGCTTTGATGGAAGCTGTTTGGCCAGCATCTATTGCTCGTGTTCATGAAGAAGTAGCAGATATGCAAGCAGTCGCCAATTCTAATGGAGATAACATCACTATTGAACCTTGGGATTACCGCTACTATGCCGAAAAAGTACGGGCGGCAAAATACGATTTAAACAGTGATGAAGTAAAACAATACCTTCAACTTGACAAGTTAAGAGATGCGATGTTTTATGTTGCTGGACGTTTGTTTAATTATGATTTCACCGCGGTTTTAGAAGGAAGCGTTCCTGTCTTTCATCAAGATGTCAAAGTTTGGGAAGTGACGGATAAAGATACAGGAGACCATATTGGCCTTTGGTATTTAGATCCGTATGCACGTCAAGGAAAACGTTCTGGAGCATGGGCAACAACCTACAGAAGTCACACCACTTTTGATGGCAAAAAAACAGTACTGGCTTCAAACAACTCTAACTTTGTAAAACCAGCAGAAGGAGAAGCTCTATTAGTTTCTTGGGATGATGCAACCACCTTTTTTCACGAATTTGGACATGCGTTGCATTTCTTTTCATCGAATGTAAAATACCCCACTTTAAACGGAGGTGTAAGAGATTATACAGAGTTTCAATCTCAATTGTTGGAACGTTGGTTATCGACTGACGAAGTTATCAATCAATTTTTAGTGCATTACAAAACAGGAGCTGTGATCCCTCAAGAGTTGGTTGCAAAAATCAAAAAAGCGGCTAAGTTTAACCAAGGTTTTGGAACAACCGAATATTTAGCTTCTGCATTGATGGATATGAAACTTCACCTTGCAGATCCTGAGAATATTGACATTGATGCATTTGAAAGACAAACATTAGCAGACCTGAAAATGCCTTCTGAACTTCCAATGCGTCACCGTACCCCTCATTTTGGACATGTATTTTCTGGAGAAGGATATGCCACGGCTTACTATGGCTATATGTGGGCAGATGTACTGACTGCAGACGCTGCAGAAGCATTTCAAGAAGCACCAGGTGGGTTTTATGACAAAGAAGTTGCAAAACGATTGGTAAAATACTTATTTGAACCCAGAAATTCTATAGATCCTGCTGAAGCTTACAGACTGTTTAGAGGTCGTGATGCTGATAAAGAAGCTTTGATGCGTGACCGTGGTTTTCCTATAAACTAAAAAAATCCTTTACTTAGAAAAAAGCCTATTCGATGGAATAGGTTTTTTTATAATACAGTAAAAAACTATTAAATCAAAATAAGTTAATAGTTTTTATTTATAGCTTTGTAATCTCAACACCAACGATTATGACCATTACCCAACTCAAATATGTTTTAGCAGTTGCTGAACATCAAAACTTCACAAAAGCAGCTGAAAAATGTTTCGTCACACAACCAACATTGAGCATGCAAATTCAAAAACTTGAAGACCAATTAGACATTCAAATTTTTGATCGCAGTAAAAAACCAATCGAATTGACCGAAGTTGGACGCAAAATTGTAAATCAAGCAAAAAATATTGTCAATGAAGCAGATCGTATCACAGATATCGTGGATCAACAAAAGGGGTTTATTGGAGGAGAATTCAAATTAGGAATCATTCCAACTGTGATGCCGACTCTTTTACCGATGTTTTTAAAATCCTTTATCAAACGCTATCCAAAAATAAGGCTCAAAATTGAGGAACTAAACACGGAAGAAATTATGCAACGTATCAACGATGGACATTTGGACGCTGCCATAGCTGCTACGCCTTTGAAAAATGAACAAATCAAGGAACGTGTGTTATTTTATGAACCTTTTGTTGGCTACATTCCTAGCAATCATCGGTTGACTTCCAAAAAAACAATAGAAGTTTCGGACTTGGACATTAATGATATGTTGTTATTAGAAGATGGACATTGTTTTAGAGATGGAGTCCTTAATTTATGTAACGCCAAAAAGACCAAAGATCTTAGTGAATTTCAATTGGAAAGTGGGAGTTTTGAAATGTTGGTGAAATTGACAAATGAAGGCATGGGAATGACGCTTCTGCCCTATTTACATACCTTAGATTTAAAAGAAAAGGAACAAGAAAAATTACATTATTTTAGTGAGCCTTCACCAGCAAGAGAAGTCAGTTTGATCTACCATAAAAGTGAGTTAAAAATTCAAATTATTGATGCACTTCATAAAATTATTTCTGGTATTATTCGGGGGGCAATTGCATTTCAAAATGTTCAAATTATTAGTCCCATTCCAAAATAAAAAAAGTGGCCTTTCGGCCACTTTACAGTTTAATTTTTATTAAAAAGACTAATTCAAATAAACCATACATTGTTTCAAATCTGGGTTGGATCTAACTAAGTTTTGAATAAATAATTTTAATTCTTCTATTTCGTATGGCAATAAACGTTGAAGTGCTTTTTGAACTTCTTTACAAAAAAGGGTTGTATCAAAACTTACCTTATTCAGTACTGTTTTGGTGTACTCAAACATTGCTCTTGACATTCTGTAAAAAATTAAAGTTAATAAAATGTAATGGTGTTGAATAGGCGTTTGTTTAATGATTATTTGTTTAAATTAATAAAAAAATAAAGACCCCTCGCAAACTTTAACACTATCTTTAGATTTTTTTTTATTTCACTTTCAGAGACCACTCGAAGTCAAAAGAAGAGACCTCATCCCCAGATAAATCAATGCCTTTAGCTGTTAAAATTAATGTTTGCCCCTCTCCCGTAGCAATCGCATTTTGTAAGGCTTGATCTACAAGATTTCCTTGAGTACAAGAGAAAGTAATAACGCCTTTTGCTTTTTTACTAAAACTGGCATTGTTATTAATAACCAACATTGAAATATTTTTTTGTGCGGCTTGAATTTTCATCATAATCAAAGCTCCTGTAGATAACTCTGCAGCCATCCCTTGAACCGCCCAAAACATCGATTTAAAAGGATTCTGATTAATCCAACGGTGCTTCACAACCACTACACATTTTTGAGCATCAATTGATTTTGTCCGTACACCCGTAAGATAAGCAGAGGGTAATTTGAAAAGTAAAAAAAGATTGAGTTTTTTTGGTGTAAAGTTCATATGTGCTTTTATAATGATAGCTAAGATAGGTATTTTTTAAAGATCTTAAATTGTTAATTTTATATTAAAATATAATACTATGTTATACATAATACCTTTTTATGTATTAGGTTTGTAATAAATTAATAGCAATGAAGATAGAAAACACAAAAGCACAGATGCGAAAAGGTATTTTGGAGTTTTGCATATTGTCCGTCTTAAAAAATAATGACGCTTATGTTGCCGAAATTCTAAAAACACTCAAAGAAGCAAAAATGCTAGTAGTTGAAGGGACTATTTATCCACTTCTAACACGGCTAAAAAATTCTGGCTTGCTCAACTATAGATGGGAAGAATCCACCACAGGACCTCCAAGAAAATACTATACACTCACTAAAAGTGGCGAACTTTTTTTAGTGGAATTGACCACCACTTGGAATGAACTTCACAATGCTGTAAATTTAGTAACCCTCCAAAAAAACACAAAGAAATGAACAAAACTGTAAGCATAAATCTAGCTGGTAGCTTCTTTCATATCGATGAAGATGCCTATCAAAAACTTCAAAATTATTTTGAAGCCATTAAGGCATCATTACACAACACAGAGGAGGCATCCGAAATTATTGCAGACATAGAAGGGCGTGTCTCAGAACTGTTCTCAGAACGTATCAAAACAAATCAACAGGTTATATCAAACAAAGAAGTCGATGAGATCATCTCTATTATGGGACAGCCTGAGGATTATAAAATAGATGAGGAACCTTTTGATGAAACTCCTAAAAATGAAAAATCCAACAGTCAAAAACGACGTTTATTCAGAGATCGAGACAATTCATACATTGGAGGGGTTTCATCTGGTCTTGGGTATTATTTTGGAATAGACCCACTAATCATAAGACTCTTGTGGGTGCTCTTAATTTTTGGAGCAGGAACAGGACTTTTATTATATATTATTTTATGGATTTTAATTCCTGCTGCGAATACAACAGCCGAAAAATTATCAATGATGGGAAAGCCCATTAACATTACCAATATTGAAAAAAAAGTAAAAGAAGAGTTTGGTAATGTTAAAGAGAGTCTTGAGCGCGTTAAAGACAGTGTGAACTCAGGAACACTTAATGATTTGGGAAAAAACATCCAATCTAAATCACGTTCATTTTTTGAAACAATTGGTGATCTTATTTTGCTCTTCTTTAAGTTAATTTTCAAGGTAATTGGAGTCTTCTTTATAATTATAAGTATTATTATGTTAATTGGATTTTTTATCAGCTTATTAACAGTTGGTATTGCAGATGCTGTGCATTTTCCAGGCATGGATTTTGCAGACCTAATCAATTCTTCTAGCTTACCACTGTGGTTGGTTTCTATTTTAGTACTGCTGATTGCAGGAATCCCACTGGTGTTTATATTGATGTTGGGTTATCACATGATTTCCAAACGCAAAGGAATATTCAATCGTTATACTAAATTTTCTCTTTTAGGAGTTTGGATCATCGCTTTGATTACAATCATTATATTTAGTCTTAAACAGGCCGCCGATTTTCGAGTAGATGCAAGTGTCACAGAACAAGCAAAACTGCCAATTACAAGCACAGATACTCTGTATTTAGAAATGAAAGGAAATCCTTTTTACTCAAAATCATTATATCGCAATTCTGACCTTGAGATTATTTATGATGAAAAGGATAGAAAACGAATATATGGCTCGGATGTGAGATTAATCGTGCGGTCCACAAAAGATTCTAATGGTACTATTTCAGTTGAAAAAAAAGCGTCTGGAGTCGACTATATAAAAGCTAAAGATCGTGCTACAGCTTTGGATTATAAATATGAATTCAAAAATAACACACTCTACTTAGATGGTTTTTTTCTTACAGAAATGGAACAAAAGTATAGAAGACAAAATATTGAAGTTATTCTACACCTGCCAATTGGGAGTGTGTTGTTCGCAGATGAAAACACCTATTCTTACCACAGAAATTCTTCGAGATATAACGATATTTTAGATAATGGAAACGAAGAGCATTATCTAAAAATTGATCATAAATCCATGCGATGCTTGGATTGTCCAAACCTAAATCAAAACTAATAACCTAAACTCAAATTATCATGATGACCCTTATCAAATTTATCAGTCTTGTCATTGTAAGTCTTGCCTTAAACGCTTGCCAATTTAATTCCTTTCCCTTTAATAAAGGAGTGCGAGGCAACGGCGTTGTAGTGACCGAAGAACGCTCCTTTAATGATGAATCATTTAATCGTATCGAAGTAAGTACCGGAATCAATCTTTTCCTAACACAAAGTGACAGTCCAAGTATTTCGGTTCAAGCAGATGAAAATATTCAAGAATTAATTATTACTAAAGTTGAAAACGGAACACTTAAAATTTTTATGGATAAAAGTACCCACCATGTTTCCTCCAAAAAAGTAGTTGTCAATTTCATCACTATAGACCAAGTAAAAGCTTCAAGTGGTAGCGAAGTTTTTAGTACCAATACACTAAAAATACCCAGTCTTGATTTGAGCTCTTCGAGTGGAAGCGAAATTGAATTATCCGTTGAAACCACCCATATCACAAGCAGTAGTTCTAGTGGTAGTCAGTTGAAATTAGAAGGAAAAACTAAAGAATTTGTGGGGAATGCCTCCAGTGGTAGTCAGTTAAATGCATCAAAATTAACGGCTCAATTCTGCGAAGTAAAAGCATCGAGCGGTGCTGATTTATCCGTAAAATGTTTAGAGGAGTTTGACGCAAATGCTTCTAGCGGTGCAAACATTGAAAATTACGAAACTTCCTTAAAAACATCTGTTAAATCTTCTTCTGGTGGACATATACATACTAAAAACTAATACCTATGGAATCACAGTATTCAAAAGTTTATTCTGGTAGCTTTATTGTAGTACAACTAATTACACA
The DNA here is from genome assembly GCA_030835325.1 of Flavobacteriaceae bacterium. GTDB lineage: Bacteria > Bacteroidota > Bacteroidia > Flavobacteriales > Flavobacteriaceae > Hel1-33-131. The sequence goes on along the minus strand of JAURPF010000151.1, from coordinate 9,914 downwards.
AAACCTAGAAAAAGAAGGCATCACTGCTATTGTTAAAGATGAAACAGAGTCTGCACGATTGGCTGGTTTTGGAACTGCAACTTATGGATTTCAAGAACTGTATGTACACGCAAGCGAAAAGAGTAAAGCAGAAGCCGTCATTGCCACCACGTTGGCAGAATTTTAGATTAATAGTTTCATATTGTTTTAAAGATTGTATTTTAGTAAATCTTAATAAAATTACTTAAAATGAAAAAACATCTTTTTTACATCAGCTTAGTTTCTCTATTTGTAGGCTCCAGTCAATCGATTGAAATTCCTGTTGACACAATTGTTAGCACCACCCACTCCACGACTGTCAAAGGAATCAAATTTGATTACACTGCTGAAACAGGAATGCAACCTGTTTGGGATAAAGAGGGCCTGCCAATTGCTAGTTTATTTTATACATATTACACCCGAAATAACATAAAAAACAGGGCTACACGTCCCTTAATCATTTCCTTTAATGGAGGCCCAGGCTCAGCATCGGTTTGGATGCATATTGCTTATACAGGTCCTCGTATTTTAAATGTAGATTCTGAAGGCTATCCAGTTCAACCCTATGGATTTAAAAACAATCCTAACTCGATTTTAGATGAAGCCGACATTGTTTTTGTCAACCCTGTAAATACGGGATATTCCAGGATGCTCCCAAATAAAGAAGGAGAAATGCCCGACAGAGAACAGTTTTTTGGAATTAATGAAGATATCAAATATTTAGCAGAATGGATCAATACATTTGTAAGTCGAAAAAATAGATGGGAGTCTCCTAAATACATCATAGGCGAAAGTTATGGGGGCACCCGTGTGATGGGCTTGTCTTTGGAGCTTCAACAAAATCAATGGATGTATCTAAATGGTGTGATTTTGGTATCCCCTGCAGATTATAAAGTCTTGCGTGTTGGAGGCCCTGTTTCATCCGCATTGAACCTCCCCTATTATACTGCAACTGCATGGTATCACAACAAATTACCTGAAGCACTTCAGTCCAAAGATTTATTAGAAATTCTTCCCGAGTCTGAAGCTTACGCCATTAATAAACTCATTCCTGCATTGGCAAAAGGAGGTTTTATTGATGCCGACGAAAAAATGGCAGTTAGCCAAAAAATGGCCTATTATTCTGGTTTGAGTCAAAAGGTGATTTTACAACACAACTTAGATGTGCCAAATTCGTTTTTTTGGAAAGAATTACTGCGAGATGATACAGGACAAACCATTGGTCGATTAGACTCTCGTTACCTAGGAATAGACAAAAAAGAATCTGGAAACAGCCCCGACTATAGTGCAGAACTTACCTCTTGGTTGCACTCTTTTACACCTGCAATCAATCACTATATTAAAAGTGAATTAAAATTTAAAACGGATTTAAAATACAATATGTTTGGATCTGTACATCCTTGGAATAACGATGATGACAATACACGTGACAACCTTCGATTGGCAATGGCACAAAACCCGTATCTAAAAGTGTTAAATCAATCTGGATATTACGACGGAGCAACCACCTATTTCAATGCAAAATATACCTTATCACAAATAGATCTTAGTGGCAAAATGAAAGATCGCTTTACGTTTAAGGGCTATCGCAGTGGACATATGATGTATTTGCGTGATAAAGATTTAATTCAGGCGAATGACGATTTAAGAGCCTTTCTTAAAGAGTCGTCCGCAAATGGAAAGGCCGCAAAATATTAATGCAAACACCCTTAATAAGCATACTGATTCCCTTTAAAAACACGGAACTCTATTTAGGCGACTGTATTGATTCTATCATACAACAAACCTACACCAATTGGGAACTTCTTATTGTGGATGATGGCTCCAACGATGCTAGTTATAACCTCGTACAAAACTATGCGAATTCTGAGGAGCGAATCCGGTTGTTACGAAATACTAGCAGTGGAATTATTGAGGCACTAAGAACGGGCTATAAATATGCTAAAGGCACTTTTATCACACGAATGGATAGTGACGACCTGATGGTGTCAAACAAACTTGAACAGATGCAACACTCCTTAAAAATGCATGGCGAAGGACACTTAGCGCTGGGGCATGTTCGTTACTTTTCAGATGAAGGCATTGGAAATGGCTACAAACGCTACGAAACTTGGCTTAATGGATTGACCTCTAAAGGCCGAAATTTTGATGAAATTTACAAAGAGTGTGTCATCCCTTCACCCTGTTGGATGGTTTACAAAACAGACTTTGACCGCTGTGGAGGATTTGTACCAAACACTTATCCAGAGGACTACGATTTAGCATTTCGGTTTTATAAACAGGGACTAAAATGCATTGCTTCAAATGAAGTAGTGCACCATTGGCGCGATTATGCAATTAGAACTTCCAGGGTCGATGCACATTATGCTGAAAATTCGTTCTTGGAATTAAAGGTGAATTATTTTTTAGAGCTATCGCATGACAAGCAAAAAACAATCGTAATTTGGGGTGCTGGTAGCAAAGGAAAAAAAGTAGCCCAATTACTTATTGAAAAAAATACCCCCTTTGAATGGGTTTGTGACAATCCTAAAAAAATAGGAAAGGACATTTATAATCAGACCTTAAAACCGTTTAAATACCTGAATAAACTCAAAAATTACCAAAGCATTATTACCGTTGCCAATCAAGACTCACAAGCGGAAATCAAACACTATTTCAACATCCACAAAAAAACCGCGATGAAGGATTATTTCTTCTTCTGTTAATCAAATCAAATTTTAGTTTTTATATTTGACGATACAATTCATAAGATGCAGTTTTTACACCCAGAATTTTTTTACGCACTTCCAGCACTGCTCATCCCTATTTTAATTCATTTATTTCAACTCAGACGTTTTAAAGTTCAAGCGTTTACAAATGTAGCCTTATTACAAAAAATACGCCTACAAACCAGAAAGAGTTCGCAACTGAAAAAATGGCTCATCCTATTGATACGACTCTTATTAATTGCAAGTATTATTACCGCGTTTACTCAGCCCTTTCTATCCAATCAATCGGCACAAAAAAACAATTCTGAAACCGTAATTTATTTAGACAATTCCTTCAGTATGCAGGCAATTGGCTCTAAGGGTTCTCTTTTAAATCGAGCTGTTCAAGATGTCATTACTGGGTTTGATGCGACTGAAAAAATTGGAGTTTTTACCAACTCTCAAAGTTACAAATCAACTTCTATCAAAAATTTAAAAACAGAGTTACTATCTCTGAAATACAGTCAAAATCAGTTGAACTTACATACTGTAATTCTAAAAGGAACCTCCTTATTCTCTGATTCCAAAACAAGTTCAAAAACACTTATTGTAGTCTCTGATTTTCAACAACAAAAAGACGAAACCCCATTGGTAGTGGACTCTTCCATACGCGTCGTTTTTGTGCCATTAAAACCAATTAACACAGCAAACTCATATATTGAATCGGTATCTTTAGAACCCTCTCTAAATGCCAATTATTCTTTGAATGTCAGGGGTAAAACAAGCCGCACAATAGACGACCCCATCTCTGTGACTTTATACCAAGACCAGTCAGTTATTGGAAAATCCATTTTAGAAAAATCGAAGGATTACAAAACAACTTTTGTGCTTCCAAACCCCTTAGAATTTGCTGGCAAGCTTTCTATCGAAGACACTCAAATTCCTTACGATGACACCTTTTATTTTAACATTCCAAAAGCCGAAAAAATAAGGGTATTAGCAATTCAAGAAAATAAGAATACTTCTTATTTAAAAAAACTCTATGCAGGAGAGGAATTTATATTTCAAAGTCAAAATTATAAGAGCCTTGATTACAGTCAAATTAAAACCCAAAATCTTATTGTCTTAAATGGTTTAACAGAGATTTCATTGGTTTTAAAAAACACTCTCGAAGCGTTTATGGAAAATGGAGGCGTAGTTGTTATGATTCCTTCTAAAAATGGGAATTTAAACTCTTATAATCAATTGTTAGCATTACAAACAAACCACAGACTTAGACCGCTCCAAACTCAAGAAAAATACATCACTAACATTGCGTACAAGCATCCTGTTTTAAAAGATGTTTTTGAAGAAGAAGTTACTAACTTTCAATATCCAAAGGTGCAGTATTATTACCCACTCACAACCTCTACAAACAGTGTGTTATCGTTTGAAGACCAGCAGCCCTTTTTAGTTCAGTTTAAGATGTTATTTCTATTTACTGCAGCTGTAGAACCCGAAGCCTCTAATTTTGTTAATTCGCCATTAATCGTTCCAACATTTTATAACATTGGAAAATCGAGTTTAAAATCGCCCCCTCTTTTTTATTGGATTGGTTCTGAAAATAATTTCGACATTAAAATTAATTTACAAAAAGACCGTATTTTAAAATTAGCAAACAAAGAGACTCAATTTATTCCTTTACAAACAAACTTCAACAATAAAGTAAGCATCACAACAAAAGATCATCCAACGGAATCTGGGCATTTTTCAATCTTAAAAGAAACAGACACCTTGACGCTTGTGAGCTATAACTACAATCGAAATGAAAGCCGGTTGAACTATGCCGATCTTACAAAAATCAAAGGGGTTTCGATTGAAAATTCTTTGGATACAACACTTAAAAATTTAAAAATTGAAGCGAATGTGACTTGGTTGTGGAAATGGTTTGTTATTTTTGCACTAATATTATTAGCTTTTGAAATGCTCATCTTAAAATATTTTAAATGAACGTACTTATAAAATCAGCTACCATTCTTGATGAAAAAAGTGATTTCCACAATCAAACTCAAGACCTCTTAGTTGAAAACGGTTTCATTACTCAAATTGCTAAATCTCTCAAAAATCCAAACAAATATCCTGTAATTTCTTTAGAAAACCTCCATATATCTAGTGGTTGGTTTGATAGCAGTGTATCGTTTGGAGAGCCCGGTTATGAAGAACGTGAAACAATTGCAAATGGATTACAAGTGGCTGCGGCGTCTGGGTTTACAGATATTGCCCTAAACCCAAATACAAACCCAGTGATTGACTCTCACTCAGACATTTCGTTTGTGAAATCTAAAGCAGCAAATTCTGCAACCAGCCTCCACCCTATTGGTGCCCTCACCAAGGAGAGTAAAGGCACTGACCTTGCTGAATTATATGATATGAAATCTGCTGGAAGTATTGCATTCGGAGATTATAAAAAATCCATTGAAAATCCAAACCTTCTCAAAATTGCTTTGCAATATGCTTCAAGTTTTGATGGGTTAGTTCACTCGTTTCCACACGAAAACAGAGTGGCTGAAAATGGAGTAATGAACGAAAATATCACGAGTACACGAATGGGGCTCAAAGGATTGCCACCATTGGCAGAAGAGCTACAAATTGCACGTGATCTTTTTCTCTTAGAATATACCGAAGGAAAACTCCACATTCCAACAGTATCAACTGCAAAATCAGTTGCTTTAATCCGCGAAGCAAAAGCAAAAAAACTAGACGTCAGTTGCAGTGTCGCTATTCACAATTTGATATTTACTGACGAAAGTTTAAGTGACTTTGATACCAACTTTAAAGTCAACCCTCCTTTGCGAACCCAAACCGATATAGAAGCCCTAATTGAGGGACTCAAGGATGGAACCATAGACATGGTCACTTCCGATCATAACCCAATTGATATTGAGCACAAAAAAATTGAATTTGATTATGCCAAATACGGCACTCTCGGACTGGAAAGTGCTTTTGGGGTATTGAATACGATATTCACAACCAAAAAGGCCATACAGCTACTTACAAAGGGAAAAAAACGCTTTGGTTTGAATACACAGAGTGTGGCAATTGGAAACGCTGCAAAGTTGAGTTTATTCAACCCTTCAAAAAGCTATATTTTTAAAGAGCAACACCTGCATTCAAAATCCAAAAATTCACTCTTTTTAGGTTCAAAATTAAAAGGAACGGTTTATGGCATCATTGCAAATAATACCACTTCAATACCGCTTTAAATGATTGATAATAAAGATATTAAATCTGGAAAAAGTAGTGCGATTATAAGTTATTTTTATCTTCTAGGAGTCTTGATTGCTTACTTCACAAATTCAGATAAAAAAAGTCAATTTGCCTATTTTCATATCCGTCAATCTTTAGGATTATGGCTCTCTTTTATGGCATTAGGCTATCCTATTGGATACTTTGATAGTTGGCAAATTACGGGTTCATTTTGGATGGCATTTGGAATTCTATTTATCTATGGGTTTTCAACGGCATTATCGGGTAAAATGATTCCTATACCCTTAGTTGGAAACCTCTATCAAACGGCTTTCAAAAACATTAAATAAATGAGTGCACAACTTCCATTAATTCATGTAAGCAGACCGTCAACACTCAAAGAAAACGCACCCTTATTGGTGATGCTTCATGGGTATGGCAGCGATGAAAATGATTTGTTTTCGTTTGCGACAGAACTTCCAGAAGAATTGTTCATTATTTCCATTAGAGCCCCATACCCGCTCCAACCGAGTGGAAATGCTTGGTATGCGATTAATTTTGATGCAGAACAAAATAAATGGAATGACAACGATCAGGCAAAATCTTCAATGAAACTTTTGATGCAGTGTATTGACGAGGCTTGTAAACTCTATCCTGTCGATCAAAATAACGTAACGCTTTTAGGCTTCAGTCAAGGAACCATTTTAGCAATGGCAACAGCTTTGAATCATCCCACTAAAATTAGAAATATAATTGGTTTAAGTGGTTATATTAACCATGACATTCTCCCTGATAATTTAGAAGCATTAGATTTTTCAAATTTAAATTTCTATTGTTCTCATGGCACTGTCGATCAGGTAATTCCAATTGATTGGGCGCGGCAAACACCAGTGTTTTTAAACTCTTTAAACATTCAACACACCTACAGTGAATTCCCTGTGGGGCATGGCGTTGCTCCGCAAAATTTCTATGAATTAAGAGATTGGATTTCAACTAAAATTTAGCACTCCTATAACGCTGCTTCTTCAGTAGATAGTTCTGCTGCAGCTTTTTTATATTTCTTAATGGGAGCTTCGGGTTTTGACAGCTCTAAGGCTTCAATTTTAGATTTAAATTTTTTGATGTCATTTTCATATTTATCAATAATACTTTTAGAGTTCACATACTGGAACACATTGAGTAGGATAGAAAACAGAAATAAGTAAAGGTATATTTTTCCTTTCATTATAGAGATATTTGTAGTTGATCGTAAGCGAGATGAACATTTTCAGGCAGGCTTTTTTCTAGGTCATTATGAAACCCTAAATGATGACTCACATGCGTCAAAAAAGCTTTTTTAGGATTTACACGTTTGATAAACGCCAAGGCTTCATCGAGGTTAAAATGAGAAACATGAGGTTCAATTCGTAAGGCATTAATAACCAATATTTCTAAGTTTTGTAGTTTTTCAACTTCAGAATCCGAAACTGTTTTTGCATCGGTTATGTAGGCAAAGGCATCCATTCGAAATCCAAAAATAGGGAGTGAATTATGGAGTACATTAATAGGCTGAACTAATTTGGTTCCCACAGTAAAAGGGATGTCCGTAATTGGATGTGCATTCAAAGTTAGTACACCAGGGTATTTGTTTTCGGTTGTAAAAATATAATCAAACCGTTTGTGAAGCGATTTTAAAACCCGTTCATGAGCATAAACATCAAGTGCGCCCTGTCTATAAAAAAATGGTCTTAAGTCGTCCAACCCTGCGGTATGATCGCTGTGTTCATGTGTAAAAAGAACGGCATCTATCTTGGTGCAATCGGTACGTAAAAGCTGCTGTCTGAAATCTGGACCACAATCTATTAGGATCGTAAAATCTTCCCACTGAACGAGAGCGGACACTCTAAGACGCTTGTCTTTAGGGTCTTCACTTAGACAAACAGGGTGTGTGCTTCCAATAATTGGAATCCCCTGGGAAGTTCCGGTGCCTAAAAATGTTATTCTCAATGAATGATTAATTTTCAACAAAAATAGGCTATTTTTTTTGTAAGCTATTCTAAAGTGATACCTTTGTAGAGTAACCCCGTTAATTTTTAAAGATGGAAATAACGCTTAAAGGGGATGCTGTAATTGAAAGCATTCCTTCACTAAAAGACAAAGCTTTAAGAATCAATTTAAATGAAAACATCTATGGAACTTTTGCAGAAATTGGTGCTGGACAAGAAACTGTAAGGCATTTTTTTAGAGCTGGAGGGGCTTCAGGAACCATTGCAAAAGCCATGTCTGCTTATGACAAATCCTTTAGTGATGCCATTTATGGCATTGAACAAGAGCATCGATATGTAACAGAAGATCGATTGAAAAAAATGTTGACTCACGAGGTTAAACTCATTGAAGATCGCCTTTCTAGAGAAGAATATCCAAATAAAATGTTTTTTAGTTATGCGAATACCGTTGCTACTATTGATTTTGCTAAACGTTTTAAAGGACACGGATGGGTGGGAATACGTTATCAAGTTGATTCCAACCAAAAACAATACAATGAAATTACACTCCATATCCGATTCAAAGAAACGGATGCACGCTTGCAACAAGAAACTCTTGGAAAACTAGGAACCAACCTAATTTATGGGGCGTTTTATAAATACAATCAACCAAAAAAATTATTGCGTTATTTATACGATCACATTGACAAAGATCAATTAGAAATTGATACAATTAATTTTTCAGGACCTTCTTTTCGAGATGTAGATAACCGATTGATGAGCTTACAACTCTTAAAAAACGGAATGACGGATGCCGTTATGTTTGCACCCGATGGAAACAATGTTTTACCGGCACGTGTGTTGTACAAAAAAAATATACTAGCATTTCGAGGAAGTTTTCGACCGGTTACGAAGGTAAATATGGATATGTATAAACAATCCTATCAACTCTTTTTGAGCGAAAATAAAGTTAAAAAAGAAAATACTAAGGTTATATTTGAGATCACCCTATCCAATCTCAGAGCTTCTGGAGGTGAAATTGACGAACAAGATTTTATGGATCGAGCACGCTTGTTGTGTTCTCTTGGACAAACGGTTCTCATCTCTAATTTCCAAGAATATTATAAACTTGTTGAGTACTTTAATCTCTACACCAAAATCCGTATGGGCTTATCCATGGGAATCAATAACTTAATTGATATTTTTGATGAGAAATATTACCGCCATTTAAGTGGAGGAATTTTGGAAGCATTTGGAAAACTCTTTAATAAAGATCTCAAAATCTATTTATATCCAATGTTAACGGATAATAAAACCATGACCACTAGTGAAGACTTGAAGGTGCATCCACGTATGAAGGAACTCTACAAATATTTTAAATACAATGGGAAACTGGTGGATATTAAAAATTATGACCCCGAAATTCTAAATATTTTCTCAAGGAAAGTTTTAAAAATGATTTCAAACAAGGAACAGGGTTGGGAAGAAATGCTTCCTGAAGGGGTTTCTGATATCATCAAAAAACAAAAATTATTTGGGTACGAAGGCTAATGTATCCAGTAATTCGTAAATGCAGTCAGAAAAGCCAATAAAATCACAATCTGTCACGTTGAGCGCAGTCGAAATGTATTGAGAACCAATAATTTAAATTTCTCAACTCCATTCGAAAAAAAACAAAATAAGTTATTCTTCAAACAGCCTCTTTTTATTTCAAAATCTGATCCGTATGTTCTTTCGTTTTAACTTTTAGGATGATGTCTTCTATGATTCCCGTTTCATCAATCACAAATGTGGTACGGTGAATACCATCAAATTCTTTGCCCATAAATTTCTTAGGACCCCAAACACCAAAAGCATTAATCACTGTTTTATCTTCATCCGCTAATAATGGATAAGGAAATCCGTATTTTTCTTTAAAATTAGACTGGCTTTTGGCACTGTCTGCACTAACACCCAAAACATCGTAACCTTGAGCTGTAAAACGACTGTAATTATCACTTAAATTACAGGCTTCAACGGT
>JAURPF010000150.1 GCA_030835325.1 Flavobacteriaceae bacterium | reverse complement strand
TGCAATGCCAGAAGAAAAGCAAGTGCGTATTGCCTCTGAAACTCTTTATATCTATGCACCTTTAGCCCACCGTATAGGTATGTTTAATATAAAAACACAGCTAGAAGACTTAGCACTTAAGTATACAGAGCCTGAAGTATTCAACGATATTGATATAAAAATTAAAGAAAGCGAAGAAGAACGGCAGGCGTATATAAAGAATTTTACCAAACAACTCCAAAAGCACCTAAGTAAAGAACGTATTAATTTTAAAACAGAGGGGCGCTTTAAAAGTATTTTTTCTATTCGCAGAAAAATGCAAATCAAGAACAGAAAGTTTGATGAAGTTTTTGATCGTTTTGCTGTGCGTATTATTTACAAATCAACTCCAAAACAAGAAAAGTTTTTGGCATGGAAAATTTATTCCATCGTTACAGACCACTTCCAACCTAACCCAACTCGATTGCGCGATTGGATATCCTCACCCAAATCAACAGGCTATGAAGCCTTGCACATAACGGTAGTTGGACCTGGTGGCAAATGGGTTGAAGTACAAATTAGGTCGGAGCGCATGCACGAAATTGCCGAAAAGGGATACGCTGCTCATTTTAAATACAAACACGGAAGCAAAGACGAGGGCGGCATGGAAAGCTGGTTAAACCGATTGCGTGACGTTTTAAAATCAGATGAAACCGATGCTGTGGATTTTGTCAAAGACTTTAAACTTAATTTGTATGCGAGTGAGATTTTTGTCTTTACGCCCAAAGGAGATTTAAAATCTCTACCAAAAGGAGCTACGCCTGTAGATTTTGCATATTCCATCCACAGTGAAGTTGGTGATAAAACACGGGGGGCAAAAGTGAATGGCAAAATCGTTCCGCTTAACTATACGCTAAACAGTGGTGATCAAGTAGATGTTATTACTTCTGAAACTTCATCTCCAAATGCCAACTGGCTTGATTTTGTAATCACATCCAAAGCGCGGTCAAGTATTCGCACCTCATTACGTGCTGAGGAAAAAGCCATTGCTACAGAAGGGAAAGAGTTATTAAGACGAAAGCTTCGTCAGATGAAATTTAAGTTTGGTGATCGGATCATCAATGCAATGGTGTCCTATTTTAAACTTAAAACCAGTCTGGATTTGTATTATCGGGTAGGTATTGGCACTATTGACAATAAAATGTTAAAGAAGTTTGCCTCCGAGGAAAACAACCGTTTTTACCAGCTCTTTAGAAGACGACCCTCAGACCGACCCAAAAAAGAAAACCTCGACAGCAGTGAAATTTCAAGCTTCTACGATATGTTGGTGTTTGGAAAAGATCAAGAAACCCTCAATTATACCCTAAGTCCGTGCTGTAATCCTATTGCAGGTGATGAGGTATTTGGATTTGTATCGATTAATGAAGGTATAAAGGTGCATAAAAACGAATGCCCTAACGCCATCAGCTTACACTCAAATTACGGCTATCGTATTTTAAGTGCAAAATGGATAGATTCTTCAAAAGGGTTCTTTAGTGGAAGCATCCGTTTATCTGGTATTGATCGAATTGGACTTGTCAGCGAGGTTACCAACCTTATTTCAAATGCGCATAACGTAGACATTACACAAATAAAATTTGACACAGAAAAAGGTACTTTTTCTGGTGAAATAAGACTGCACGTAAGGCATGCTTCTACCCTCTATATGTTAATTAATAAACTTGAAAAAGTTACTGGAATTGAGAAAGTAGTTCGAGATTGATTTAGGTTGCTTATCTTTGTTTTTTGGGTTTTACCATATGAAAAACGAATTCGAAATAGTAAAGAGTGTTTTTATTCAATTTTTGGATAGCAACGGGCATAGAAAAACACCTGAACGCTTTGCCATACTTGAAGAAATTTACTTAAGTGAAGAGCATTTTGATATCGAGTCGTTATATATCATGATGAAAAACAAAAACTACAGGGTAAGTCGCGCAACACTCTACAACACAATTGAATTGTTGTTGGCATGTGGCTTGGTTCGAAAGCATCAATTTGGTTTACAGCACGCCCAGTACGAAAAGTCATATTTTGACAAACAACACGATCACGTAATTTTAACAGACACTGGAGATGTAAAGGAATTTTGCGACCCCCGTATTCAAGCCATAAAACAAACCATCGAGGAGGTTTTTGATATTGACATACACGCGCATTCATTATACTTTTACGGAACCAAAAAAAACGCTAACTAATCATTCATGGCCATTGATTTACTCCTAGGCTTACAGTGGGGCGACGAAGGAAAAGGTAAAATTGTTGATGTACTTACAAAAAAGTACGACATTATTGCTCGATTCCAAGGCGGACCCAATGCAGGCCACACCCTAGAATTTGACGGAATTAAACACGTATTACACACCATACCCTCGGGAATCTTTCACCCCGATGCCACCAACTTGGTTGGAAACGGCGTGGTGATTGACCCCGTGATTTTTAAGCAAGAATTAGACAACCTTGCCCCTTTTGATATTGATATCAATAGGTCACTATTGGTTTCTAGAAAAGCGCACCTAATTCTTCCAACACACCGGCTTCTCGATGCCGCTTCAGAGCTGGCAAAAGGAAAAGCAAAAATTGGATCTACACTCAAAGGTATCGGTCCAACGTATATGGACAAAACAGGTCGTAATGGGATTAGAGTTGGCGATATTGAATTAGCAAGCTGGAAGACAAGGTATCAAGCACTTCGCGATAAACATTTGGC
>JAURPF010000149.1 GCA_030835325.1 Flavobacteriaceae bacterium | reverse complement strand
TTCATTTGTTTCTTGTGATTCATTTTTATTCGAATCGTTGTTTTCTTCATGGATGAGAACATCTTTGGTTCCTAGTGTTTTTCCCAATTTCACTAATTGATTTCCTATAAGTTGTTCTATCGAGGAGTGCTCTTCAAACCCAACAAAAACATCATTTATCAATGGTAATAAGGTTTCAATCTGTGCTTCAACACCTTCAATAACCGCTGTTTTATCAAAACCTGTAGAAGATAGCCGCAGCCGCACACGCCCTAAATTTGGTAAATACGCAAGTTTTATAGAATCTGGCAAAGCAGTCTCCCAATTTTTTATTCTTTCGGCAATAACACTTTCTCCTAACCCATAAGTCAACAGCGTTCTATGTAAAATATAGGGGCGTTTGAATTTATTTGATATTCTTGGCAAAACCTCACTATTCATTAACTCTTTCATTTCAAATGGCACTCCGGGCAAAGAAATAAAAATAGTATTGTTTTTCTCAATCCACATTCCGGGAGCACTTCCCGATGTATTCATTAGGGCTGTAGCTTTAGAAAGCACGAGCGATTGATCTATATTAACCTGTAGCAAGGGTTGTTTTACAAAATTTTTCCACAAGTATTTTATATTGTTCAGTACTGCTTCGTCATAGACTAAAGTATCTTCAAAATACTGCGCTAAGGTTGTTTTGGTAATGTCGTCTTTTGTGGGACCAAGACCCCCTGTGATAATGACAATATCAACATTGGACTCAGCAGCCTCAAAAGCTTTTAAAATATGTGTCTTATCGTCTTGAACCGATGTAATTTGATAGACAGAAACGCCAATTTTATTCAGTTCTTTGGCTATAAATGCAGAGTTGGTGTCCACAATTTGACCGATTAAAATTTCATCTCCAATTGTGATTATTTCCGCTTTCATAGATTATTTAACTTTGATTGAAAAGAATTGTTCTTCTCCAATAAACCCCTTTAAAGAATCATTGGGCTGAACAGGCCCGACACCAGAAGGTGTGCCTGTAAAAATAATGTCCCCAATTTTTAAAGTAAAAAACTGAGATACATAAGCTATAATTTCATCGATGCTCCACAACATCTCTTGTGTAGTGGACGACTGTACAATTTTATTATTTTTGTGAAGACTAAACGGAAGATTATCTAGGTTATCGAGGTTTGATTTTGAGACCCATTTTCCAACAATTGCAGAGCCATCAAAAGCTTTAGCTTTTTCCCAGGGTAATCCATTTTCTTTGAGTTTCTGCTGAAGGTCACGCGCGGTAAAGTCAATCCCTAATCCGATTTCATCGTAATATTTATGAGCAAATTTTGCATCGATGTGTTTTCCCACTCGGTTTATTTTCACTAGTACTTCAACCTCGTGGTGTACTTCGTCGGAAAAATCGGGGATAAAAAAAGGTTGTTTTTTTAAGAGAATTGCCGTGTCAGGTTTCAAAAATATAACAGGTTCTGTGGGTTTTTCATTTTTGAGTTCTGAAATGTGTTTCGCATAATTACGCCCAATACAAATAAGCTTCATTTATTCCAGTTTATTATTGAATGTACGCAACTTAATAGCTGTGAGCACTTTTTTGGTGTAAAGTGGGAAATCTGCCGAAAGCAACCACCCAAAATATCCAGGTTCTTTTTCGAGAATTTCTGTGACTTTTTTACCCTTATGTTTTCCAAAAGAAAAGCACTCATCCCCTTCTTTATCATAGGCAATAAAACCAGCAAAATCGGCGTGTTTTTTTCGTGAGCTAAAGTCGGCTAAAAACGCTGTATCATTCTCTAAATCATCGTAACGATCTAATTGTGCTTTTAAAACCTCATAAGTTGCCATTGTATCAGCTTCGGCACTGTGTGCATCCTCGAGATTTTTGTCACAATAAAACTTAAATGCTGCAGCTAATGTGCGTTGTTCCATTTTATGAAAAATAGTTTGAACATCAACGGACTGTCGGTTTTTCATATCAAAATCAACCCCTGCTCTAAGCATTTCTTCAGCTAATAAAGGAATGTCAAAACGATTGGAGTTAAAACCGCCTAGATCCGCATCTTTAATCCATGAATTAATTTCTTTTGCGAGTTGATTAAATGTAGGTTCGTTTGCCACTTTTTCATTGGTAATGCCATGTACGGCTATAACTACTTCAGGAATTGGCATTTCTGGATTTACTAACCATATTTTCTTTTTCTCAGAACCGTCTGGGTTTACCTTTAGGATTGAGATTTCTACAATTCGGTCTTTAGTAATGTTAATCCCTGTTGTTTCTAAATCAAAAAAACAGATGGGTTTATTGAGGTTTAATTGCATAATTATAGTGATCTATTTTCATCCCATGCTTCAAGATATTCTTTGACTGTTTTTATAAATTGTCCTCCCAAAGCACCGTTCACAACTCTATGGTCATAGGAATGTGATAAAAACATGCGTTGTCTAATTCCTATAAAATCACCTTCGTTGGTTTCAATAACGGCGGGTACTTTTCGAATGGCACCAAGAGCAAGTATTCCAACCTGTGGTTGATTGATAATAGGTGTTCCCATAATACTTCCAAACCCACCAACATTAGTCACTGTATAGGTTCCATCTTGAATATCATCTGGTTTGAGATTATTGGTACGCGCACGATGTGCTAAATCATTGACACGTTTGGTCATCCCAATAAGGTTTAACTGATCTGCATTTTTGATCACAGGTACAATTAAGTTGCCATCTTCTAAGGCTGTAGCCATTCCGATATTGATGTTTTTTCGTTTTAATATTTTACCGTCTTGAACGGAGATATTAAGCATTGGATGTACTGTAAGCGCATGCGCAACGGCTTCCAAAAATATAGGAGTAAACGTAATGTTTTGACCTTCTCGAGCTTTAAAAGCCTCTTTAATTCCAAGTCTCCAATTCCATATTTTAGTTACATCAACTTCAATAAAAGATTGCACATGCGCAGAGGTTTGAATCGAATCGGTCATGTGTTTAGACACCAATTTACCCATTCGAGACATTTCAATAATTTCATCTTCTCCCTGGCTTATTACAAGGTTTACTGTATCTGAACTAGGAGAAATAGACACACGAGGCGATAGAGGGTTTGCGGAAGTTTGTGGAGCTTCTGATCCAACAGAACTTGTTTGTGATTTATTGGATAAATAAGAAAGTACGTCATCTTTAGTGACTCTTCCTTCTTTACCAGATCCCTGAATCGCATCTAATTCAGATTGAGAAATGCCTTCTTTTTTGGCTATATTTTTTACTAATGGTGAGTAAAAGCGAGATCCATTAGAACCAATTGGGGATGACGCAGCTATGGTTTCTTTAACTTTTTCAATAGAAGTTTCTAATTGAACCGCTGCTTCAGGTTCTGTTATAAGAGTTTCTGGGATTTGGGAAAAACTTTCAGGTACATCAGACTCTGTTTCTATGATAGCGATTGTTTGACCTACTTCTAGTACTGCATTGACATCAAATAATTTTTCAATTAAAACTCCTTCAACTTCACTAGGCACTTCACTGTCAACCTTGTCCGTTGCAATTTCTAAAACTGCTTCGTCAACTTCAATGCGCTCTCCAACATCTTTAAGCCATGCGGTTAACGTGGCTTCGGCTACACTCTCACCCATTTTGGGTAATTTAAGTTCAAATTTTGCCATAGTTTAATGCAAATAGGTAAATTAATATAGACCACAAAATTAACTAAAATAGATGGAATTATTAAGAAATAGTTAGAATTGTATTACGTCCCCAATAGTGTCGGCTGAATTACTCCCAAGAATATAGCTACATTTTTTGGGTTGAATTTTAAAAATAGACTGTTTCAACTTAAAAACTTGCATCTGGTTAATGATCGACTTAAACGTTAGAGACGATGCATCCAAAATCAGTTCGGAATTTGAGTCTATTTCATCTACAGAAGTGATGATTTTTGGATTCAATTTTTTAACGAGTCTCGCGTCTGGGTTG
>JAURPF010000148.1 GCA_030835325.1 Flavobacteriaceae bacterium | reverse complement strand
TGTAAGTGATATGGGAAGTGGTAAGTTAAGAATGGTGACGCATTTAGATTATACCGATGAAATGCACACTAATCTTTTAGAAATCTTAAGTAAATAATAATTTTTTTTGTAAGTTTAAAATCTCAATACCCTTAATTTACTCTGCTATGAAACTTCAATTCTTATCTCTCATTTTAATAAGTTCACTTTTTTCTTGTGACACTAAGACTCAAAACTCAATGTCTGAATTACCAAACGCTCCGTTAGCAAAACAAATCCCTAAAAATTTAACAATTCATGACGATGTTCGCGTTGATGAATTTTATTGGTTAAACGATAGAGAAAACCCCGAAGTAATTGATTATCTCAACAAAGAAAACGATTACTATAATGCCCACACGGCGCATACGAAAGAATTTCAAACGTCTTTGTTTGAAGAAATGAAGTCAAGAATAAAAGAAGACGACAGTTCTGTCCCTTATAAATACAATGGATATTGGTACATCACCAAATACGAGACAGGGAAAGATTATCCTATCTACACTCGAAAAAAGGGCACTTTAGAGGCCGAAGAAGAACTTTTGTTTGATTGTAATGAAATGGCCAAAGATCATTCATATTTTAGGTTGGTAGGATTGAACATAAATCTTAACAATGATTTGGTTTCCTATGGCATAGACACCACAGGCAGACGTCAATATACATTGCATATTAAAGACCTCAAAACCAATACAGTTTTAAAGGATGAAATTTCAAATACCACTGGAGGGAGTACGTGGGCAAATGACAATAAAACCTTATTTTATACAAAGAAAGATGAAACTACTTTGCGTTCGGAAGCGATTTACAAACACCGACTGAATACCAGTCAAGAATCTGATGAATTAATTTATGAAGAAACTGATGACACTTTTGGAGTGAGCGTTTATAAAACCAAGTCCAAAAAATACTTAGTAATTGTGAGCTACAGCACCTTAACTGCAGAATATCAAATTTTAAATGCCAACAATCCCGATGGTGATTTTAAAGTGTTTCAACCCAGAACACGTGGTTTAGAGTATAGTATTTCACATTTCGAAGATTCATTTTATATCCTTTCTAATGCCGATGGGGCTCAAAACTTTAAACTCTCTAAAACTTCTGAAACTCAAACTGAAAAAACCTACTGGAACGATGTAATTCCACACCGAGAAAACGTATTACTTGAAGACATAGAAATATTTAAAGACTTTTTGGTGGTTTCCGAACGTGAAAATGGCTTGAATCAAATCCACATAAAACGTTGGGATGGATCAGGTAGTTATTACCTTCCTTTTGAGAGTGAAACCTATACGGCTTATACCACCACTAATATCGATTTTGATACCAGTGTTTTAAGATATAGCTATCAATCCTTAACAACTCCCTCATCCATAATTGACTTTGATATGGTTACAAAGACTAAAACCATCAAAAAAGAGCAAGAAGTATTAGGAGGTAAATTTAAAAAAGAAAACTACACTTCAGAACGTTTATGGGCAACGGCTGCGGATGGAACTCAAATCCCTATTTCATTGGTGCGCCATGTGGATACTGAAAAATCGTCTGAGACTCCATTGTTGTTGTATGCGTATGGTTCGTACGGAAGCACGATAGATCCTTATTTTTCAACGGTTCGATTGAGTTTATTAGATCGTGGTTTTATTTATGCAATTGCTCATATTAGAGGGGGCGAATATTTGGGTCGTCAATGGTATGAGGATGGAAAATTATTTAATAAAAAAAATACCTTTTCAGATTTTGTTGATTGCTCTAAATATTTGATTGAAAATAAGTACACTTCTGCCAAGCATCATTATGCTATGGGTGGCAGTGCTGGAGGTTTGTTGATGGGAGCCGTTATAAATTTAGCTCCAGAATTATACAATGGAGTGGTTGCTCAGGTTCCTTTTGTGGATGTGGTCACAACGATGTTGGACGATAGTATTCCGCTTACTACTGGAGAATATGACGAGTGGGGAAATCCTAATAAAAAAGATTATTATGAGTACATGAAATCGTATTCGCCTTATGACAATATTACCAACAAACTCTACCCAAATATGTTAGTAACCACGGGACTTCACGACTCTCAGGTTCAGTATTGGGAGCCAGCCAAATGGGTTGCACGCTTAAGGTCTCAAAACAAAAACACATCTCAACTGTATCTTAAAACCAATATGGAGGCAGGGCATGGCGGTGCTTCTGGACGTTTTGAAGCCTTGAAAGAGGTGGCTTCGGAGTATGCTTTTTTATTAGATCTAGAATCTCTTATAAAATAGTTTTAAAAAAAAATTGTGTAAATTTGCTTTTTAAAAATCACTAACTTGGTAAATAAAGATAAATTGATATTTGATAATGTATTAGAGATGGTTGGAAACACACCTCTTGTAAAGTTAAATACCATTTTGTCAGATTTTCCTGGGACATTTTTAGCTAAATTAGAATGTTTCAATCCTGGACAGTCCTCTAAAGACCGTATAGCCCTTCATATTATTGAAGACGCTGAAAAGAAGGGCATTCTTAAACCCGGTGCTACAATTATTGAAACAACTTCTGGCAACACTGGTTTTAGTATTGCAATGGTCAGTATAATCAAAGGTTATAAATGTGTATTAGCGGTCAGTTCAAAATCATCTTTAGATAAAATTGACATGCTTAAGAGCATGGGAGCAAAAGTTTATGTGTGCCCTGCACATGTGAATGCCGATGATCCCCGTTCCTATTACGAAGTAGCCAAACGTTTGCACAAAGAAATTAAAGACTCAGTATATATAAACCAATATTTTAATAGTTTAAATACAGAAGCCCATTACAAATCTACAGGGCCAGAATTGTGGCAACAGACTCAGGGTAAGATTACGCATTTAGTTGCGTGTAGCGGCACTGGTGGTACCATTTCAGGGGCTGCAAAGTATCTAAAAGAACAAAATCCAAATATTAAAATCATTGGAGTAGATGCTTACGGTTCAGTTTTGAAAAAATACCACGAAACCCGAGAGTTTGATTCCAATGAAATATATCCCTATCGAATTGAAGGACTCGGAAAAAATTTAATTCCTACTGCTACCGATTTTGATTCCATCGATGAATTTATTAAGGTAACGGATGAAGACAGTGCGCATACTGCCCGTGAGCTGGCGCAAACAGAAGGTTTGTTTGCAGGCTATACATCTGGAGCCGTTGTTCAGGCCGTAAAACAGCTTAGTCAAAAAAGTGCTTTTAAACCCACAGATGTTGTTGTTTTAATTTTCCCAGATCATGGGTCAAGATACATGAGTAAAGTATTTAATGACCAATGGATGGAAGACCAAGGCTTTTTTGATGATAAAAAAGAAGTCGCTGCTCAAGGTGTTGAATTTATTAAATAAATTATCCTCACATTTCCAAAACCAATTCATTAACGCAATATTCGTTTCCGTTTAATTGCTTAAATTATTATGTTTTAAGAATATTATTATATAGTTTTGTATCGCTAACTAACTAGGAATTATGATGAGAGATTTATTCGAAAAAATATATAAAGACAAAGGTCCATTAGGTAAATGGGCAAGCCAGGCAGAAGGTTATTTTGTATTTCCTAAACTAGAAGGTCAGATTTCCAATCGC
>JAURPF010000147.1 GCA_030835325.1 Flavobacteriaceae bacterium | reverse complement strand
TTTCTGATCCTGGATTTTTACTTACTCGAGCTTGTGTGGCCGAACAAATTTCCGTGGAGTGTTTGCCTGGGCCTACTGCATTTGTACCCGCGCTTGTGAACTCAGGCCTTCCCAATGATCGCTTTATCTTCGAAGGATTTTTACCCATTAAAAAAGGCCGCCAAACGCGCCTAAAACTCTTAGCAGAAGAAGAACGAACAATAGTGTTGTATGAAAGCCCACACAAACTAAACAAAACCCTAGAGCAAATTTGTGTTTTTTTTGGGGAAGATCGTCAAATTTCTATTTCTCGGGAGCTTACTAAGCTTTACGAGGAAACCCGCAGAGGCACAGCAAAAGAACTCTTAGACCATTACAGTAAGGCAACTGCAAAGGGTGAGATTGTAATTGTTATTTCTGGGCGATAAATTTAGAGGTGTTTCCCCTTATTCCAGCCATTTTTCCCAAGGTACATCATCCCACTTTCCACAGCTCCATCTTCAATTTTTGTTCCCATTGAATCATTCCAACGGTTGAGGTAACCAAACAATGAAATAACCCCTAACATTTCTACAATCTCCCCTTCACTCCAATAGGTATACAATCGTTTTTTAAGAGCATCATCCACAGCATTTGGAATCACAGAGGCTGCTAAACTAAAGTCCAGTGCTACACGTTCTGATTCGTTAAACGATGGGTGTGTTTTATAGCTCCAAATATTATTTAATTGTTCTTCCTCAGCACCATAACGTTCTGCTGCTCGAATAGCATGAGCCTGACAATATCGGCATCCTGTTGCATTACTACTCACCCATGCAATCATGCGCTTCAGCGCTGATGAAACTCGCCCTTCATTGGCCATTACGGCTTTGTTTAAATTAATAAATGCTTTACTAATTGCTGGGCGATGCTGCATAGTAAGTACCGAATTTGGACAAAATCCTAAGGTTTCATTAAAAAAATCTGCTAATGATTTAGTTTCTAAATCATGTTCTGGGTTTAATGGTGTGACTAAAGGCATACTTTAAATTTTTAATGCTATTTTTGATAGAACAAGTAACAAAAAATAATTTTATTATGGCCCACAAAACGACAACGCATTGGAAAGGCAGGATGCTTTTTGAATCTGATAATCCAAGTGGTAATACCGTGCTTATGGATACTACAGATGATGGTGTTGTTCGACAGCAGGGGCTCTCGCCCAAAGCGATGATGTTATCTTCTCTCGCAGGGTGTTCAGGAATTGATATTGTTGATATTCTTAAAAAGATGAAAATCACAGACTACAGGCTGCAAATTGATGTGGTTGGTGAACTTACTGATGATCATCCCAAATACTATCATAGTGTAGATGTTGATTATTATTTTTCAGGCAGACACATTGATGAAAAAAAATGCAAACGTGCGGTTGAGTTGTCGGTAGAAAAATATTGTGGAGTGATGGAAATGTTTCGAAAATTCGCAAATGTAAATACTAAAATTCATTTTCAAACTCAATAACCAATGCGCTGGACCCTTAAGCCCTCAGTAGATGAACACAAAGTTCAGCATTTAGTAGATGCACTTGCTGTAGATCGCTCTATCGCTCATCTATTAGTCCAACGCGGTATAGAAACATTTGAGGAGGCCAAAGCATTTTTCCGTCCCCAAATTGAAGACTTACACAATCCTTTTTTGATGAAGGATATGGATAAAGCTGTCGAACGCATTGAACGTGCTTTGGCCACAAACGAACGCATATTGGTTTATGGAGATTACGATGTTGATGGCACTACTTCTGTAGCATTGATGGCGACTTACCTTGAAACAAAAACAGATCAAATCGCAACCTATATACCCGATCGATTCGAAGAGGGATATGGCGTGTCCTACAAGGGTATTGATTATGCTATTGATAACGATTTTACGTTAATCATTGCTTTGGATTGTGGAGTTAAAGCGATTGACAAAGTACAATATGCAAAAGATAATGGAGTAGATTTTATTATATGTGATCATCATCGCCCTGGAGATAAATTACCTCAAGCGGTTGCCGTATTAGATCCAAAAAGAGCGGATTGTACCTATCCATTTAAAGAGCTTTGTGGATGTGGTGTTGGATTTAAGTTGATTCACGCTTTGGGCCATAATCAAGGCGAGTCTCTTAAAGATTTTTTACCCTATTTGGATTTAGTAGCAACGGCAATAGGCGCCGATATTGTTCCTATAGTAGGCGAAAATCGAATATTGGCTTATCACGGGGTTCGCGTCATGAATGCCAGTCCTCGCCCAGGATTTCAGGCACTTATAAAAAATATTAAAAAAACTACGTTGACAATAGCTGATGTTGTTTTTGTTATTGCACCCCGTATCAATGCGGCAGGACGAATGAAGCATGGTAATTATGCGGTATCACTTCTAAAAGAAAGCAACATAACCCAGGCTGAGCTTGTTGCTCAAGAGATTGAGTCTTTCAACACAACCCGTAGAGCATTGGATCAAAACATCACCAAAGAGGCTCTTGCACAGATTGAGGAACTTAATGAGACCGAATGTTCATCAACTGTTGTTTACGACTCGTCTTGGAACAAAGGGGTAATCGGAATTGTGGCTTCAAGGCTTATTGAAACCTACTACCGCCCAACATTGGTATTCACAAAAAGCGGAGACTTACTTACAGCTTCTGCTCGCTCTGTTCGTGGATTTGATGTTTATGAAGCTTTGCAAAACTGCAGTAAATATATTGAGCAATTTGGCGGGCATAAGTATGCGGCAGGGCTTAGCATTAAAGAGGAAAATTACAGAGCATTCAAACAAGCCTTCGAAAACGAAGTGGATAAAACTTTGGCAGTGCATTTAAGAACACCAGAATTGCTTATCGATGCAGAAATTCAACTGAGTGCTGTTACGCCAAAATTTTACAGAATTTTAAAACAATTTGCACCTTTTGGGCCACAAAACATGACTCCTGTTTTTATGACAAGTGACGTGGTAGATACCGGATATGCAAAATGTGTTGGAGAAGAGGATAAACACCTCAAAATTAGTCTGGCTCAACACAATGGAGAGCCCATCGATGGTATTGGATTTGGGTTGGGGGATAAACTGCCTTATGTTGCAAATAAAAGCACCTTCAGTATTGCCTATGCTATAGATGAAAACCAATGGAACGGCCGTATCAGTTTGCAGTTAAAACTCAAAGACATAAAGCAATAAATATGGTAACAAAAGATCCTTACGCAGCGCTAAGATTTAAAGAGTTTAATATTTTTCTTTTGTTGCGTTTTATGTTGGTTTTTGCCTGGTCAATGCAATTTATAGTTATTGAATGGCAGGTGTATTCGCTTACCAAGGATCCATTATCCCTAGGTATTATTGGTCTTATGGAAATTGTCCCAGCCTTAAGTATGGCATTATTTGCTGGTCATATTGTTGATCAGCGCGAAAAACGCAATTTGTTTTTGTGGTGTATTGGCCTGTTTTCTTTAATCAGTTTGGGTTTATTTTTTCTTTCTGATGCTTCTGTTTCTGTAGCATGGTCTCAACAATCTATTTTGTACTCAATTTATGCGTTTGTGTTTTTTGGGGGAATGTTACGTGCATTTTTTGGACCAACTATTTTTTCGTTAATTGCTCTTATCGTCCCAAAAAAGGTTTATCCAAATGCTGCCACATGGAGCAGCTCAACCTGGCAAATGGCGTCGATATTAGGGCCAGCTTTTGCTGGGTTCACCATCAATTGGATTGGAGTTCATTGGTCGCTTTGTATTGTCTTTGTGTTGGTCATTTGCGCTTTTTTACTCGCATTGTTGATTTCAAAAAAACCGGTTTTGAACCCCAAAATTGGGGAGCCTGTTATTCAAAGTTTGAAAGAAGGGGTGCGCTTTGTATTTAAAACAAAAGCGATTTTAGGGGCTTTAAGTTTGGATATGATCGCAGTGCTTTTTGGAGGCGCTGTTGCGCTTTTACCAATTTTTGCTCAGGATATTTTAAAAGTTGGCTCCGAAGGATTTGGAATTTTACGCGCTGCACCTGCTGTAGGTGCTTTTTTAACGATGCTTACAACGGCCTACATACCCATAGCCAGAAAAGCGGGATTAAAATTGCTTTTTGCTGTTTTTGGCTTTGGGGTATCTATAATTGTTTTTGGACTTTCTTCTGTGTTTTGGATTTCGGTAGTTGCCCTTTTCTTTAGTGGAGTAACCGATGGAGTGTCGATGGTTATTCGACAAACTATTTTACAGCTCAAAACACCAGACCACATGCGTGGACGAGTTTCATCTGTAAACTCCATGTTTGTAGGCTCATCGAATGAATTAGGCGCTTTTGAAAGTGGGCTTACTGCAAAGTTGATGGGTACCGTCACTGCCGTTGTCTTTGGCGGAACAATGACCTTGATCACTGTTTTAACAACAGGGGTTGTTTCGCCAAGTTTTAGAAATTTAGACCTTGAGGATGAGCTGGAAGCTCACGAAAATGAGGACTAAGAGCTTATTTCGTAAAGTCAATCTTGTAGGCATATTTAAGCCCTAAAAAAGATTTTTTGGTTTTCAAATCCCCAACACTATTGTTTTGTATGCCAT
Source organism: Flavobacteriaceae bacterium (assembly GCA_030835325.1). Taxonomy (GTDB): domain Bacteria; phylum Bacteroidota; class Bacteroidia; order Flavobacteriales; family Flavobacteriaceae; genus Hel1-33-131. Next base: position 2,705 of record JAURPF010000147.1, on the reverse strand, counting down.
AAAAAAGAGTAAAAGAACCAATTTTTTTAAACCTTCTGTTCAGTTTTAGTGTGTAACGCATACGCGTTTCGTTTTGCTCTATTTTTGAATTAGTTGGCTGATTGAAATGCTCTGCAAACACCCTTAGCGTGAGTTTGAGGGGTTTGATTTTATAACCGACTCCAAAGCGCGTTCGTATGAATTCTTTAGCGACATCTCCTTCACTTTCAGAGCGTCCCAATTGATTTTTGTTTTGATACCTCAGGAGAAAGAATAAGTCAACCTTTTCAATTTTGTGTCTATAAGCCGCATCAAATTGATATCTAAAAAAAGGGTCATATCCTTGTTGTCCGCCAACATCATCATTTTTAGTAATGTAGCGCACTCCAGCGCCAAGCTCAAGGTTTTTAAGGATTTCGTAATTCACTTTAATCTGGGTAAAGTAATTTTTTACAGTAGAAATGTCGTTGCGAAACCTTAAATGTTCTGCTACCGAAAAGGACAACTTCTTGGTGGCCTTTAAGTTTAGTTCAACAGCGCTCCAACCTTCGAGATCATTGTCGTTTTGCGCACTTATTGAGGTTGATGTAATAGCGATAAAAAGCGTTAAAGCGTTAAGCCATTTAAGTGAAATTATGTTTTTCATTTTTTGTAGCGAATTTTAATTTTTGCGGTTTGCTTTTGAAAATCTATTTGCCCTATATCGAATTTTAAAATTTCAAAGCCTAGTTTTTCTTCAAGCTCTTGTTTTAGGTGCTCGTGCTGCTCTGGGCGAATGTGCTCTAAAGAATGAATAACGATATCTTTAGATACGGTTTGGCTTTTGTTTATGCTCCAATTGCGGTCTAAATAATAGGCCAATAGAAACACAGCGGTGTTTGTAGAAATGATTTCTATATAACTCATTTTTTTATTGGAAAGCGCATTGATGATAGAAATCCCAATGACAACAAACAAGTAGGTCATTTCTTTTACCTTTATGGGGTCAGTTCTGTAACGTAAAATGCCGAAGATTGCAAATAACCCTAATGCAAGCCCTAGGTCTAATTCATATTTCTTGAGTGTGAAGCATAGAAAAAATACAACCGTTCCAACCAAATAGAACGTAAAAAGATATTCTGTTTTCTGAGAGAACCTAAAATAGGAATATCTAATAACCGCAGTTAAAAAGATAAAATTAATTAAAAAACGAACGGACATTTTATAAAAGTCATCGTCAAAAACAGGGATTCCAAATAGTTCCATTTTTAAAGTATTGATTAATAAAATATAATTTCAATTAGAGCGTTTTAGATCTCTAATTTTTTCAATAATAGCTCTTTACCATTAAAAACACCGTAGGTAAAGTGTGTGATCCAATCACCAAGATTGACATATTTGGATTTGGGATTTAATTGTATTTCCAACGGTAGATGCCGGTGGCCAAAAACAAAATAATCAAAGTGCTTATCCTTTAATTTTCGCTGTGCATATTGCACCAGCCACTCGTCATCGTTTCCTAAAAACTTTGCGTCCTCATCGCCAGAAATAAGTTTATTTTTAAGCGAAAGGTATTGGGCAAAACGTACGCCAATATCGGGATGAAGCCAACGATAAAGCCAATTGAAAAACGAATTTTTAAACACTTTCTTTAATCTTTTGTACCCTTTATCATGTGGCCCAAGACCATCGCCATGGCCGATAAAGAATACCATATCGTTGATTTTAAATTCTTCTGTATTATGATAAACTTTAATATTTAACTCTTCTTCGAAATACCCCTGCATCCAAAGGTCGTGATTCCCCACAAAAAAGTGTATTTCTATGCCTTGGTCGCTCAATTCAGCCAATTTTCCTAAAACTCTTGTAAAGCCCTTTGGAATAACGTACTTGTATTCAAACCAAAAATCAAATAAGTCCCCTAAGATAAAAAGCACATCAGCATCCTGTTTTATGCGGTCTAACCACGCAATAAATCTTTCCTCTCTTGGTTTTGAAGCCGCTTTTGTAGGGGCACCAAAATGATGATCTGATGTGAAATATACATTCTTCCCTTTTGGGACGTTGATGGTGTTCATACGCATTATTCGTTATCGTTCGCAAACCATTCTGCAAAGCTAGTAGCTGTTTCTTGAAGTTTTAGAGCGTGTAATTTAATGTTATTGGGCAGTCGTTTTTTAATTTTTTCAGCAAAATCGATCACCATCATTTCAGTAGTTGGTTGATAATCAACTAACAGAACATTGTGTCCTTTTGACCTCAGCAGCATTGCTAATTCTAAATGAGGGGTGTTTTTATTGAAAACTGTAGCATGGTCGAAAAGGTCCACAATCTCATCTTGAGCAATTTTTTTTAAATCTGAAAAATCAATCACCATGCCGCACTTTGGATCCGATTCGTCTGCTACAGGCTTTCCTATTACAGTAACATCCAGCCTATAACTATGTCCGTGAATGTTTTTACATTTTCCATCATAGCCGTGTAATGCATGCCCTGTCTCAAATGAAAACTGCTTTGTTATTCTAATATTCTGCATAGATTGATGTTGTGATTATTTGTTAATTTTAAACAAAGTTAATGGTTTTGAATTTGGGGTAAAAATTGTTTTCTAAATTTTACAACCAATGGGGCCCCACGAGCAATCATCCATAAGGTAAATGCAAGAAGTATTCCATGAAGTTTCATGTTATTGTAGTGCCCTATAAAAAGTGCAGGAATAAATACTAAAATTGTAGACAACACTAATA
>JAURPF010000146.1 GCA_030835325.1 Flavobacteriaceae bacterium | reverse complement strand
ATCTGGAGTCCAATCTTGTTCAAGACCAGCAATATTAACCAAAAAGTTATATAACAATGTTTTTCCATCCGTTGAGTGGTATACTTCGGGGTGAAATTGAATGGCATATGTTGTTTCACTTTCGATTTTATAAGCTGCATTTTCAACGTCGTGAGTACTTGCCAACAAGACCCCATTGGTTGGCAATTCCTTGATCGTATCACTGTGGCTCATCCACACTTGACTTCCAATGTTGATACCATCAAAAAAATCTTCATTTTGTTTTACATAAGATAAATTAGCACGACCATATTCTCTTGTGTTTGAAGGCGCTACATTACCCCCCGAAAAATGTGCTAAATATTGGGCACCATAGCAAACCGCCAACACAGGTTTATGACCACGAATTTCAGATAAATCTGGATGCAAGGCTGCATCACCTCTGACAGATTGTGGACTACCAGAAAGCACAACGGCTTTGAATTCGTCTAAATTTGGTGGAATTTTATTGAAGGGGTGAATCTCACAATATATATTTAACTCCCTGACTCGGCGAGCTATAAGTTGTGTATATTGAGATCCAAAGTCGAGAATTAATACCTTATCATGTTGCATGGTCAAAAGTAATATTTATAAATAAATTGAGCCCTAAATTTTTAAACTTTTAAAGAGTCAAAACATCAATTTTTTGATTTAAGGGGTTAAGCTCTGATTTTAGGGTTTCAATTAATGTATCTCCATGCTCTAAATAGAACTCTGAAAAATTAGTAATACGCTCTTGTAAACTCCCATTGGGAAACAATTCTAAGTGGATGGACTCAAGACGTTTAATATATGCTGTATGGACTTTTTTCTCCGCTTTTAATAGACGTTTTTCTAATGCTTCTAATCCTTTGATTTGTTTTTTTTCTTGTGCAGAAACAGCTCCTGTAAAGGATTTATCTGTCTGATTTGCAATCGTGTATAAGTATTGGAATTGCTGTTTTAATTGATCCTTCTGAGATGAAAAATCAATTGGTAAGGATGCTATTTTTTTGATTTGGAATTGGATCAGTGCTTCTTTAGTTTTAAACAAATCGGAAACAGCTACCTGTAATTTATCTAGCTTTTGATGTTGTTTTTGACTCATTAAAAGTACAGAATTTCGATGCAACAAAATTGGAAACTGGATGCGTTCCATTTCAAAATAGGATTTCAGTTGAAGCCAATATGCTAATTCACCTCCTCCTCCAATATAACAAAGGTTTGGTAAAATTGTTTCTTGATACAAGGGTCGCATGATGACATTAGGAGAAAATCGTTCGGGATGTGTGTTTACTTCCTCCAAAATACCTGCTAAATCCCACGATAAATCTGTATTTAGAACTGAGTAAACTCCCTCCTTTTTTACGATGCGTTCGCGTAAGTTTTCTTTTAGATAAAACAAGTTTATTTCTCGTGGATTTACCTGAACCTTATAAGCAGCATCTATTTTTAAAAGCTGTTTATTGGTCTTAGAAACAGTTGTAAACGCCTGTTGATTTATAAGCTCCGAAGTCATATGTGGAATTAAGAGGCGTTTTAAAACAGAGTTGTTTCCATCAATAATTAATAAGCCTTCTGAACCAAAAAGTGTATGCACCAAATATCGTGTAGACGAAGCCAAATTTGAATGTTTTAAATACGCATTCTTCACTAATTCTTTAAGTTGTATTGCATGAGGAGAATTGCCCAAAGTATCAGAAAATACTTTTATAAACTCCTTTAGACCTGATGTAGCTAATGATCCTACAGCACCTGAATTTTGTTGGGTCCACTGAAATCGTTTGTTTTGAAAGTTGAAGTGATTAATTTCATCGAAATCATGATCTTCACTAGCCATCCAAAATACAGGTACAAACTTGTTTTTGGAATATTTGTGATTTAATTCTTTTGCTAAATTAATTGTCGTTATAATTTTATACAAAAAATACAAAGGTCCACCAAAGAGGTTTAACTGATGCCCTGTTGTGACTGTAAAAGTGGTTTTATCTGCTAAAGACTGAATCGCTTTAGTGGTCAATTCTGACGGCGAAAGCGAAGCGTATTGCTCTGTCAATGCTGCAACTAAGTTACGCCGTTTCTCAAAACTAAATTCGGATTGTTTGGCTTCTAATTGGTCTTTGAAGTTTTCTATGGTTGGAAACCGATGATAAAGCAATTGCAGTTCTGGCCGGTTTTCTACATAATCGCAGATCAGCTTGGATACAAAGGCAGTGTCTCGAAAAGAAATACAGTCGGTTGGCATAGCATTTACTTAATAAACGTAAAGATACTTTATTTCTTTTGTATTTAGAAACCAGTTAAACCACTTCTGCATACAGGTCAAAATCAGCCGCTTCTGTGACTTTAACGGTTGTAAACTCTCCTGTTTTGAGGTACGTTCTGGAGGCATCTATAAGAACTTCATTATCTACATCTGGAGAGTCAAATTCCGTACGTCCAACAAAGTATTCTCCTTCTTTTCGATCAATTACAACTTTAAAAGTATCACCAATTTTAGCTTGGTTTAATTCCCAAGATATTTGTGATTGAATTTCCATGATTTCGTTGGCACGTGCCAATTTCACTTCTTCTGGTACATCGTCCTCTAAATGAAACGCATGTGTATTTTCTTCATGTGAATAGGTAAAACAACCTAAACGCTCAAAACGCATTGCTTTGACCCATGCTTTAAGGGTTTGGTAATCTTCTTCTGTTTCTCCTGGATAACCAACAATCAAAGTGGTTCTAATGGTCATTCCAGGCACAGCTGACCTAAATTCTTTAAGAAGCTTGGTCGTTTTTTCTTGGGTCGTTCCACGGCGCATACTTTTCAGAATTTTATCAGAAATATGCTGTAAAGGAATGTCGAGATAATTACAGATTTTTGGTTCGCGTTTCATCACATCCAACACATCCATTGGGAATCCTGTTGGGAAGGCATAATGCAAGCGAATCCATTCGATACCTTCTACCTTGACTAAAGCCTCTAAAAGCTCTGCAAGGTTACGTTTTTTATAGATATCTAATCCATAATAGGTTAAATCTTGAGCAATCAAAATCAATTCTTTAACCCCGTTAGCTGCTAATTTTTCAGCTTCAATTACTAAGTTTTCTATAGGAGTCGATTTGTGTTTTCCTCGCATCAATGGAATGGCACAAAAACTACAAGGTCGGTCACAACCTTCTGCAATTTTTAAATACGCATAATTTTTTGGTGTTGTTGTAAGACGTTCGCCTATCAATTCGTGCTTATAATCCGCTCCCAATGCTTTGAGTAGTTGCGGCAATTCAGTAGTTCCAAAATATTGGTCGACATTGGGAATTTCTTTTTGTAAATCGGGTTTGTAACGCTCACTTAAACATCCCGTCACAAAGACCTTATCAACGTCTCCATCCTCTTTTTTTTGCATGTAATCTAAGATGGTGTTGACACTTTCTTCTTTCGCATTATTGATGAATCCACAAGTGTTAATCACTACAATATTTCCTTCTTCTTCGTGCACCACTTCTTTTCCACTGGCTTTGAGTTGCCCCATCAAAACCTCACTATCATAGACGTTTTTACTACAGCCTAAGGTGATGACATTAATCTTATTTTTTTTTAGTGTTTTGGTTCTCATGAAATAATGTTAGGTGCACTAATTTATTTGAAGAAAGAATCTACAAATTCAAATTTATTAAAAACTTGAAGGTCTTCTAAGCCTTCTCCAACGCCAATGTATTTGACAGGGATTTGAAATTCATCGCTAATTCCAATGACAACGCCCCCTTTGGCGGTTCCATCTAATTTGGTAATCGCTAAGGCGTTCACTTCGGTAGCAGCGGTAAATTGTTTGGCTTGTTCAAATGCATTCTGACCTGTAGAACCATCCAATACCAATAGGACTTCATGTGGTGAATTGTCAACTACTTTTTGCATGACACGTTTGACTTTAGTTAATTCGTTCATCAAATTAATCTTATTATGTAAGCGGCCTGCAGTGTCAATAATAACAACATCGGCATTGGAAGTTACAGCACTTTGTAAGGTGTCAAACGCCACAGAAGCAGGATCGCTTCCCATAGATTGTTTAATGATTGGAATAGCTACTCGATCGGCCCAAACTTGTAACTGATCGATTGCAGCGGCTCTAAAAGTATCGGCTGCACCCAAGACCACATTTAAACCTTGTTTTTTAAATTGATAGGCAAGTTTGCCTATGGTTGTTGTTTTACCTGCACCATTCACTCCTACCACCATAATAACGTAAGGCTTTTGAGTTTGTGGAATCGTAAACTCGGTTTCTTCACCAAAGTTTGTTTCTGAGAGTAACCCAGCTATTTCTTCTCTTAATATAAGATTTAAAGCATCGGTACCAACATATTTATCTTTGGAAACGCGCACCTCAATGCGTTCAATAATTTTTAAGGTCGTGTTTACACCCACGTCGCTAGTGACAAGAATTTCTTCTAAATTATCCAAAACATTTGCATCTACTTTGGACTTTCCAACAACTACTTTACTTAGCTTGTCAAAAAAAGTAGTTTTAGATTTCTCTAAGCCTTTATCGAGCGTGGCTTTTTTATCGGAAGAAAATATGTTTTTAAAAAAACTCATAAATTAACTAGTTATCTTTTTGCAAAAATAGCACTAAATGTAGTGAAACTAAAAAATAAAAGCCGCTTTGTGATAAAGCAGCTTTAAATAGAATATTGTAAAAATATTTTTATTTCTTGCTTAAGAACTCATTTACTTTTTCAGGTGTCATGATTGATTCTACAAATGTGTAAGCTCCAGTTTTTGGAGACTTAACCATTTTGATTGCTTTCGTGAGACGTTTTGATCCTGTTTGTAATGATGCTACTGATTTCTTTGCCATGATTCAAATGTGTTTCATTTGAAATTTTACTTATGTAAAATCTCTAATTATTTAATTTCTTTATGAACCGTCATTTTTTTAAGGATGGGATTAAATTTTTTAATCTCCATACGATCCGGTGTATTTTTCTTGTTCTTGGTTGTAATATATCTAGAAGTTCCTGGTTTTCCAGACTCCTTGTGCTCTGTGCACTCTAATATTACTTGAACTCTATTTCCTTTTTTTGCCATTTTACAGTGCTTTTAACGGTAGTTTATTTTAAAAAACCTTTAGACTTTGCTTCTTTGATTGCTGCATAAATACCAATTTTATTGATAGTTTTCAAGGCTGCAGTAGAAACCCTCAATGTTACCCATTTATCTTCTTCTGGGATGTAAAAACGCTTTTTGATTAAATTTACATTAAATCTACGTCTAGTTCTATTCAAGGCGTGAGAAACGTTATTTCCAAACATCGCTTTTTTACCTGTAAGTTCACAAATTCTTGACATTTTTTCTTTACTTTAATTGTTTTGTTGTTTCAAAACGAGGTGCAAAAATACGAATTCTTTAGAAGTACACAAACTTTATTTTAGCATTCTTTAAAAATTTCTTTTTGAAACAAAGTGAAGGCCATTGTGACTGCTTTTTGAACCACTCTAAGTCGTTGTTTCCCAAAGTTAAACTGCTGTGAAAACACAGCATCAGGCGTTGCGATTGCAATGTAAACCGTTCCAATTTCTGCATCTGAATCGCCTTTAGATGGTCCTGCATTTCCGGTGGTTGCAATTCCATAATCTGAGTTAAAGACTGTTTTTACATTCTGAGCCATTGCTTCCGCGACATCAGAACTCACAACAGAGTATTTAGATATCAATTCAGGAGCAACTTTTAAAACCTCAATTTTTGTTTCAGTAGCATATGCCACAATTCCTCCTTTAAAATAGGCGGACGCTCCTCCATGAGCAGTTATATTTTCTGCTATTTTACCTCCTGTACAACTTTCGGCTGTTGCCAAAGTTTTCCCTAGAT
>JAURPF010000145.1 GCA_030835325.1 Flavobacteriaceae bacterium | reverse complement strand
TTGACCCCTCCTCCTTTACCACGACCACCAGCGTGCACTTGGGCTTTAAGAACGTGCCATCCTGTGCCCGTTTCTTCAGTTAATTTTTGAGCCGCAGCAACCGCTTCTTGAGGCGTATTCACAACAATTCCTTTTTGGATTTTTACACCAAAAGTGCTTAAAATTTCTTTTCCTTGGTATTCGTGTAAGTTCATCTTTAGATAAAAATTTATTTTTTAGTTCCCTCTAGGAGAAACCGTGTAAAACTTCAGAGCCCAAAAGTAATTAACCTAAGGCGTTTTACCAATAATTTTTGTCATTGATTTATAGGATAATTAATTTTTGAGTTTCTATTAATTTTTTAAACCTTTTATAACAGAGAATGCTTTGTCTACTAAATGATCTTCAACGAGGATGGTAAACTCATTTGTGGTAGAAACTACTTCGTATAATGTGACATTATCCCACGCCAATCGCTTAAATATCTGATAATACAACCCAACTATTTTAGAATTACCATCGGGTAAATTGATGCTGATGGCTGATAAATTATCTTGTGAACCCATAAGCGTTTCATTTTTAAAGACTTCCAAAATACTTTCTTTCACTGAAGTTGAGCTCATAATATTACTTTCAAAGATTCCTCGAGTAAAGGCATAGAATATTTGATCTTTCGTATGGATCTTATCTAATACTTTAGAATGGCTATCAATTAAAGTCTTGGAGTTCTGAAATGTAAAATCACTTAAATTTGAACGCACTGTGATGTCTCCTAAATTTTTAAATACGTTTTTTATACGTACCGCATTTTCAACATTAGCTGGAGGGTCATAGCGCCTTAAGGCCATCATAATGGCTCCATCTTTTATCGGTTTGCGTAGCATCTCAGAAATGGTGGAATTTAAATCTTTGGCCAATGCAGAAAAGTTTATTATCTCACGAGAAAGTGCTTCTTCCAAAAATGGTCTTGATACTAGAATTTCTTGTACACAAGAGGCGATTGTTTTCATTTTTGTTTATTATTTAACATTTTGTGTAAAAATAGTGTTATTTTTTTATTTTCATGGTACATTTATCAAATAGATTTAGTTTTGATCATTGAAAAACAATAACTATAAAATATAAAACGAATGAATCAAGACACTTTATTACAGATTGCAAAAGATTATGGAAGTCCTGTCTATGTGTATGACGCACATAAAATGGAGAAACAATACAAGCGGTTAACAGCAGCCTTTAGTAAAGTTAAACATTTGAAGATAAATTATGCTGCGAAAGCACTGACCAATATTTCAGTACTGAAGTTTATAAATCAATTGGGTGCTGGATTGGACACGGTTTCAATACAGGAAGTGCAATTGGGCTTGCATGCAGGGTTTAAACCCGAAACTATTATATACACCCCAAATGGAGTTTCTTTAGAAGAAATTGAAGAGGTGGCGAAGCTCGGAGTACAAATTAATATAGACAACCTATCAATATTGGAACAATTTGGCGCCAAACACCCAAAAGTACCTGTTTGTATCCGAATAAATCCACACATAATGGCGGGTGGTAACACCAATATTTCGGTAGGTCATATTGATTCAAAATTTGGTATTTCTATTCACCAAACCCCTTTGTTGTTACGAATTGTTGAAAACACAAACATGACAATTAATGGGATTCATATGCACACTGGAAGTGACATCTTAGATATTGATGTATTTATACAAGCGAGTGAGATATTGTTTGATGTTGCGAGACAATTTGATGCTCTTGAATTTATTGATTTTGGTTCTGGTTTTAAGGTGCCTTATAAAGACAATGACATCGAAACCAACATAGAGGAATTGGGTGAAAAATTATCGCAACGTTTTCAAACCTTTTGTAAAAACTACGGTAAGGATCTGGCATTGGCATTTGAACCTGGTAAATTTATTGTGAGTGAATCTGGATACTTTTTAGCGAAAGTAAATGCAATTAAACAAACGACCTCAACAGTTTTTGCGCAGATAGATTCTGGGTTCAACCACCTTATTCGTCCGATGCTTTACGGGGCACAACAAGACATTGTAAACATTTCAAACCCCGAAGGAAAGCAACGGTTTTATTCTGTAGTAGGCTATATCTGTGAAACAGATACATTTGCCACCAACCGACGTATAAATGAGATTACAGAAGGCGATGTTTTGGCATTTAAAAATGCAGGAGCTTATTGTTTTACAATGGCAAGTAATTATAATTCACGTTACCGCCCAGCGGAAGTGTTATGGCATAATGAAACGGCACATCTGATCCGAAAACGCGAAGTATTTGAAGATTTAACAAAGAATCAAATTTTGATAGACTTCTAGGATTGAGCACTTTAATAGCCTAACAAAATATTAAAAAACTATTAAAAAACGCTAATAAGTTAAATTTAATAGTACATTTGTATTCTAAAATTTATATACAAGTGAAAAACGGTACAGTAAAGTTCTTCAATGCATCTAAAGGATTTGGATTCATTACAGAAGATGATTCAAACACAGAGTACTTCGTACACGTAACTGGATTAATCGATGAGATTAACGAAGGTGACGCAGTTGAGTTTGAATTAAAAGAAGGTAGAAAAGGTATGAATGCAGTAAACGTTAAAATCGTATAACATTTACTTTTACATTATTTTTTACAAAAAGCCTGTTTAAATAGACAGGCTTTTTTGATGCTATTCGTTTCCGTCTAAATATGCTTGTAGATAAGAAAATGCTGGAGTAAGTTGTCCATTTTTAGTCATTCTAGAACGCTCTAAAATACCCAATCTATCCCCATTAAAAAATGCAGGGATAATGTCTTTTACAAACGCAGCACCAAAACCTTCACTCGCATCTTTAGGTAGTTCACAAGGCAAATTATCCACTGCCATTACTGCAATTGCATTTGAGTTTCTATAATCAACTTCGGATTCGGATTGTGGATTGTACCCATAAATTGGATTTTCAATAGTAGAGGGTCGAATGGTACAAGCTACAGGCCCATCGATATCACATGATATATCCGCAACAACTTTTAAATTAAATGAGGCTGCTTTAGCTTGATCGCGGGTGAAAAATGCAGGAGCCCCTTTTCCATAAAAATGTCCAGCCACAAACATATCAGCCACTGCTGTGAACCGCTCAAAGGTTGAGCGATAGGCTTCTGGATGCTGAAAGAAATCTAATTTCCCTAGGTGTTTCCCATCAATGCGTTCGCAATAATCCAACACATCTAACTGCACATAGACTGCTTCAGTAAAATTGGTGTTTAAAAAATCCTCTACTGAAACTTTTTTAATTTTTAGGTGGTCTAAAATTTCTTTTGCTCCTTGCCCTACTCTTCCTGTTCCAGTTAATACAATCTTGATATTAGACAATGAAATTTTATCAAGTTCTGTATTTAATTCCTTGCGACCCGTAAATGTCGCCGCTTTGGGTAATTTAAAAGTGTGCTCTTTTAATCCTAATGCTCGCATGCCATTATAAGCACCAACCACCCCTGCATAATAGCCAAATCCAATCAGACGTTGATGGGTTTCATCAACCAGCGTTTCATGGTCATAAAGAGTAATGTTTTTTTTTAAAATCGCACGGAGTAAATCGCGGTTGTAGGGTTGTTTTTTGATGGTATGACTGAAAAAAAAGTAGCTCTTGTTCGGAATGAGTGCTTCAATTGGCACTTCTTTGACACCTATCATGACATCGGCGGCTGAAACATCATTGGTAACCTTTATTTTAAGTTTAGAATATTCGTCATTGGAGAATGCTCTAATGTCTGAAGATTCAACAACGATTTGGGCTTTTGGGTATTGATTAAGAAGATTTTGGCACGATTGTGGTGTAAGGACTACACGTCTATCGGGCGGAGATTTTCTTTCTTTAATGACAGCAAATTTCATAAGAAAAGTAGAATATATGAACGAAAGTAATAGGATTTGAGCGGTTGCACAAGTTTTTTTGTAACTTTGCCTCCCCTCTTCGGAGGGTAATTATAGGAATGGGGTCGACTGGTATTGACAGCGAGATCTACTGAACTGTAAGCACGTCGTGTAATGATATTGAAACACGTAAAAGGCCATATCAACATTTAAACGGCGAGAATAACTACGCTTTAGCTGCTTAATCCGAATTATAGTAGGATTGGCCTCGGCACACAAGGTGTGCAAGCTTTATGTCTCCTGAAAGCCTTGGTTCACGGCGTTCAATTTTGAGACATCGTAAAAGTCAACCTAGAAATTCTAAGGCTTCGGTAGAATTTCGA
>JAURPF010000144.1 GCA_030835325.1 Flavobacteriaceae bacterium | reverse complement strand
ATACTGATAAATTTAACGTTGCGACTGAGGCACAACCAGAACCCGATTCTACTCTAACATATAAGGTGTTTGGGTTAATAGAGGGGTCAGTTGTTATATTTTCATAATTAACTGGGTCTGAAATAGCTGAAGAGACATCTCCAGACTCAGCATCCGCTTGCGAAAAATAAAACGAAAAGGTTTCGTTTTGATAATTAGAGGATAGTATTTCAGCGGCCTCATTAAGATTGAAAAAAGTGATTCCATCCAAATCTTGATCACACTGAAATAACTGAGCGGAAGGTTGAATTACTGGTAATGGGTTTACAACAAGTACAACTTCATTCGTGTAAATTGGTCCACAAACATAGTCCACTCGTTCCATTCGAGCACGGAATATGCTTTGACTCACAGAAAGTTTCGTATTTAAAATTTGTAAGACATTCGAATCTTGTCCTTCAAAACTATTTAAAACCTCATTTACATCTGTCCATGATGAACCTCCATCCAAACTCCGTTCCCATTGGATGCTGTCAAAAGAGTTTGAGGTACTTTCTAAAGACACAGAAATTAAGGTGTTCTCAGATTCGCAAACAACAATTGGAGTGGTTATTTCGATTGGATCAATAATAATGAATTCTTGATAATCAAACAATCCATCTGCATTGCTGTCTATTGCAAAATTATAACCATTGCCCCCAGTTACAAGCCCATAATTATTAAACCCTGTTCCATCTAAAATTCCTGAAGTGGCTGTAAATCCAGCTTCGTCTGCATCAAAACACCCATCCAAATCTGAATCCAATTGTATAAAGTCAGGGATGTTATTAGCATCCGAATCTATAGGTATTATTGTTTCTGTAACATCTGCTGCACCATTCATATTAGAATCTAAAAACCCTAAATCTATCTGACCGTCATTGTCAACATCTAAAGTATTAATTCCAATCCCCGCTTCAAACAAATCATACAGTCCGTCATTATCACTATCTAAGTCTAAAAAATCAAGTACAGAATCTCCATCAAAATCTGCTGGATTTAAAGCAGCATCATGACGACCATCATTGTTATTGTCATTTAATTCAACCGCATCAATTTGACCATTTTGATCCAAATCTAAGTTTGAGTTTCCATTTTCTATTACATCATAAATACCATCGTTATCGCTATCTAAATCCAACGCGTCAACAATCATATCACCATCAGAATCTATCGGTCTACAGGTTTGAATCAACTGAAAAGCCGCTGAATTGATTTCAGTATCCGATTTATTAATATATGTTATGCTAAATCCACTCGCTTGATTGCTATGAAATGAAAAAGAGACATCCTCGGAAGAAAGTACCGCTGAATTTAATTTAAATCTAATTTCAAAAGCAGTAAACTCTTCGATATTATTGTCATAAATACCATCGTAATTTGTGTCAATTAATAGTTGATTTTCAGGATCCAAAACTGTCAGTGTTTCGTCATAAGGAACACTAAAAATAAAAAAATCATCTTCATCAAACTCTATTGACCCAGGGATGTTTGCAGAATCAGATTGTTGAACTACAAAACTCGTTGGTGCATCAAAAGTAAGTTCATAGGTACTTGAACTTATTGAAATTGTGGTTTCTGGAGCTGCATGAAACAGCATAGATTGATCTGAATATCCGGTAAAGGTGGTAGACAAATCATTCGCGTAACTCGAACTGGAACTGGCAGTAAAAAAAGGTCCGGAACTGTTTGAAAGATTAAATGTTAAATCGCAATTAGATTCTTGACTGTTTAAAGTACCATCGTTATCATAGTCAGTATCAATATTGTTATTTACCCCGTCAGAATCAAAGTCTCCTGCGCAGCTACTCACTGGAACATTGTCTGAAAGAACGGTTTGACAGTCTGAAATGATTCCTTCTAATTGATAGTAGCCAGGCAATTGCGGAGTCAATATCTCTGTGTTTGCCCCGGGTATCGGTGAACCATTATAAAACCATTGGTAGGTATCAAAAGACTCTAAACTACTGATATTAAGTTCTATATTGGGGATGCAAAGTTCGGTCACTACCGCTGTAAGCCCTTTAGACGAAATCTCTGGTTTAAAAATAAATCCCGAATAAAATCCACCTAATGAGGCAACTCCGTTAGCACCATAATAAGAAATGTAAATTTGTTTATCTGAAGAAACACTCACATTTCCAGTAAGACCACTTACCAAATAGGTTACGAAATTTGGGTTACCCTTAACCGTTTTGGGGGTAACATTCGTTGCGACACCATTAATAAAAATAGCGGCTCCAACTTCAGAAACAATTGTTATTCCGCCTGAAAAAACAGCACTTCCTGTGCCTGTATTTTGAATAAGGGGTATGTTGTTTATTGTTTTTGGAGTCTTACAATTAAGAGGTGGCACAAAAAACATCTCTTGATTAGCCTCGCTACTTACACCCCCAATTCCTTGGTATGCAAAAGCAGTTTTAGAAGTCCAAACATACATATTACCTCCAGGGTTGGAATTAGAAGCTGATTGGGTGCTAAAATACGACCCGTCTATACTAATATAATCCCCAGCGGATAATGTAGTTAAAAACGTTCCTGTTGAATCATCTCCATTTACATACACAGCTGTGTTATCTAAATGCGCCACAATTAAAGGGCGTTCAATGTCATCATGCCCATTGGCTCTTACAAATATATATTCGCTGTATGTTTGATCATCAATGTCAATGGTTTCAAAGGGAGCAATTTGATCAATTCCAAAATCGCGTCCATTTCCTGTCGAATTACTTCCGTTTGTAGATCCACAGTTGACTACTATAGGTTTATTTGCACTAACAAGAGCACCCACCAAGCCATCTCTATTGACTGGTGTAACTCCAGGATTTAATGCAATTACATAGGTTTCTCCGTAATTTAACACAACAGAGAGTGGCGTGTTATTTTCTACAACAACGCCTGCTGGTAAATCAGAAAAATCAACCTGCGTATTGTTTTCAGTTGCCATAACAGAAACAAAATTTAAATAATCTGTTGTTGTTGATGTAAATGTTTTTTGATTTGTAAACGTTCCGACCCTAAAAGTTGTGCCAAGACCCGCCAGACCTTTAGAAACCAAAGATCCTGCTTGAGATTGAGAGGTGCCAGCTATGAGACGAACAGAAACATAAACAGGCTGGTCTGATTGAACCGAATAGCCTTTATTTGAATATTTAGTCCCTGTGGTACTTACGTCTGCTATAAACGAAGTATTTGTTCCTGAGCCAATTAAAACTTCTATTGGATTTGCATTTGATACAGAAAGTTCGTTAACAGACCCTCCAATTTCTGTCAATGTAACACTAACGGGGGTTATACTTGGAGTTGATATGTGTAAGTATTGATTTTGAGGGGTAGCGTTTGAATTATTGGCAACGCTTATTGGTGGAATATAATGGGTTCGACTCAATTGAGCATAACTAAACTGAAGGCCTAGCAATACTAATAAATTTAATATGTAACTATGCCACTTTTTCATAGTGAATCTTTACGAGAAAGAATTAAAATTTATAATTGGTTAACTCTATTGGGGTGTAAGTTAAAGAATTCTAAAATAATTGAATTATATTTTTGATTATTATATTTAATTTGGATAAAATAATTTATCCAGAATAGATTACTTTTGTAGGGCTATTAAAAAAGTTGCATGAAAACAAAACTGGTGATCACTCATATTGTGGAATGGCTTAAGACTTATGCCATAAACACAAACGTAAATGGGTTTGTTGTAGGGGTTTCTGGCGGGGTAGATTCTGCTGTCACTTCAACACTTTGTGCTATGACAGGATTGAATGTAATGTGTTTAGAAATGCCTATCCACCAAGCAGAAAGTCATGTTTCAAGAGCCCAAGAACATATCAAACAACTAAAAAAAAGATTCCCAAACGTACAGTCAACACGGATTGACTTAACCCCTGTTTTTGAGAGTTTCAAATCTGAAATTAGTTTAGAAGGCAGCTCTTCTACCGTAGATATGGCATTGGCAAATTCGAGAGCACGATTACGAATGACAACACTTTATTACTATGCAGGACTTTTAGGAAAACTCGTGGCTGGAACCGGAAATAAAGTAGAAGATTTTGGGGTTGGATTTTACACAAAATATGGTGATGGCGGGGTGGACCTCAGTCCAATTGCTGATTTATTAAAATCGGAAGTGTACTATTTAGGAGAAGCATTACAAGTCCCTCAAAGCATTTTAACAGCGGCACCTAGTGATGGTTTGTTTGGGGATGCTCGAAGCGACGAAGACCAAATTGGAGCTTCGTATCCAGAATTAGAATGGGCCATGAATGCGGTTGAAAATGGAAAAACAGTCAACGATTTTGAAGGCAGAGAACGCTCCGTTTTTGAGATTTATTTGCGATATAACGCAGCCAACAGACACAAAATGAACCCCATTCCGGTCTGTGAGATTCCTGAAAACCTAAAACACTAAACAAAAATGATTCGAGTCTTTGTTGCAGATCATCAACCTATTGTAAGCTATGGGATTCGTATGTTATTTGAGAATTCAAAAGATATCAAAATTGTAAATACAGCGAACTCAGCAACACAGCTTTTAGACTATCTCAAAAAATCCAATACAGACATCGTTCTTATGACGATGGATCTTCCCGACATTAATGGAATCACCGTACTTCGCACTATAAAAAAAGAATTTAATGATGTAAGTGTTATTATTTTTAGCACACATCCCGAAGATATTTATGCCATCAGTGCAATCAAAGCGGGAGCCTCTGGATATTTATCTAAAACAGTTACAACCGCCACCATAAAACGCGCCATTCTTACGGTGTTTAAGGGAGGGATTTATGTGAGTAAGGAGCTTGCGGAAAGCCTTGCTTTTGAAAAAAATAACCTTGGAACGATGAACCTTTATAAGAAACTTTCGACCCGTGAAGTGGAAGTTTTAAAGCTCATTTCATCGGGGAAAAGAAATATAGATATTGCGGAACAGTTGAACATCAATGAAAAAACCGTGAGTACCTATAAATTGCGTTTAATGAAAAAATTGAATGTCTCAAACCTTGTAGAACTGATTGATCACGGGCGTCAAAAAAAATAACATTTAGAGGACGCGACTTAGTTTTCTGGATAACAACATTTTTAAATTGGAATAATTCAATACATCTTCTAAAAGAGCGCGGTGATCCACTTCATTTTGAGTGTCTTGTTTAATTTCATTTACCTTCCGATCAATTAAAAAACAACGCAAGGTCAAAATTGTTTCACTAACCAATTGTGCAATACTGACGTCTTTTTGTTTCGGAAAAATATTATTTTTCTCCCAATTATGAAGGTTGTAACGTTCTTCGTTCATTAAAATATTGGTCACATCCGAAGCCAAATCAGGATCCAAATGGTTCACAAAAGATTCAATTACAAAATCATCCGACTGGTTTAAGCTGTCGATAATCGTATAATAGAGGGTTTTAAAGTTTTCATTGGTAAATTGCATTTCGTCTTCTTGCAAATCCAGAAATATTTTTTCAAACACTTTGACTTCATGGATTACAGGTTCGAGTGTGAGTGCACCTTTGTCATTTTCTTTCAGAATTAAATCTTCAAACGCTTCTTTTCGACTTCCGTAGAGAAGTAATATTTCAATGATTTTTTGCTCTAGCTCATACTGAATATCTACTTTGACACGAGGGCTTGTAGATTTAACAACCTCAAATGCTTTTTGTTTTTGATTGTACGATTTATTGGCTTCATTTTGTGCTTTTTTACTCATTTGAGCCAGCGTACTAAAAAGGACTTCTTCGCTAATATCCATAATACGCGAACATTCTCGTACATAAATTTCACGTTGAATATTATCTGCTACTTTAGAAATACTCGTCACCATATCCCGAATCAGATTGGCCTTTGCAACCGGATCATTTTGGGCTTCCTGCATAAGTAAAGAGGCTTTATACGCAATAAAATCTTTTGCATTTTCTTTAAGGTAGGATTGTAACTCTTCAAGCGTGTTTTGTTTGGCAAAACTATCGGGATCCTCACCTTGTGGAAAGGTACAAATTTTAACATTCATGCCTTGCTCCAAAATCAAATCAATCCCTCGTAGAGCAGCTCTTATTCCTGCGGGATCGCCATCAAATAGAACCGTAATATTCTTAGTCAAACGGTTGATTAATCGAATCTGATCGGGAGTTAGGGCGGTACCTGAAGAGGATACCACATTTTTAATCCCTTTTTGATGAAATTGAATCACATCAGTATAGCCTTCAACTAAATAACAATTGTCTTCTTTGGCAATGGTTTGTTTGGCATAGTAAATCCCATACAAGACTTTACTTTTATGATAAATAGCACTTTCTGGCGAGTTGAGATATTTCGCCGCTTTTTCATTTTTAGCTAGAATTCGACCGCCAAAACCAAGCACCCGTCCCGACATGCTATGTATGGGGAACATTACTCGCCCTTTGAAACGGTCAAACTGTTTGGCTTCTTTTACAATGGTCAAACCTGTTCCTTCTAAATATTTTAGCTGATATCCTTTTTTAAGGGCGGCATCCGTTAGTCCGCTCCAATCATCTGTGGAATAGCCCAACTGAAACTCTTTAATTGTCTCATCTGCAAACCCACGTTCCTTAAAATAACTCAAACCAATTGCTTTTCCTGCATCTGTTTTAAGCAGAGTATTATGAAAATAAGTTCTGGCAAATTCACTAACTAAGTACATGCTTTCACGTTCCCCAGCAGCTTCTTTGTCGGAATCAGATTGTTCAGTTTCTTCAATTTCAATATTGTATTTTCGGGCTAAATATTTTATGGCTTCAGGATAGGTAAAATGTTCGTGCTCCATCAGAAATGAAACAGAAGTCCCGCCTTTTCCTGTTGAAAAATCTTTCCAAATTTGTTTTACAGGGGATACCATAAAACTCGGAGTGCGTTCTTCGCTAAAAGGACTTAAGCCCTTAAAGTTACTCCCCGATTTTTTTAATTGTACAAAATCACCAATCACCTCCTCTACACGGGCAATGTCAAATACTTGATCTATGGTAGTTTTTGATATCAAAATAAAAAATTAAATGGATGTTGTAAATGTACTAAAAAAAGTGACTCTTTTTGGTTATTTATTTCTTTCAATCACATAATTAACCATTAAAATCAATGATTTTTTGTAGGGTGATTCTGGAAAGGGTTGAAGCAATTGTAGCGCTTGCTCTTGAAAGGCTTTCATCTTAGAAACGGCATAGTCCAAGCCGCCATTGGTTTTTACAAAAGCAATCACTTCCTTGACCCGTTTAGAATCTTTATTGTGATTTTTAATGGAGTTGATTAACCAACTTTTTTCTTT
>JAURPF010000143.1 GCA_030835325.1 Flavobacteriaceae bacterium | reverse complement strand
TTTCGCCTTGCGCTTAAGTCTAAGACTATTTTAGGAAATTTTCTTTGGAATGGAGGTATTTTTATTTGGTCTTCTGCCAGTGTGTTGAAAGCATTTGAAACGCATCAACCAAAATTACACGCGCTTTTTGCTAAAGGACTAAACCATTATAACACCGAAACTGAAACCACTTTTGTGTTAGAGAATTATAAGAATGCAGAAAACATTTCTGTAGATTATGCAATTATGGAACCCAGTGAAAACGTCTATGTCATCCCCGCTACTTTTGACTGGAATGATTTAGGGACCTGGGGAAGTCTGTATGATAAAATTTCTGAAAGTTCCTCAGAAAATGCCGTTGTTAACACCCGTTTATTGGCTGAAAATTCCTCTGGGAATATGATAAAAACGGATACGAATAAAATAGTTGTCCTTGACAGTTTAGATGATTTTATAGTGGTAGAAGAAAAAGAAATTTTACTTATCTTTCCCAAGACAAAAGAACAAGACATCAAGCAATTACGCGAAAGAGTGAAGGATAAATTTGGAGATCAACATATTTAATTATGGATAATAATCTAAATCAAGAGTTAGAAAATGTAAGCACAGAGCAATCTAAAGCTGCTGTTAAAGAAGACGCTAAAGGGCTTTGGATCTCCCTGAAAACATTTATAATTGAACTCTTAGATTTTAGACATGACACGGATAGAGAGGCTACAATAGCCGCTATAAAAATGGACATTCCTTTTAAAGGCGCAACGGCTTGGATTTTGATTTGTTCTATTTTTGTGGCATCGGTTGGGTTGAATGCTAATTCAACTGCAGTAGTCATTGGAGCGATGTTAATATCGCCACTTATGGGACCTATACTTGGAGTTGGACTCTCTATTGCGATTAATGATATTGATACCCTAAGAAAATCCTTAATCAATTTAGCAACCATGCTCGTTTTGAGTCTGTTAACTGCTTTTATGTTCTTTTACCTTTTTCCATTAAGTCAAGACAACTCGGAATTATTGGGACGTGTTAAACCCGATATTAGAGATGTGCTTATTGCATTTTTTGGAGGTCTTGCACTCATCATTGCAAGAACCAAAAAAGGGACTGTTGCAAGTGTGATTTTTGGTGTGGCAATTGCTACTGCCTTAATGCCTCCTTTGTGTACTGCAGGCTACGGATTGTCTCAAGGTAATTTTGATTACTTTTTTGGAGCCATGTATTTGTTTACAATTAATATAATTTTTATTGCTTTAGCTACA
This sequence comes from Flavobacteriaceae bacterium, assembly GCA_030835325.1. Lineage (GTDB taxonomy): Bacteria > Bacteroidota > Bacteroidia > Flavobacteriales > Flavobacteriaceae > Hel1-33-131. The sequence goes on along the minus strand of JAURPF010000143.1, from coordinate 3,290 downwards.
TTTTTGGTTTTAAAGATTTTGAGGTTTCCAATGTTAAAATATGCCAATTCGCAGCGTAGAAAAAACATTGCTCGCATTGCAACACTCTTGGCTTTGGCAGCGATGCTTCCAGCTGGTTGGACTTTTTATAACGTTTTGCAAGAAACCCGTTATGAACAGGACTATAAAAGATATTTAGAATCCGAAATTAACCATAACGATAACCTTTGGCTTCAGCGCGAAAAAATTGATTTCGATGAAAAACTGATTACACTAAATTTTAATGGAGAAATTGCCGAAGCTACCAAATCAGACCTAATAAATGAGTTGAAAGGCTATGAGTACCTTCAAGAGTTTAGTTTGGTCATTAATGGAAACAAAAACCGAAGTGCAGATAAAATTTTAGACCTGTATGATGTAGCCATAGATAAAATTGAAAAACGAGACAGCATTATTGCTGCACTTGAAAAGGATATCGACAGTCTAAAATTAGTCCTCAGCTCCAATAAAAACGACATGGATTCAAAGTTGTTTTTAAACCTATCGAAAGATGCTAAAATTCAATTTTCTGACTTAGAGTCTTTTGGATATGCAAAGATGTTGACATCTTTAAATTTTAGAGATGCAGATACAATAACGCTGATAAAAACAAAATGGAATTCAGATTTGTCAGACAGTCTGGTAGTTCTTAGAAAACAAGCTTTAAAAACGTGGATCGAAAAAGAACTTGAAACAGATGATATTGAGGTAATTAGTAATTAAGATCAATGCTCTTCTAAGTACATTCTACGTACTTTTTTAAACAAGTTAGAGGAGTACACAAAATCTGTGACGATTTCATTATCCGTCCTAAAAATGGTGTCCTTACTGCCTTCCCATGCATTATGTCCATCTTTTAGAAAAAGAATATTTTGACCAATTTCCATGACAGAATTCATGTCATGTGAGTTGATTACTGTTACAATATTATTTTCGTGGGTAATTTCTTGAATTAAATTGTCTATAACAATGGCTGTTTTAGGATCCAAACCAGAGTTGGGTTCATCACAAAACAAATACTTAGGATTATTTACAATTGCTCTTGCAATTGCAACGCGTTTTTGCATTCCACCAGAGGCTTCACTAGGCATTTTGTCATGGGCGGCTTCTAGGTTCACACGTTTCAAAGCAGAATTTACTCGGTCTTCCATTTCACTTCGCGATTGTTTTGTAAACATCCTTAAAGGAAACATGACATTTTCAGCAATTGTTAAAGAGTCAAACAGAGCTCCACCCTGAAAAACCATGCCTATTTTCGAACGTAGGGTCCTTTTTTCATTATCCGAAAGGGTTGAAAATATACTTTCATCATATGCAATACTGCCCTCCTTATAGTCAAAAAGCCCAAGTAAACACTTTAGTAAAACCGTTTTCCCAGATCCACTTTGTCCAATGATGAGGTTGGTTTTTCCAGCTTCAAAAACAGTAGAAATTCCTTTTAAGACTTTAGTGTCTCCAAATGATTTATGTAGGTTATTGACTTTAATCATTAGCTTAGTAACATTTGAGTTAAAATATAATTTAATAGGATGATCAATACACTCGTCCAAACAAAAGCCGTCGTACTTGCTTTACCGACTTCCAATGCACCACCTTTCATATAATAGCCATGGAAGGAAGGGATGGTGGCCAATAAAAAGGCAAATACAAATGTTTTAATATAGGCATAAGCCATATGGAAAGGAATGAAGTCCATTTGTACACCAGTTACATAATCTTCAAAACTTGAAAACCCGCCATAAACACAGGCAGCCATTCCTCCAATAATTCCTAAAAACATCGCAATTGAAATTACAAAAGGGTATAAGAAAAGTGCAATAACTTTTGGAAATACTAAGTAATTTATAGAGTTGATTCCCATTACTTCTAAAGCGTCAATTTGTTCGGTAACACGCATCGTTCCGATACTAGAAGTTATAAAAGACCCCATTTTTCCAGCCATAATAACAGAAATAAAAGTGGGAGCAAATTCTAAAATAACAGATTGACGTGTGGCAAAACCTACAAGATATTTTGGAATCAATGGATTGTCAATATTAAGCGCTGTTTGTATGGTCACAACTCCACCAACAAAAAAAGAGATAAATGCAACAATACCAATAGAACCGATAATTAAATCTTCAATATCCTTTAGAATCAATTGCTTCATTACAGACCATTTGGTCGGTTTGCGAAACATTTGTCCAATCATTATAAAATAAGACCCAATATTGTGGAGGTAGTTCATAAAAATGTAATTAATGCTAAAGTAAAAAAAACTCCTCACTAATTTGTAGTTATTAAAATGGAATCATTAAAAAAAGATGTATTTTTGAACATCAACATGTCTTAACTATGAAGTTTCCAAAATTTTGTTACCTCTTTTTATTTTTAGGGATTTTTTCTTGTAAAAACAGCTCTGAATATTCAACTTGTCCTAATTTAGATAAAACAACTTCGAAACCAAAGCTCGTGGTAGGAGTAGTGGTCGATCAAATGCGTTTTGATTATTTGAATCGTTTCAAAAATAAATATTCTGCCAATGGATTTTTAAGGTTGATAAATCAAGGCTACAGTTGTAATAATCATCATTTTAATTTTATCCCAACTTATACAGCGCCTGGTCATGCTTCAATTTTTACAGGCACCACCCCAAGTGTGCACGGAATTATTGGGAATAGTTGGTATGACAAAGCGTCAAAAGCAACCGTTTATTGCACAACAGATAAAACGTATTTTCCTGTAGGGGCTGCTGCAAAATATGGACAAGTTTCTCCTCGAAATATGAAAGTGACCACCCTTGCCGATCAAAATAGATTGTTTACACAAATGAACGGAAAAACAATAGGCATTTCTATTAAAGACCGTGGAGCTGTGTTCCCTTCAGGACATACAGCTAATGGAGCGTATTGGTTTGAAGGGTTAAACGAAGGAAAATGGATGACAAGTTCCTATTATATGGATACACTTCCACAATGGGTTCAGGATTTTAACACCCCCTCAAAAATAGCATCCTATTTAAAACCATGGAATACACTTTATGACATCAGTCTTTATGATGAAAGTGGTTCTGATTTGTCGGATTATGAACAAGGTTTTAATGGAAAATCAACGCCTGAGTTTCCTTATGATTTAAAAGCCTTAATGGAACTAAACAAGGGTTATGATATTATTAAAAGTACACCTTTTGGAAATACAATGGTTACAGACTTTGCATTGTCTGCCATTGAAGCTGAGAGTTTGGGAGTAGATGATTTTACAGATTTTTTGACCGTAAGTTATTCTTCTACAGA
>JAURPF010000142.1 GCA_030835325.1 Flavobacteriaceae bacterium | reverse complement strand
TGCAAAACAATTTTTAAAAACAATTGAAATAAACGCTTATACTTCCTCCGTCGGAACGATAGCACTCAATAAATCGTATAAAGATTTAGATTTAGCCAATGCCGAAACAAACGATGTGCGTTGTCCAGATGCAGCAGTAGCAGAACAAATGATTTCAAAAATTAAAGCCATTCGAAAAGAGGGAGATACAATAGGAGGCGTCGTATCTTGTGTAATTAAAAATGTCCCCGTTGGATTGGGAGAGCCCGTTTTTGATCGTTTACACGCTCAGTTAGGAAAAGCAATGCTATCTATTAATGCTGTCAAAGGTTTTCAATACGGAAGTGGATTTGAAGGCACCCAACTAAAAGGAAGTGAACACAACGACGCCTTTAATGCCGATGGTTCTACCAAAACAAATTTATCAGGGGGTATTCAAGGAGGAATTAGTAATGGAATGGACATTTATTTTGATGTAGCTTTTAAGCCTGTTGCCACAATTATGCAAGCTCAAGATACGATTGATAAAGATGGTAATGAAGTTGAAATGCACGGAAAAGGCCGTCACGACCCTTGTGTAGTCCCACGTGCAGTCCCAATTGTCGAAGCCATGGCTGCCTTGGTCATTGCCGACTTTATGCTATTAAATAGGCTCAGTAAAGCTTAGAACTTAAATACAAATAGATATGAAATCTCTCGCCTTACATTGGAAAATATTAATAGGCATGCTCGCTGGTGTGACTTTTGGTTTTATAATGCTCGAAGTAGGAGGCGCTGATTTTGTAGCAAATTGGATCAAACCCGTCGGCACAATTTTTGTAAAACTTCTAAAATTAATTGCTGTCCCGCTTATTTTAGCCTCGCTCATCAAAGGAATTTCGGACCTAAAAGACATTTCAAAATTTGCGTCTATTGGACTCAAAACCATTATAATTTATGTGCTCACCACAGTCATTGCGATTAGCATTGGATTGATTTTAGTGAATTCCTTTAATCCTGGTGATGGGGTTTCTTCTGAAACCATCTCAAAACTGACAGAAACTTATGCCAATAATAGCAGTGTGCAAGGAAAAATTGCGGAAGCAGGCCGTCAACAAGCCAGTCGTCCCCTAGATTTTTTAGAGGATATTGTACCTGACAATGCCTTTTCAGCATTAAGCAACAACAAGCTCATGCTTCAAGTAATTTTCTTAGCGATGTTTTTAGGAATTTCTCTATTATTAGTTGGCGAAAAAAGAGCCAAACCCCTCAAAGATGTTTTTGATTCCCTGAATGATGTTGTCCTAAAAATGGTCGATTTAATCATGATAACTGCACCTTTTGCCGTGTTTGCACTGCTGGCCAATGTGGTAGTCTCTTCTGGAGATCCTGAGTTGTTATACGCCCTTTTGTTTTATTCAGGGGTGGTTGTAGGTGGTTTGCTATTAATGATCTGTTTTTACCTTGTTTTGGTATCAGTAATCACCAAAAAGAATCCGTTGTGGTTTTTAAAACAAATCAGTCCAGCACAGTTGTTAGCCTTTTCTACGAGCAGCAGTGCCGCAACCCTTCCTGTGACAATGGAACGTGTCGAAGAACACTTAGGAGTGGATAAAGAAGTGTCTAGTTTTGTGTTGCCTGTTGGAGCAACCATCAATATGGATGGCACCAGTTTGTACCAAGCAGTGGCAGCTGTATTTATCGCACAAGCTTTGGATTTTGATTTGACTTTTTCGGATCAATTGACCATTGTTCTCACCGCCCTTTTAGCGTCTATTGGGAGTGCAGCAGTGCCAGGAGCTGGTATGGTGATGCTCGTGATTGTATTAGAATCGGTTGGCTTCCCAGCAGATAAGCTGGCGATTGGATTAGCGCTTATTTTTGCGGTGGATCGCCCTTTAGACATGTGCCGTACCATGGTTAATGTCACAGGTGATGCCACTGTTTCTATGATTATAGCGAAGTTTGAAGACAAACTTCACAAACCAAAACCTAAAGAATGGGACGATAATTTGGATAAAGTAATTTAGTTTTATTATATTTACAATAAGTTTAGCCCCCAAAGTCTATTCTACAACCATGATAACCTAGTATAATACATGAGTTTTTATATTACAATTTATAAATAGTCAATTTTTTTGATTATTTCATGAGCTGTTTAAACTTAGATGTTTTAAAATAAATTAAGAATGAAAATCACAAATATTGGAGATTCTCAGAATTCTAAAAAAGGATTAAGTGATAATTATCAGCAATTTAAAATAAACAAAGCAAAGTCTAAAAAATATCGTTTGATTGCTTTATTGTTTTGGATTGTTGCAATTAGTTTTGAAGTTTGGGCACTCTTTCTTTTACAGAAAGCCCCTGTATCAACAACCTTTTTAATTGTTTTGATTGTTCTCGATTTACTATTTGTAATTTTAGGATCCTATTTTTGGAAAAAAGCCAATCGTTATAATCCGGCATCCTCAGAAAATAAATTTATATTTTTCATACAAAATCAACTTGGAATTATCATAAGTGTTTTAGCTTTTTTACCTCTTGTAATTTTTATCTTTAGAAGTCAGAAACTAGGAAAAAAGCAAAAAGTTGTTTTAGGCTCGGTAGCTACTGCAGCTTTAGTCCTTGCAGGACTTTCGAGTGCAGATTTTAATCCACCATCCGTTGAAAAATACGAAAAACAAACCCAACAAGTCAAGGAGTTAAATCAAGGAATAGACTATGTATATTGGACAAAATACGGACGGAGTTATCACTTGTTTTCGACTTGTTCTTATATAAATTCAAATCGAACAAAAGAAATTTTCGAAGGAACAGTAGCAAATGCTAAATCTTTAAAAAACATTATCGATCTCTGTGATCGTTGTAAATTCAGAGCAGAAAATTCAAATAATAATTAAAACCCCTAAACATTTATATTATGGCTAGTAAACTAGAACAACTTGTTCAAACCTATGTAAACGAGTTTGAAAACAACCTAAAAATGAAAGTTGACAAAGATTTGTTAACTAAGGTCGCAAAAGGATTGGGACCCAGTATTTATAATAATGACGCTTCAAAGGTATCAGGGTCGGATAGTAAAGAATTAGATACCGTTAAAAATAATTTTTTAATTAAAAAATTAGGATTAAAAAATGATTCAAAGCTAGACGATGCTATAAATGAAGTGATGGTTAAGATGGGAACTTCCAATCGAAATAAATACAGAGCGATGGTGTATTACTTATTAGTAGTTAAGTTTAACAAACAAAGTATTTACAATTAGATCGTTTGTCCTTCCAAAACCCAAACGTTTTTATAGTATTAATTTCAAATCATAAATCATGGCAATTTTAAAAGTAATCGAAATTTTATCCAACTCTACAAATAGTTGGGAAGAGGCAACCCAAAATGCTGTTGCAGAAGCTAATAAAACTTTACAAAACATTGTTTCGGTTAATGTTAGTAATTTTAGTACTACAGTCAAAAATGGAAAAGTTCATGAATACCGAGTCAACGTCAAAATCACTTTTTCAGTAGGAAAATAAACCTAATTCCAAGTGAATAAGCTCCATTTTTTTTTAAATTGGGTGGGGCTTATCTTACTTGGTAATAAATAGAAGTTATAGATCTTTAATCTATTGAGTTGTTGTATTTACTCAATTTAGGAGTCTTTCTTCAATCCAAAAACCGTTCTTTCAAGTCTGTTGTAGGCACCCTGCATTGGGCTGTTGTTCCAAACCAACGGTAGCGGTTGTTGGCAATAAGCATATATAATCCATTGCGTAAAAACGGTGGTAGGAGGTAGCCCAATTGAAAAACATAAAAGAAACCTCCTAAGATTTTGCATAGTTTCAGTATGGCGTTGCTTTTTTCGTAGTATTTACCTTCAGTATAAAATAGAATGCTGTCCAAATCCTTGTTATTTAAAAGGGTTTTTGGGAGGGTTTTTTTAGCAAATTCACTCTGTAGCGACGCAAATTTTAAAACCCCTTTTTTATCATTTTTTATAAGGAAATTTACAGAGCGATTGCAAAGGTTACACACGCCATCAAAGAAGACAATTTGTTGCATTATTTTTTTGAATTCACATATTCCAAGCGTTCAATATTGACGGTCGTTGTAAACAGTCCGTAATTCACAACGGCTTTGTTTTTTTCGAGTTTATCCAAAGTACCCACAGCACGGCCATCTTCCAAACGAACCGAGTCTCCAACCACAAGAACCCGTTTTGGTTTTGGGGGAATCAAGGCTGCTTTTTCTTTTTGTTTCTTTTTTTCTTTACGAATCACCGCCACCTTTTTCTCCACTTCTTTTTTGAGTTCCGCTTCTTTAGCCTTTTGAGCTTTCTTTTGTTTGAGTGAAATTTTTTGATGTTTATAGTTTTCGATCTGAATCAACTTAAAAAGCTCGTTCATCAATTCGCGTTTCTGTTTATTTTCAAAATAGCGTTCGCCCAAATCACTGATTTTTTGCCCAAGATATACCAAGCGTTGGTTGCTGTCAAAAAGCTCTTGATAGCTTTGCAATTTTTTCTTTGCCTTGGCATTGGTTGTTTCCAACTTATCAGTTTCTAAGCTTTTTTTAATCTCATTTTGCTTGAGTGCCCGTTCTGTTTTTTCGAGTTTAGACCGCTCTTTTTGCAGTTTTGCAATGGTTTTATCAAACCTAATTTTACCGCGTTCAATCTTCTTTTTTGATCGGTTGATTAAACTGTAAGGGATGCCATTTTTCTGAGCCACCTCAAAAGTAAAGGAGCTGCCCGCTTGCCCAATGACCAACTTATACAACGGAAGCAAGGTCTTTTCATCAAACAACATATTTGCATTTTGAATGTGCGGCAACTCGTTGGCCAATAGTTTTAAATTACTGTAATGAGTTGTAATAATCCCAAATGCCTCTCTTTCATAAAAGACTTCCAAAAAGGTTTCAGCCAAGGCACCACCCAACTCTGGGTCACTTCCGGTTCCAAATTCATCAATTAAAAAGAGAGTTTGCTTATTGCATTTCTTTAGAAAATAATTCATTTGTTTCAGTCGGTAACTATACGTGCTTAGGTGGTTTTCAATGGATTGATTGTCGCCAATATCACTTAGAATGGTATCAAATAAACAGAGTTTTGAGCGTTCATGAACGGGAATTAACATTCCAGATTGTACCATAAGTTGCAGCAAGCCAACCGTTTTGAGCGTGATGCTTTTTCCACCCGCATTCGGTCCTGAAATTACAATAATCCGACTGTTGGTGGTCATGGTGATCGTTTGCGGAAAGGTGGTAATTCCTTCGCGTTTATTCGCAACCAAAAGCAAAGGATGGTATGCATTTACAAGGTCTATTTCTTGATGTGTTGTAATTTCGGGAAGGACAGCGTTAATTTCTTTTGCATATTTTGCTTTGGCATAGATCACATCAAGTTTTGTTAGAAATTCCTGATAGGATTCAAGTAATGGACTGTAACCGCTGATAAAGCTTGTAAGTTCCATTAAAATTCGTTTGATTTCTTCCGTTTCTTCAAACTCTAAATTATTGAGATCGCGTTGGTGTTGATGGGTGGCGTCTGGTTCAATATAGACAATACTGCCCGTCTTACTGGCACCTAAAATACTCCCTTTTACCTTACGGCGGTACATGGCTTTTACGGCCAATACACGGCGGTTTTCCATCACTGTTTCACGAATTTCATCTAAATATTCGGCACTGTTGTACATGCTTAAAGCAGAATTGAAACTGGTATTAATTTTAGTACGAACGGCTTGAATTGATTTTCGTAAACTATACAAAGTATCAGAAGCATCGTTGCGAATTTCACCAAATTTATCAACCACACTATGAATCGCTTCTGGAATCTCTTTATTGGCTTCTAGTTGTAATGAAACCGTGTGTAAAAGCGGATAGTATTCATGAAATTTCTTAAAGAATTTTAATAAGATATTAGTGGTTACACAAATGCTTGCTATTTTTCGAAATCCATCGATTTCTAAATAATTATTTTCAATCTGAATCAATTTTAATTCTGAAGTAATCGCATCAAACCCATGGTTAGGAATGCGATTTTCGTTTTCAAATGACGACACAAATTCATTGGTGAGTCGTAGTGCATCAATGACCTCGTCTCTTTT
>JAURPF010000141.1 GCA_030835325.1 Flavobacteriaceae bacterium | reverse complement strand
TGATGCAAGAGATCATATTTATCCTTTGCGTGTTAAAGTTACCGATAATCACTGTTCGCCTCCATTGGTTACCTTTCGAACCTTTTCCATTTTTGTGGATGGCGGATGCTGTGATACTTTTATGTTAGACAGCATCGTTCACTCTGGAAGTGGAACTTATAAAGTGGGTGATTATGCGGCCATCCATACCGATTCCATTAAAGGGTATTCCAACGTACGCTACCAATGGCAAGCTCGCAGCAAAAACGTTGACTTTGGAGATGTAATTGAAGCCAAACCATACAGCGCTGTGAAGAGCGCTAAATTGGAAGTAGATTCTATTCAATTTTATCATGAGAAAATGAATTTCAGGTTATTGGCTTCAACTGATATTTGTGCCGACACCTCCAACAATGTCACCCTGAAACTAGCCGATACTTGCTTTTTTGTGCATATCGATACCGTAATTTATATCGACACGGTAATCGTACATGATTCTATTTTTCATCAGGTGTATGACACCACCATTGTTACCAAATGGGATACCGGTTATGTTCAAGTGTACGATACCATCACCACTGAATATTTTGACACCATTTGGTTGAAAGTCAATTACTATGACACCACCCATGTGAATGTATATGACACCAGTTATATTACGGTTGAAGACACCTTGCACTTCAGTATTCCATTATCGGGAAGTTCGCCATTAATCACATCAAATATTGAAATTTACCCCAATCCCACATCAGAAAAACTACTGATCAAAATTGGAAATTATCTGGATTTCTTAAGCTATAACCTTGAAGTCCGAGAAGCAGGAGGGAAACTCATGGAGTCGACTACCATTAATAATCCCCAAATTACATTTGATGTATTAAAATGGAACGTAAGCTCAGGTATTTATTATTTGTCTGTAAAGGATCCAAAGAATAAGGTAATAGCCGTTAAGAAGATTGTAATTGATGTGGAGTGATGGGGGGCTGGAACAGAATAGGCTAATTAAATTCAATTTTATAATTTATCGATGGTAAAATGGGGCGTGAGTTCAAACAATAAGTGCAAAATTATCTTCAAAAAGGAAGGCTAACTGTATTTTTTATTACATCATTTAATAATAAATTCCCACTGTTCTCAAAGCCTATTTTATACGAACTATCATGGAGTTCCTTGCTCAATTGTGATTTAAAATCAACCTCCTTTTGGATACTATGATTGTTTAAAAATGAATAATCGGGGACTTGGTAATTATTTTCGTAATAATTGACAAATGCCACATTTTTAATCTGCCATTTGTTCTTTAAAACGCCTTCATGTCGGATAGAAAAACTACTGTAGTTATATTGATTGATATTGGAAAAATCAATTCCATTTCCTGATGACATTACCTCTGAGTAATTATGATCCTTTGTTTGCATGAACAGCATATTCACGGCATTCAATTTATTCACAATTATTCTACTCTTTGCATAAACGTCATAAAAATCAGTAAACGAAGGCCACACTGTTTGACTGTAAAAAGAATCAAATGTAGATTTTCGAACGGAAACTTCGACCCCAACCTTGTTTTTAATGATGGGCAGACTGAAATGGGCAACAAGCGCAAATGGATTCAACGTTGCGAATGTACGTACCGAGTTAATTGATGGTTCCAATCCAGTAAATTTGATGTACGATGTACCGCGATTACCATAGTAAGTTGATACGTTGCTCGAGAAATACTCAATTCCGCTAATCAGATTTGCATCAAACAAACTAAAAAAACCAAAACTATGACTGATGTTGGGCATAGGTACATCATCCAAGAATATTGTGGTATTGTAAATACTTGCACCACGAATATTTAATCTAGAGTTTAATTCCTGACTGTTACTTACTCCCGGTAAAAATTAATTAAATGTATCGGATCCATAGTCCCTATTGGCAAAACACTATTATGCAATTGCCTTTGATCGAATACATATCGATCACGATTTGTTTTTATCAAACTTTTTTCCTGTCCAATGTCTATGGTTTCCATTATTCCAAAATTGACATTAATCAATAGGGCAATCGAAGTATCTTGCATTGGTTCAAGCGTTAACACCTTCAATAATTCATTGGTAGTATATTTAATTGTTGTCTGTTTTTGAAAGCTAAGAAATACAATTCTCCCGTCCTCATTGCTTAATACAAGGTTCTCATCTATTCTTACAGGCCAATTCACCATGGGTGTATGATTGGATTCATTCAATATTTGAATATTGATTTGCTTTTGGGCTATACACTAATTTAACAAACAAAAGCAGAATATATACACCAGTATCTTCCTAATGGAATGTCAATTATTATTTGTTGTGATGACTTATAATCATACGTGAAATTGGCGCTTTTATAATATAATTTTTTTCCTGTGGATTTCTCAATGTAATGAGTCCAGATTTGATATTCAATTGGGTCATCATTCCTGATAAATTCCGTAAATTCCCAATTTTGATCCAAACTACTTCTAAAATAATCTTTAAAAAAAATGGTGTCTGTAAAATCATTTGGATAAAAGATCAATGAGAATATTGGCGAGTTTGAATTTTCAATGGACCTCACATCAAAGTATTCTATTTGAATATCATTCGTATCAATTGACAATCCTTTGTATGATAGACGATAGGTTACAGGGGCCTCTTTGGGCAATACATCAAAAATATCCAAATCATTGTAGCAATAAGAAAACACATGGCCATACATGTTTTCATTTTGATATTCAAAGGGCTGGGAATTACCCAAATAAATAGGGTTTGTTAAATTATCGAAATTAGAATTCAATTGTTTGAAAAATGTAAAATCCGTTTCCGACATACGTTTTACAACCAATTTCATTGGTTTCTCCTGGTAGTGCTGAAAATTAATCACCTCTGCCCAATTGAAATACGATTTTGGTGAGACGATGAAATTAAATTCGTATGATAAAGGTGGCCAAAAAATCAACTTAGTACCCTCTGAATATAAATCCCCAAATGATCGGCTTTTTCTTTTAAGTCCAGGGGTTTCCCATCCAGAATATTGTTAAATATACGGGTTAGGAATGTCAGGGAACCAATCATAATCCAACTTAAGTCGATCGGAATTATCAAGTTGGACATTCTCGAAGTATAATTGCCCATTTGCATCCCTAAAATTTTGTTTGTTTATAGATTTTATTTTTTCTGGAATTCTTTCTATTATTTCATGCCATTTAGATTCTCCTTTCAATTTCCATTGTATGGAATATATTTTTCCTGCACTACATATAATATTTCGGAATGACCCAGAGTGCATAGTATCTCGCTCACCATCTTCGGAATTAATAATAACATCAAACTCATTTACAGGCAAAAAGGTTTCCATACCTTTCAAGTTAACTTTAGCTAGTAATTACAACGGAGGACGATCATTGATTAGGACCGTCCTGAAAAAATAATAATCGCTTTTCGAAAATTCAGCCGATTTATATCACCCTATTTGGGATATTATTATTATAAAAAACAAGATCCTATACATTAAAGAAAGATAAAGATAAAAATGCTGAATTCTCTCCTTATTTTGGCCATTCCTTCTTTCTTGGTCATTTGATAATGTGTCGACTAAAAAATCAAAAACATAAATACTATTATATGCTTTTTCAAGGTCATTTAAAAAGTCGATGATATCAGATATTTTACCGAGCCGATGAGCCTTAATGCGCAACGTTGTTTTTCGTGTTGTTATATTTTTTAAAATAAATTAATCTCATGTACAAAGTATTTAGCTATTTGTATTTTCTATTTTGTTCTAGCGACATTCACACATACACAATTTGAATGATAATGGAATAGAAAGTTTATTTCCTGAAACGTTTTTTAATGCTGTTGGTTGTAGATTGCCAGTAAAAAGTGGTTTTCCCAAGATGTTTGGAGAGCAATTGAAAATAGTTGGTGATCCATTTCCACAACATTCATGACATGAGAGAACAGCATTGATTTCTAAGGCCATAAAGCCTTCTACGGGAAGATCTAATGTGATAGTGCCGTCATTGTTTAGTTGTTCTTGCCCTGTGACAGGGTTGTTGGCAAATATTTTTTGAGGGCCAATATTTACTATTTCCCAATCTGATATGTTTGATGCATTTCCTCCTTGCTTCAAAACTGCTGATTTTACTTGAACGTACATTCTGTCAATATTGTTCGTATTTCCGGAAATTAAGGAGCATGTTGAAGTATTGCCTATTCCATTGGAGAAACTTATTAAAGTCGGTTGTTTGGAAGAATTATTTGAAGCTACTTTATTTTTTGGATTTCGACATCCTGAACAACTAGTTATAGTTACTAGATAAAATGCAATTATAAAAACTAAAAAAATTGAAAAAGAATGCGATGAAACTTTTATTTTGGTATTAAATAAATATTTATAAATGCCCATTAATTAATAACAATTTTAAGTGATGAGATTCAAATTTATGATTTATTATAATTTAATTACTAGAATTTTTCTAATAACAGAGATGATTAGTTATCAATTCAACTTTTTAGACAGTTTGGAGTAACTTGATGAAAATAAATTGATTGATTTAGAATTTCCAATTAAATAGGGAGTCGCTGCTGCACGTCCTACATAGATGTCAATATGACTGCCTTGAGGAAATGTAGATAAAACGGCTGAAGGTATAGTGTAGGAACCATTGTCCGTTGTTGTAACTGTCCATAGTTTGTCAGTTGTTTGCATGGTTGAATCAATTATTCTATTCAACATTGAACTATAGTATATTCCAATTACAATTCCATTTTGATTATTTGCATCAGTATTCCAATTTATTTGATACGAACTTGATGAACTGATTGTTGATGATGTACTGCTTGTGATCATCACTGGTAAAGGCAAGTAAAAATTATTGGAGAATGTATCAATGCCTAAAGATGAATTTCCTGGGAAAAAGACCGTAGCAGACGATCCAAACAACGAACTTTTACCTGATATATTCGTTTGGAAGTATGGAGGTACGTTTGAATGTGACTTAGAAAATGATCCGTTGGAATTTGAAATTGAAATCGTTCCAACATCCATGTAATTTCCTCCTGAATCCAATGGGTTTGTAAAAATAGCCCCATAGAAATGAGTATAATTATTTGTTGTGCCTCCATCTGATATACCAATACAAGAGAAGTCTAAACACCCCAATTCTGAAGCATTATTGATTGTTGTATTTTGCAGGTAAGTGGAAAAAGTGCTAGTTGAATTTGTCCCAGTGGGAGTTAATTCGTTTTTCTTGCAAGATGATGATGCAAAAATTAGCGCAAACGCCAGCGGAAAGAAAACTTTAGTGTTTTTCATATTTTTTATTAATTTGGTTTTTTAAGTTTTTTTAGGATGTTTTTGCGATGAGTTTTTCATTAGCACTCACAGCTACAAAATTCAAAATCTAATGGAACGAAGGCTACAATGTTGGCCACATTTTTAAAAGCTGCCGGTTGCATTATTCCCGAAAATACTGGTTTGCCGTTAACATCCAATGGCGGACATTTTGTTGGATTGTTAGACTGATAACCACAACATTCATTGCAATCAAGGATCGAAAACACTTCTAAAGTCATGAAACCTTCTACGGGTATATCCATAGTGACAGTTCCATCGGGATTTAAAGTTCCTTGCCCAGGTTGAGGATTTTTAGCAAATACTTTTGGCGTGCCAAGATTTTCGAATATCCAATCGCTCAAATTTGCAGGGTCCCCTCCATTTCTTAGCCTAGCAGTTTTAATTTGAATAGTTACTCTTTCTAAATTGGTTGAATTTCCGTCTATGTAACTACACCCAAAAGATGGTCCTACGCCTTGAAAAAATTGTATTTTTGCGGACCTAGTTGGTGAGTTTTCATTGACTGTCGAGTTTTGTGGATTCTTACAGCCATTACAACTGGAAAGGGTTGTTAATCCTATTGATATTGCAGAAGAAAATAAAATAATAAATAGGAAGTGCCTTTCTTTCTTGAACATAGATTTCAAATTTGTTTTTCTCATGTGATTTATTAATTATATTAGAATAATCGTTTTGAAAATAATTAATTTCTTCATTATCAAAATTAATAAGTTCTAAAAAAATACAATTTCTATATTTAAATAATCATCTTGTAAAATTCAATAAAAACACTTTTATGAATTGATACAATAAATATTAACAACAAATCAAATAATTACAGATATAAACGCATTAGATTTCATTTAGCCCTATAATGAAAGTTACAATTGGTCGAAGGTTAAATTTTAAGAAAATCCAAAAAACCAACCATTTTCAAAATCGCTTACAAAAAACATCTCATTTTCTTCGAGTAAAACCGAAAAACACCCGAAACGCACCCAAAAAAGTTCGAATTACACCCTAAGAAAAATCAAAAATCCTCCAAAACGGGGGATTTCGACCTAAAATATGCAACGATTTGCCTATATCTTACCTAAAACCCTTTGTAAATAGAAGGCACTCTAATAGTATTGGGTAGATTAAGAGGGGTTTATTGATTGACTAGTGTTCAGTTTCTTGGGAATTGAGAAGATTTCTCAAAGCTTTCATTCGTACTCATTTGCTTTATGAAGAATTTGTCCTGCCGTTTTTTAATTTCCATGTTTCAGACAATTAATTGGACTATGTCTATGGATGACATAGAGCGTTTTTCTCCATTTCGTTCCAGCCTCAGAGCAGCTAAGTCTACTGATTTGTGCTTGGAGCTTTCCTTGAGACCCTTTTCTCCCAGAAATACATAACTTCCGTCTTATTTTCTCCAAACAAATTCCATAATAGGTATATCAAGCGGACTTCCATCTATCACTTTCATGGCTTCAACCTTATAGATAAGCAGTTTGAAATCGCTTTTTGTATTTCCCATAGTCTCACGTTTGTTTCTGGACGCAAGACTACCAAGACCCTCAAACTTTAATGTTATACTATAATAGAACTTTAATGAAACTATAGTACTTTTTTCTTACAGATCGCGCATAAGGGTGCGATAGTTCCCATGCAGCTCAAAGGTGAAGGAGGTTTCATCCTTTTTTCGCCGTTTCATGTACTGAATCAGCTGGTCAGGGAAGTTGACCGGAAAATTCAAAAGGTCACTTAGTTCCTGGATAAGATCCTTCTGCGTCAGTTTTCCGTTAACATGCATAAAGGAATTACTCTTCTGCAAGCATAGGATGAGTTCCAATAGGTCAGTTTGATTTCTGTTCCATTTAATTCGAGAATTGATTTTTGTTTTTGGAAACATCTGAATTTGACCGTTTATGCTGGTGGTGAACTGTTCAGCATCGTTTTGCATTGTCTCTAATTCACTTTGTCTAACAGCCAAGGAGTTACGCAAATGGGTAAACCTATGGTCTAAAAGCTGTTTTGTGCGCTCTATGAGCCTTTGTTGGATGTTTAAGTACCGAAGTATTGTTCCGCGTACGATATCGTCTGAGAACTGCTCTTTTTGATGCTTGATTTTAAAATGCGTTTTTAAAAACCAATCTTCCTGGGTGCGCCTAGGGAAGTATCTTTTTTCTTGGGATTGCACCTCATAGAGCAATAAATCAATGTCTTTAGCTGTGATATTAATAGGCACGTTTGCTTGTATGATAGCGTCAAGTCTATTCTTAAGCTCCTGCAATAGTGAATCGCAATGGTGGTCATATTCTTTCAGTGAGGGGTGACCGTTGAAATGCAGATCAATGAGATCCTGATGTTCAAACAGGTTAATTTCCATCCGCCCGGTACCGCGACCGAGCTTAACTTCTGCCTTGGAGATTTCATCCAAGATTGTTTCGAGTGAGTTTACCATATCTGTGTTTCGTTTTAAGGATTACAGTTTGTGTAAACTCTGTTTGAGGGTGCCTTTCCCATTATGGCAATTTGGCAACAACCCACCTTTGGCAATGTGGCAATGCATATATATATATGCATTGCCACATTGCCATATAGGGTTATGGGTTAGAAAATTTCCATAACAAATAGCTGATTATCAATATATTGCATTTTTACATTTTCCTCAAATTTGCATTGCCAAACGCATGACTTTTGGCAATTTTTCAAAAAGCCCACTTTGACCCTCTCCCAGAGCTCTGTATTTCTGGTCACTAGGCTTCATAAATACCATGAAAATTACCTGATTTTCAGAAACTAACGTTTTTATCTTAAATGTGAACGCTCTACAAATACTTGAGCGTATGGTTTACAATTTAGATAAATCAATGCAAGCGAAGTTGACGCTCATTACTGGAAAGTGTTGTCATCATGAAATTCGACACACTATCAACAACAATAATACGCTACCCTAACGGGATACTAAGGCTCCTGTTAAATTCAATTTGATTTTGATGTTGGTGGTCGGCAATTTTTTAATTTCCGAGGGTGAACTGCTTTTTTCAATCGAGTCTGCTTTAATTTAAAAGGTCGCTTATATCTATGACTTAAGTGTTTTATACATATCGGCAACATAAATACTTCAGAATCATTGCTGTTAAACACTTTTAGGAAACCACCTACAATCGATTTATTGGTACACCCATACACCGAACAAATTGGACTTACCTTGCTATTTGTATTTTGCATCCAATGATCTAGAGGATTGTTACACTGACATTCCAATTCTAGTGAATCATCAAGCTTGCATTAAAGTTTTGTATCAGGATTTTTTATATTAAATTTTGACATTGTTTTTTTAATGGGGCCAATATAGATTCTATTGGAATTAATGAAATGATAAATTTATATCATGAATTTGAATTTCATACATAAAATACTCAAATAATACGCTATAATCACTATGCTATTAACCTACGATAAATAACAATTTTAGGGTAAACTGGGATGCCTATTTTTCAGGGATAATCGTTTTAATTTGACTATATTAAGCCACAATAAAAACACCAACAAGAAAAAGTTTCCAATGATTAATTTAGAACCTTTGAGACACCAGGAAAATAATAGGCCTTTCCTTAATTATTAGAGGAGTTCATTGAGTCACCATATTCAAATATTGAACAAGACTTTATTCGTTGCTATTCTATCAGGACATTTGCTAGATTTCTAGCATGGTTTGGCGTTGTAGAATACGAAGACTCAATGGATTTTGAAGAACAAAAAGTTAGTGTAACAGAGTTCCTTTGGGAGTTGTTTGAGTTTGAAGGGGATTGAGTAAATGCAATAGGGATTTATTTCTTATATTTGAGATGTTTATTTGCAAAAACCAAGCGTTTAATAAATTTCAATTTTGGTTTTAGATTGTTGGTTACCAACCAAATGAAACAAAAGCGAGATAAAGAAAATATGCACTAATTGATTATATATATACGTTTGGCACATTACCACAAATATGACCAACAAACATGGACTAGAAAGATATATACCTGCTGATGTTCGAAAACAAATAAGAGCGAACTCAAAAAATGGCTGTGTGATGTGCAGAAATGGAGTATACCAATATGAGCATATTGACCCAGAGTTCAATGATGCAATCAATCATGACCCAAACAAAATGTGTTGCCTATGTGCAAGTTGTCATGACAAAGTAACTCGTGGTCAATTGTCAAAAAAAACAGTTTTATCAAAGTATCAAGAAATTCAGAACAATGCTGACAGCCAATCTCCTTCCGAGTTTTTTGACTTTTATGAAGGAAAAGCATTATTAAAATTTGGGAATTTAATATCTGAAATTTCCCCTGAAAGTGTATTGGAGATTTATGGCGAAGAATTATTTTCAGTTACACCGGGATCTAAATGGGAAATAGGTAAAGTCAACGCTAAGTTTTTTGATGACATTGGAAACTTACTTTTTGAAATTAAAGGAAATGAATGGTTTGGCCCAAGTGAATACTTCGACCTTGAAATCACAGGAAAGAGCTTTACAATAAGACTTCCGAACGGTAGGATTGGACTTGAGCTTATTCATAATCCACCCGATGAAATCGAAATTAAAAGGTTGGACATGAGGTATAAAGATGTTCATCTTTTGTTTTCAGCGAATGACCTAGCAATCGGAAAATATAATGGGCATGGCAGTAATTTAGCTTGGATCCATTTTAAGGGAAGAATTGACTCTATTATAAAATCTCCCGTTGCTATTAAAGTTGGAGCTTCAAATGCTTCATCTGAAGAATATCAAGCTGGAATATCATTAAAGAAACTCGGCTTGGTAATTAATCAATTGGGAGAAAAGAAAAGTGTTTTACGCACCAACCAAAAATTGACTAATCACATAAATGCAGAGGAAGGTGGTATATTTTGGCCTGCTTTAGGCATAGAGATAGCAACGGGATGTCAATTCGCTATGTCTGGTTTGTTAACTGGGATATGTGGAATTGAACATGCAAGAAAACACTTCTTTTCAAAAAACAGAATGAATGTTACTAGTCTATTTTTACCAGCTGTAATTAACAAAGAAAGCTTGGAAGCCGAGAGAAAAAAAGCAAATTATTGCTTCGACCCAAAAGAGCTAGAAAAAAGCAAAGAGGCCTTTTTGGTGCAAGTTGATGATTGTGGTATTGATTCTTGGAATCAACGAAGAAAAAATCTTGAAAAAGATTCTAAAATAGTTACTACTCCTTTTCAAGATGATAAGCCTGGATTATATTCGGCATATGGAGTCATAAAACAAGTTGACTCTTATGAAGGACCAGTTATAAGAATAAAAAGGGAATAAAAGTGCCTAACAAGGTGTTTAGTGCATACCCTTCGGGATACGCACCATGCACAAACCGTTGTGGGTAATTACATAATAACCGAAAACAGAATTATGAAAATAGATGTTTTGAATCTTATTTTGGACATTTTTATAGGAGCTGGTGCTGGCGCTGGAATCACTCTTTTGTTAAGAACCTATTTCAATGAAAAAATAAAGAATTCAATTAAACATGAATACGATATACGACTTGAGAGTTATAAGTCAGAATTAAAAAATGCGATAGACAAGGATTTGGAATCTTATAAAAGTAAAATCAAAGAACTCGAATCTAAAAATCTTGACAGATGGGATATAAAAAGAGATGCCTGTTTAATGGCGCTAAATCTTGCGGATTCTGCTCTTTCTAATATGGATTGGGATGGAGATATGGAAGAAGGAATAGTAAAAAGCAAAATTGACACTATAACTGTTAGAGATTGCTACAACCAACTTGCTTGTTCTTGTGATTTACCAGAAACTCTTATGGAATTCAAAAGAGTCTTAGGCTTGTTAGGACCGATTAAAGGAGATGTAATTGTTGACTTTAGAAATGCGATTAGAAAAGAGTTGAGTTTCGGAAAAGAAATTGACGATGACAGAGAAAACGCATTCATTGGTAGAATACACGGAGATGAAAAACTGACATGAAGACTCTTATTTCTGACTATTCACTTTATCCATCAAATTTGCCAAATGAGCATATAAGAGCCTTGACGGGAGCATTAATAAACGAACTCTTATTTGATAAACCTATTCCCTATGACAAATTCGCTGAAATTACGTATGAAAGTGAATTCAATGGACTTGAAAAGCCTAATTCGCGCATTATCAAAATGTCGAAGAAAGAACATGTCGACTCATTTTTTAAGAATGGGACTCTTCAATTGGGAACTTTTGAATATTACAGGAATCATGAAAACGAAGAAGTAAAAGACATGGAAGAAGGTTCAACAATATTGGTGGGTTCAAATTCAAAAAACACAGCATTCATAACAATTACCGGGGGATTTGATCACTACACGTTTTGTTGTTTTGACGGTGACGCAGACCCGGAAATAATTCGAAAATTTGACTATGACTCATATTTTGAGATTGTTGACCCAGTTGGGTTTCAACAAGCTATTTCGAAAAAGCTAAATGCAGTCTTTACAATGAAGTCTCGGTGCATTTATAAAAATAATAAGGTTTTGGTAAGTCAGGTAAGCGAAGAATTTAATTTTGGTTTGTTATCATCTCACATGGAAACTCTTGGGAATATTTCAAAATTTTACATTAAGAACAAGCGTTTTGCCCATCAAAATGAATTCAGATTTACATGGAAATTACCCAATGAAATAAATAAACCAATTATTATGGACTTTCCTGAAGCTATAAAATTTTGTAAAAAAAAATAAACTAAGCCAGCAATGGGTATAAAACCTCAGGCGGACAGTGCTTTCCGCAAGTTTTGGGTTCTTAGCAAGCTTTGTCTCGGCGAACAAGTACGCAGCTCCCAAATGCCCTTCGTTTCATACCGGAAAAATTAGAAAATATGACAAAAGACAAAAAATTATAGAAATGAAAATTCTAAATACAATTGGGCTAGCTCTAGGACTCCTTGGAGTAATAGTAATTTTTATTTGGGGACCACCACAACCACTCCTAGAAGAAGGTATCGGATTAGGATTGGAGGATGGTACCCCAATAAACGAAAACGGAAAAACCGTAAAACAACATAATGATGATATCCGACGTAAAAGAAAAATACACAACATTTTATCTCGGATTGGTCTTGCATTTGTTTTTCTTGGTTTTCTTTTTCAACTTTTTGCGACTTGGACAGACAATACCAACTGCTAGCAACACGTAATATTGATCTAGCCTATTTCATTTTAAATATCTCATTAGGAATCGAACCCTTCCTCAAAAAATCTTATATTTGACTTGCTTTGTCAAGCAATTAGGCGAAAAGCCCTCCGCGGCTGATTAGCTTGCTTAGCGGCTTGACTTAAGCACAGAGGCGTTCTTAAAATATTGAAAATGAGCATATTGCGGCGATAGGTTCAATTCCCTCTCTCTCCGGTAGTGAGTATGGATGATGCTCTCTCTGATACAGATTATAACGGCATCAAACAGATACATGTAATTGATTTCATTTCCGAGTTGAGCTTAGCCGGACTTTTAATCCAAATGGAAAATGCTTGGCATCAGACACCAATTATAACCGATCAAGACAGGCTTTTCAGATCGATATATAAGGCAGAAATCATAGGATATTTATCATAAATATCGTTCGATTCGAAAAACATCTCCCCAAACCAGAAAACACGAATCGATTGGTGTTTTAGGTATGGTCTCGATCATTAATCTAAAAAATTTGCAATAATACAAAAAAATTATTTAAATTTATTGATACATTTACATCACGTTAAAAAAATATGTTTGGGTTAGTTTCGTGATTTACTAATAAATAATAACTATGGCTTTTAACATTCAAGAAACCTATGGCGCAATTCCTTGTACCATTACGTACGATGTCTTAGATGCATCGCTTAACTCAATTTTTAGCCGGACGGTCTCGAATCCGCCGTCACAAATCCCCCTACCCACATGTAAGATGGGTACCCCTGCATTTATTCAGGTAACCGCTTGCGGAACTACATTCCGAATGGCATTAAGTCCTGGAGCTTGTCAAGATATATTATTGTTTTGCAATTGTTTACCTAATCCCGGTTGGTACGCATTCAGCTTCTGCTTAGTATCAACGCCTAGCGGAACTTGTGATTATCAATTGAATATTCAAGTTTAATTCTCTTATTTTGGCAATATTCCACAAAAAATATTTTAAAAAGTGTGTCGGATTCATTTCCTGCACACTTTTTTATGTTTTGGGTTTTGGACAAAATGCTTACGTCAAATCCAATCCCTTTCCCGATCGGTTTTTTATTGAAAACAAAGGACAATACGATCATATCGACTCCAATATTGCCGCGGTTATGTGGACGGGAATGCACAATATCTACCTCTATAAAAATCAAGCAGGGTTTTCTTGGAACTATTTTGCCCCTCCTTTGAAGAAAAGAAAATCCAAGCATCCAAAATCATTCTCAACTAATGGAATTAATAGCAATATCGTTGATCTATCACAAGAATCTGATTTTAATGCAACCAACGATAGCATTCAACTAATTTTTAACAAATCCGTTAAAAATCCACCCATTATCTTTGATGATCAAACTAAATCCGCTTTCTACTGGACCTTTGGGCCAACAAATTGGAACGCGTATGGATTCAAAAGAATCACCTACAAAAATATTTACCCGAATATCGATTGGTATGTAGAAGCAATTGAAAACGGAAAATCGTTTTTAAAATACGGCTTTGTTTTGCATCCGGGCGCGAATCCAAACGATATCCAAATCTTGTTAAATGGAGGTACATTTAATAACCTCAGCCCGAATTCGGTGAGATACCAAGGAACCCATTTTGCACTTCTGGATTCGGGTTGGAATGCAACCCTCGAATCCAGACCTTTAATATGCAATCTCCATTTGAATAAAAACCTAATCTCCGTTAAATTAAAAAACATAGAAACACCGCTCACTAAAACAATTGAAATAGACCCTTATGTGTCTGTGATTGATAGCTTTTTTGATGCTGGAACTAGAAATGTCAATTTCAGCAATCTCATATCGCAAATGGATTTTGATGCAGATGGGAATGCCTACGTGATGAGTGCGGCAGTAAAAGTTCCACAAATAGCCAAGTACGATACCAGCGGTAAATTACAATGGATTTTTTCAGGAGAATTACCTCTATTATCATGGACTTCAGGCGACAAATGGAATAATACAATTGGTGCATTTACCGTCAATAAACTAAATTATACATTGTATATGGGTCCAGGCACTAATACAAAACCAGGTGGTCCTAGAATTATTCGTCTTAATACAGTTAATGGTAATTACGACAATTATATATCAAATAGTCGCGCTGATGCTCCAGAACTATGGGACTTAAGTTTACATGGCAGAACCAAATCTTTAATTGGCGTAGGTGCGAATAATTCGGGGGAGAAAATTAATTTATTCACCGTTGATCCGTTTGTTGACAGTATAAGAGCCCAAAAGCATAGATTTACTGATAGTAATTCCAATCTAGAGGCTCAAGATATAATTCGATCTGTTATCGATATCCATGGTGATTTTTTCAATATACTAAATTTCCCAAATATTGATCGAAGAGACCCCAATTTTGGCAAAGCATATAATCTCTTGTACTATGTCAATGACTCGTTAAATGGGTACCATTATAAATTAGATTTTTCAAGGTATACGGAATTTTATGAATTAGCCAATACCGTAAACCATCCCACATTTAGCTACAACAACCGCTTCAACGGGCTTGCCGTAAACGACAGTTTTGCGTTCGTTTACGACGGTAAGGTCCTCATCGCCGTTGAAAAATATACCGGAACCATTCGCTGTATCGACTCCATCGATTGGCACGGGGGCAAACGCGGAC
>JAURPF010000140.1 GCA_030835325.1 Flavobacteriaceae bacterium | reverse complement strand
CATTTAATTTTGTGTTTTTTGTGTTTGTAATGGGTTCTGATTTTCAAAACTACTCATTTTGAATTAAAAACAATTCATTGAGAATCACATTTTGTTATTTTAATGGTTTGGTTTTAAGTGTTAAGAATTTAAAAAATTAGTGTTCTTCAAAAAGACTATCCATAATGGTACAAATACCTTTAAATCCAAAGTAAATCGCTGCACCACAGATTAGAACTCCTGCAATTATCAAGGGAATGTAGAGCGGTTTATCGGGATTGGAAAAGCCGGCGTGGAGAATGAAAGGTCCAAAGAATGCTAAAAATAAGGTAATCCCCATCGTTTTTAGTCCGTCTACTAATAGGCTTCGGTTGGTTCTAGGTGTTTTCATCGGAATAGTTTTTTAGTACGTTTCGTACATTTTTATGAGTGTTTAACAGGTTTTGAGCCTCGGTTTTAGAGACGTTTAACTGATTCATTACCATGCGAATGCCACGTGCAACTAGCTTATCATTGTTAAGTTGCATGTCAACCATTTTATTTCCTTTCACCTTTCCAAGTTGAATCATTGTCGTTGTTGTGATCATATTTAAGACCAATTTTTGTGCGGTTCCCGCTTTCATTCGCGAACTCCCTGTAAGTACTTCCGGCCCCACAACCACTTCAATTGGGAAATCTGCTACTTGAGCAATGGGGCTGCCTTGGTTGCATGTAATACACCCTGTACTGATATTGGCTATCTGACAGGCTTTTAGCGCTTCAACCACGTAGGGTGTTGTCCCAGAAGCTGCAATACCAACTACTACATCATTTGTGGAGACTTTATGTGTTTGTAAGTCTTTCCAACCTTGGTGGATATCATCTTCTGCAAATTCAACTGCTTTACGGATTGCAATATCACCACCAGCTATGAGTCCAATGACCAATTCATGTTGGACTCCAAAAGTTGGAGGGCACTCGGAGGCATCTAAGATTCCGAGACGTCCACTTGTTCCCGCACCTAAATAAAACAGTCGCCCCCCTTTTCGAAGATTTTTTACAATCTGTGCAATGAGAATTTCAATTTGAGGTAGGACTGTGGCAACCGCTTTAGGAACGCTGTGGTCTTCTTGATTGATTACGTTTAAAATGTCCTTTATCGACATTTTTTCAAGATGGTTGTAATGCGAGTCTTGTTCGGTGGTTTTTATGAAAGTCATACACAAAAATAGAATTTTTGAAACATTTTTGTACTATTCTAAAATTAAACTCGCGCTATAGGTTTCAGAAAGTCTAAAATATCCTACTGGGTAATGGTCTGGATTTGTTAGGTTTGAAAGGTTGCCCCGAACTGTTGATGGGGTCGTACTAAAAGGATTTCCACCATCTTCAGTTTGTTCAATTAAAATAGTCATAAAATTAAAATGGCGTTCGTCAATCCCCATGATTTTTATAAGCACTTCATCGTCAGCTTGTAAATCATCATAGAAATAAGAAAAAGTGAACAAATTTCCTTGGTAAAATTCGTCTTTAGTGGCTAAATACAACTGGTAACCAAAGTCAAATAAATAAAAATCATCTCGCTCAGCATTGTCTGTGTAGGATATTATTACTTCTTTTTCATCGCCGTCAAAAAGGGTGTTGTTTCCTTGTTCTAAGTTGTCAATAGGGACAGAATGCATCAACTGTTCTATAGTTGATTCATATGTTTCATTATCATATACCACACGTAATTTATAGTTGGTATCGAAACTGGGTGTGAATTCTGCTTGAAAACTTTCTGATGTGGCGTTATATACAAAGTCTAATGTTTGGTTATTTGTAAGATCTATCAATTGTACGATTGCATCAGAAACAACGGGATTTTGTTCTTGATAAAAACTACCTGACAAACTTAGTTTTATCACTTGTGTTAAAGTTTCATTGGGGGTCATTTGAAGCGAGGCGTCAATGGCAAGTCGAGGCGTTTCGGTTGGTAAATCAAGTTGGACAACTTCTTCGCATGCACTGCTTAGGAATCCGAAAACGATTGCTATTATGAGTTGTTTTATGTGTTTCATAGCTCTAAAATTTAAAGTTATAAGAAAGGGCTGCTACAGCGCCAAAAAGCGATAATTTGACGGCTTCATTTTGCCCTGTCACTTCATTTTCTCTAAAGTTTAATGATTGAGTGTTTTTACGATTATATAGGTTGTAAATACTGAAAACCCATTCGCTTTGCCACCTTTTTTGGTTGTTTGGTTTTGGTGTGTAAGTCCCAGATATATCAAAACGATGGTATGCATCTAAACGGCTTGAGTTCCGAGCTTCAAAGGTCGGAACAACCAAACCGTTGTAGTTGTATTGCCCATTAGGATAGGTTGTTGGCTGTCCTGTTTGGAATATAAAGTTGGCATTCAATTTCCATTTTTTATTCAAATCATAGGTAGATGTGATGGAAATGTCGTGTGTTTTGTCATAGGGAGTGTTGTACCAATTCCCATCATTAATACCTGGATCAAAAGCGCTCATTCCTTCTGTTTGTTGTTCAGATTTTGAGAGGGTATAAGCAAACCATCCTTTAAAACGGCCTTTATTTTTACGGAACAACAATTCTAATCCATAAGCTCTTGAACGGCCATTAAGCAATACTTGCTCAATGGCTTTGTTTGCAATTAAGTCAGCACCATCAATATAATCAATGCGGTTTTTGATGATTTTATAAAAACTCTCCACCTCTAAAGAATAGGTTTCATAATTTTTAAAATATCCGACAGCGACTTGATCTAGGATTTGAGGTTGGATAAATTTTCCACTCGGTGTCCACACATCCAATGGAGCTGGAGAACTGGTGTTGGATAGTAGGTGCAAATACTGCGTCATTCGGTTGTAGCTTGCTTTTAGGGACGTATCTTCATTTAGTTGGTAGGAGAGTGCCAAACGAGGTTCAAAATTCAGAAATGATTTTACTACTTTGCCTTGACTGCTACTTTCAGTTCCAATAGGATCTACCTTTTCATAAATTTTTAAATCGGAATTATATTCAACGGCTTTATCGTTTTCATATATGTTTAGTTCGTCTTGGCCTAGTCGTAAAAATGAGCTCAAACGCGCCCCATAACTAAGTGCCAAACGCTCTGTTAGTTGCTGGTTAACGTCAATATAAAAAGCATTTTCAAAAGCAAATTTATTTGTAAGAGCTTCTCTGTTAATTCCGGAATCTGGGCCATTAGGACTAATCACTCCAGGATTAAAGCGGTAGTAGGTACTGTGAATCCCATACTCAAGTTTATAACGATCGCTAATGTATTGTTTAAAATCGTATTTGATGTTCATATTCTGAATTCCTGAATTCCATTCGAACCCTACAAAATTCAAATCCAATCCATAGTAATAGTCTGAATAGATGAGCGATAGATTAGAAAATAATTGGTCTGAAAATAAGTGATTCCATCGGAAATTGACGACGGTATTGCCATAAGTGTTTTCAAAACTGTCTGAAATACTAAATACATCTCTTCCAAAATATCCAGAGAGATAGATGTTGTTTTTTTGGTTTAATTTATAGCTAATTTTAGTGTTTAAATCGTAGAAATATGCAATATTATCAACGTCAAACAATGGTAAAAGTAAATGTGCATAGGTAGCACGTCCCCCAAATAAAAATGATCCCGTTCCTTTTTTTATTGGACCTTCGACTAGCAAACGACTGGCAACAATACCAACTCCACCGTTTACTTGGAATTTATTTTTATTTCCTTCTTTTTGATAGATATCCAAAACTGAGGCAACACGTCCACCGTATTTGGCAGGAATACCACCCTTATATAATTTTAAATTTTT
>JAURPF010000139.1 GCA_030835325.1 Flavobacteriaceae bacterium | reverse complement strand
CTTTTATATTCTGGGTGGTACTGAACGCCTACAAACCAAGAATGTGATGGAATTTCAATGACCTCAACAAGACCTGTTTCGGGATTAAAACCAGTGGCTTTCAATCCAGCATTTTCAAGTTGTGTTTTGTAGGTATTATTAAACTCGTAGCGGTGTCTATGACGCTCCATAATTGAAGTGGTCTTATAAATCGAAGCAATTTTTGTATTTTCTAAAAGGTTACAATTCCAAGCACCCAATCGCATGGTGCCTCCTTTTTCAGTGACTTTTTTCTGAGCTTCCATAATATCAATGACAGGATGGGGGGTGTGAGGATCCATTTCAGATGAATTTGCTTGTTCCAGTCCTAAAACATTTCGCGAAAATTCAATGGTTGCCATTTGCATTCCTAAGCAAATCCCAAAAAATGGAATTCGATGTTCTCTTACATAACGAATGGCTTCGATTTTTCCTTCAATCCCTCGTTCACCAAAACCAGGAGCGACCAATACTCCATCTAAATGAGAAAATTTTGAAGCAATATTTTCTGGCTGTAAGTATTCTGAATGAATCGATTCAACATTAACCTTTACTTCATTGGCTGCGCCTGCATGAATAAAGGATTCAAGAATTGATTTATAGGAATCTTGAAGTTCTACATATTTTCCAATCAACCCAATAACAACTTCACTTTTTGGGTTTTTATGTTTTGCTAAAAAGGTATTCCAAGACGTTAAATCAGGGGTCTTATTTTTGAGTTTTAACTGCGCTAGAACGACCTTATCCAAGCCTTCATTTAGCATCAGGTTTGGAACATCATATATGGTGGATGCATCGATGGATTCGATGACTGCTTCTTTTTTGACGTTACAAAAACGTGCCAATTTCGTGCGAATTTTGTCACTAAGTTTATGCTCGGTTCTACAAACCAAAATATCGGCTTGTACCCCACTTTCCATCAGGGTTTTGACACTGTGTTGTGTGGGTTTTGTTTTTAACTCTCCTGCTGCAGACAGATAAGGGATCAAGGTTAAATGAATAACTAGAGCATTTTCATTGCCCATTTCCCATTTAAGCTGACGTACTGCTTCTACGTAAGGTAGGGATTCTATATCTCCTACGGTACCTCCAATTTCGGTAATAACGATGTCATAGTCTCCCGAATTTCCTAAAATCTGAATACGGTGTTTGATTTCATCTGTGATATGAGGAATGACTTGTACTGTTTTTCCTAAAAATTCACCACGACGTTCTTTATCGATCACACTTTGATAAATACGTCCTGTTGTTACATTGTTTGCTTGTGAAGTGGCCACATTTAAAAAACGCTCATAATGCCCTAAATCCAAATCGGTCTCAGCTCCATCATCGGTCACATAACACTCACCATGTTCATAAGGGTTTAAGGTTCCAGGATCGATGTTAATGTAAGGATCTAATTTTTGAATTGTTGTGCGGTAACCCTGAGCCTGAAGTAATTTTGCTAAAGATGCAGCAATAATTCCTTTACCTAATGAAGAGCTTACGCCTCCTGTAACAAAAATATATTTCGTAGTTGTGTCTGTCATTATGCGTTGTTAAACGCGAACAAATTTACAAATAAGAATTGAAATATTTGGTATTATTAGGAGTTGTTTATGAATAGATTCTATAAAACAAAAAAACGGTCTAAAAAAAGGGATTGCTTTGTCGATCTGAAATTCTTTCAGGTTCAACACAAAATAAATATCTACTAGAGTTGTAAAAGAATTATATCTCCCTTTTTGATTAAAATATTAAAACTAAAATCGGCTTATTTAACGGCTACTAATTCCACATCAAATATTAAACTAGCATTTGGAGGAATGACACCACCAGCACCCTGCGATCCATAGCCTAAATGGCTTGGAATTACAAAACGTGCCTTATCGCCTACGTTTAACAGTGCAACGCCTTCATCCCAACCTGATATAACTTGTCCAGTTCCAAGTGCAAACTCAATTGGTTCTTTTCTTTTGTAAGAAGAATCAAATACAGTCCCATCCGCTAATTGACCTTTGTAATGCACCGAAACGATGGCACCTTTCTCTGCTTTTGATCCACTACCCTTTTGAAGTATTTGATAACGAAGACCACTCTCTGTCTTTTCAAAACCTGTAGCCAGTTTGTCTAGTTCTGCTTCTATAGCTGCTTTTTGTTTCAAAATATTTTTCTCTCTTTCGCCCTCAAAAGTTCTAAATGCTTCTACAGCTTGAAATGCTTCTGCATCTGCACCAACTGCCAAAATTTCTAATGTTTCTAAAACATCTCCTTGTTTTATTGTATCTACAACGTCTTGTCCTTCAATGACATTACCAAAAACTGTATGTTTTCCGTCTAACCAATCTGTTGGAATATGGGTAATAAAAAACTGACTCCCATTAGTGCCTGGTCCTGCATTTGCCATCGATAAGATCCCTGGTTTGTCATGTTTTAAATCAGGATGAAATTCATCGTCAAATTTATAGCCCGGATTTCCTGTACCTGTTCCGAGTGGACAGCCTCCTTGAATCATAAAATCTGGAATAACTCTATGAAATTTAAGACCGTTGTAATACGGATCTCCTTGTTTTTTTACAGAATTTTCTAAATTGCCTTGTGCTAATGCAACGAAATTTCCAACAGTTCCTGGTGTTTTTTTATATTCTAAGTTTACTAAAATAGTCCCTTTAGAGGTATTAAATTTTGCATATAAGCCTTCGTTCATGAGTGTAATTTTATTGCTTTTTTAATCGGTGCAAATATAAGAAGGAATTATAAACAAAAACGTTTAAGTAATAGTTTTGTAAAAAAACAATTAATTTGCGACTTCACTTATAAATTTAAGACGATATAAACGCAATTCTTGATCGTCGTATTCACCATCAAATTCTTCAATAGCAGATTCTATATCATCGGTTTCAGATTCCATAAAATACTCGTGAAT
>JAURPF010000138.1 GCA_030835325.1 Flavobacteriaceae bacterium | reverse complement strand
TGGAACGATGGTGAATTTATTGTGATGGTCGTTGGTGGCCCCAATAACCGTAAAGATTACCATTATAATGAAACCCCTGAATTTTTCTATCAGTTAGAAGGGGATATCATTTTAAAAATAATTGATAATGGCGTTGCTAAAGATGTTCACATCAAAGAAGGGGATATTTATTTATTGCCTGCAAAAGTCCCACATTCACCACAACGGGGAGCCAACACAGTAGGAATCGTTATTGAATATCCACGCCCCAAAGGCGTTGAAGATGCTTTGGAATGGTATTGTGAAAACTGCAACCATCAACTGTTCAGAGCCCCTTTTGTTCTTGACAATATTGAAACTGACATGCCTGTGATTTTTGACCGCTATTATTCGAGTGAGGAACATTGTACCTGCTCACAGTGCGGCACTAAAATGGAGGCATCAAACAAAATCTAAACACATGAAACATTCATATCTAAATCTTGATTTCCAAAATAAATGATTAAATGGATGTAACATGTAACCGTTAAAAAACAATAAATAGAGATACATGAAACGCAAACTTCGTATCAACGGACATTCACATTTACTCCCTTATCCAGAGGAGATTCCAGAGTTCATGAAAGAAAAAGAGATTTTTTGGGTGGATGATGAGCGCAAGTATATGCTTCAAAAAGGCTGGAGTCGACCGGTGACTCACTCAAGTTTTTTCTTGGATGAAAAACTGGAATGGATGGATGAAAATAAAATTGACCATGCAGTAGTTCTAAATTTATCACAGCTCTATGGAAATGGGTTACGATTGGAAGAAATGAAAAAAGCATTGCGCTTTCAAAACGATTATAATGCAAAAATACAACAAGACAATACGTCCAAATTTACCTGTGGATTTGTGGTTCATCCTGGTTTTATTCAAGGTGCCTTATGGGAAATTGAGCGTTGCGTCGAAGAATTAAATTTAAAAGTATTGTGTTTACCCACTCACTTTATGGATAGTATTGGGCAATGGCGAAGTGTATTTGACAAGGAAAATGACTCCATTTTTGAATTGGCAAATAACTATAATCTAGCAATTGAAGTGCACCCTTACGATGGAGAAAAAATGATTAAACTCGAAAACACGTCTTGGCGTTTTCATTTGATCTGGATGTTAGCACAATGTGGAGATGCCTATCACTTTTATACTCTTAACGGGATGCAAGAACGTTACCCAAACATCCGAACTTGTTTTGCACATGGAGGACAAATGGCTCAAATGAACCTTGGCAGACGAATTCAAGGATTCGATGGCCGTCCTGATTTATTTGAAGGAAAAACTCACCCTCGTAAAGCAGTCGGACATCCCAACATCTATTTTGATACATTGGTTCACGATACTGATTCCTTAGATTTAATGTTAAAACGTCAAGGAAGCAATCAAATTATCATGGGCTTAGACGACCCTTATCCCTTAGGAGAAATGGAAAGTGAAGCACAATCTTCATATCCAGGAAAACTTCTAGACTTAGCGATTGATCAGAAATTAATATCTCAAACACAGTACGATGAAATTTGGGAAGATAACGTCCTAAGATGGTTATATGGAGATGATAAAGAACAAGCCGAAAAATTGATTCAAAAAATACTTTCTTAAAATGCATTTTATTTCAGAAAAATTGGATGACTATGTCGTAAAACATTCCGAAGAGGAACCCGCACTTTTGAAAGCACTTACCAGAGAAACTTATCAGAAAGTTTTACAACCACGAATGCTTAGTGGACATTATCAAGGGCGTATATTGAGTGTATTATCCAAACTCATAAGACCCAAAACGATTTTAGAATTAGGAACATTTACAGGCTATTCTGCCCTGTGTTTGGCAGAAGGCTTGAACAAAAATGGAGTCTTACACACAATTGACATCAACGAAGAGTTGGTGGATTTTCAAAGACGGTACTTTGATAAATCCGATTATGGATCCCAAATTATTCAACATTTAGGTTCGGCATTGGACATCATTCCAACCATAGAAACTACTTTTGATTTGGTTTTTATGGATGCTGATAAACCTAATTATATTAATTATTTTCATCAAATTATTGACAAGCTAAACCAAGGTGGTGTGATTCTTTCAGACAATGTTTTATGGAGTGGAAAAGTAATTGAATCTCTTGATCCATCAGATATTTCAACCAAAATTGTTTTGGAATACAATACCTTATTAAAAGAAGACTCGCGATTGGAGACTGTATTACTTCCTATTAGAGATGGGCTTACAATCAGTATAAAAAAATAACCCTAGAGGTTTCTACGAATAGATCCTGTCAAATCTTTGACTCCCTCTTTTACTTTATCAAGCTCTTCTTTTACATCTTTAGAAATGGAGGTGTCAATTCCGTTTCTATCGGCACTTTTTTGAATTTCTCCTTTGATATCGTTGGTTGCATCCTTGAGCGTACGCATACCTTTCCCAAGACCTTTAGCAATGCTAGGGATTTTATCTGCACCAAATACGAGAATCACTACAAATAAGATAAATGTAATTTCGGTGCCACTAATAAATAAAAAGTGCGTATGTATCATGGTACAAATATAATGAGATTTCTTTGATCCATTTGATTAATTTTTTGACAAACTTGCAATCTTAAATTCTTTTAGTTTTATTTCTAAAAATTGTAAAATCTCTACATCACTCCGACCTTTACAGCGTTGTTGGAAATCTGGTGCATCGGCACAAAAATAATAAAACTCCATTCGTTTGTTTTCATCTAACTCATTGGTTTTAAAAAAAAGTGGCCCTACAACTTCTTTTATATGTTGGATGATTTGCTTGTCCCTATCTAGCTTCAACTGATTTTTTAGCATTTTTGTGCGACCAGAAATCATATTAAGAAGTTTAGAAAAATTTATTCCAAGACCTGTGACTAGGGAGCCTGCATCCGCTTCAAAAAGCCGTCTTTCTGCCAAATTCAATCGTGGCCCTGTATAGCCAGGAATGCCTAAATCGTAAAAATCTATGGGACGTTCGGCATCAGAGTTGGTAATATCTGAATTTAAATCCCCTGTTAATATGGTTCCAACCACAACCTCATCTAAGGTATTAATAGATTCTGAAAGGCTGACCGTAATTGATTTGCTGTTAATTTGTTGAGCTGTCAAAACAATGGTTTTGGGAATGTATTGAATGGATGAAAAATAAAGCGAATCTGACTCTTTTCCTTCAATAATAAAAAACCCTTTTTCATCGGTTGTGGCATATCTATACGATGTTTTATTGATAACATGAATCCCTTCCAATTCACCATTGGAAATAATTTTACCCGAGAGTTCTACCTTTTGAGCGTGAGTCCTAACTAAGTTCATCCCACTCAGCACCATAAAACATAGAACATATTGTAATGGAAAAAAAGGAGCCTTCAAAATGATTTGAAATTATAATATTAGGTAAATTTACAAAAATTAAAAGATGAAACGAACTTACTAAAATTTTTATCACCCATCGGAATGACTAATAGCGAACCTGCTTGCGGTAGGCAGGCAGCATTTGACCTTTTAAAAACAATAAATATAGACACATGAAACAAATCCTAATTGCCAGCACCTCTACAGTGC
This sequence comes from Flavobacteriaceae bacterium, assembly GCA_030835325.1. Taxonomy (GTDB): domain Bacteria; phylum Bacteroidota; class Bacteroidia; order Flavobacteriales; family Flavobacteriaceae; genus Hel1-33-131. Next base: position 7,582 of record JAURPF010000138.1, on the reverse strand, counting down.
ACGGTAGTCGTTTTTTAGAGTACTTGTTGGACGTCTTAAAAATACATTTTAAGAATGTAGAAACGGTTCTTTTTATCCCTTATGCACGTCCAAGTGGAATGTCACATGACGCTTACACAGAAGTTGTGCAGTTGGCTTTTTCTAAAATAGGTAAAACTGTCAAAGGATTGCATGAATTTGAACACCCAAAAGACGCCCTAAAAAATGCAGAAGGGATTTTTACAGGGGGAGGCAACACCTTTGTTTTGGTCGATCAACTTTATAAAATGGATCTGATGAAGGATTTAAAATCTGCTATTGAATCTGGGACACCTTATGTAGGCACCAGTGCTGGAAGTAACATCTGTGGACTTACAATTGGCACGTCAAATGATATGCCAATTGCCTATCCAAAAAGCTTTCAAACTTTGGGGGTTGTTCCGTTTAATATCAACCCACACTATTTAGATCCTGATCCAAGTAGCACTCATATGGGTGAAACTCGTGAAACTAGGATTAAAGAGTTTCATCACTTCAATTCGCATCCCGTTATCGGATTAAGAGAAGGAAGTTATTTGGAAGTCGTCGACTCAAAAATCACACTTAAAGGTACTTTAACCGCACGTGTATTTGAAAAAAACAAAACACCTTATGAAATTAAGCCCGAATCGAATGTGTTGGACTTAAATTAGCCAATCTCCTTTACAAAATGATAGCCTAATTTTTGAAATCCGTCTCTTTCGTAGAATTTATGAGAAGGTTCATTAGCGATATATGCATTGAGTTCAATTGCTTCATACCCTTTTGATTTGACATACCTCTGAATCCAATTGACAAACTTTGACCCCAAGCCCTTGTTTCTATAAGCATCTTCAATAAAGACATGATCCAATTCTACACTGCGTCCCGAATAGTGTCGTGTACAAAACCACAATCCAGAAACACCCACAAGTTTCTCTGCATCATAAACGCCAATACATTCGTAATTCTGCGTAACCATTTCCTTGAAACGCTTCAAAAGGAGCGGCTCAGTAATTGAGGGGTTAGACATTTTTTTCACTAAAGGCACAACGACATCAATAGACTCTGCGGGAATAATTTTGAATTGAATCTGCATTTAAAAGGAGTTTAATACTTCAAAAATACAATTATTTTTTAGCATCTAATTCCAACTTCTCATCTGAATTTTATATAAATCTTCTTATCTTTGAGCACGTTTTAACAACGAAAATATGAACAAGAAAGTTATTTTAATGATTTTAGATGGGTGGGGAAAATCTCCTGACCCTAAAGTATCGGCAATTGACAATGCAAATACACAATTTATTGATTCTTTATATACAAAATATGCCCATGCGAGTCTTCGTACAGATGGATTGCATGTAGGACTTCCTGAAGGTCAAATGGGGAATAGCGAAGTTGGACACATGAATTTGGGTGCAGGACGTATTGTATATCAAGATCTTGCTAAAATCAATTTGGCTGTGACTAACGACACACTTAAGGATGAGGCTGTTCTTAAGGACGCTTTACACTATGCAAATAAAAACAATAAAGCAGTACATCTTTTGGGACTGGTCAGTGATGGAGGAGTGCATTCGCATCTAAATCATTTGTATGGACTCTTGGACGTGATCGAAGATTATGGCGTTGAAAAGTCCTTTATTCATGCATTTACGGATGGTAGAGATGTAGATCCAAAATCAGGTTATGGATTCATTTCAGAACTCGAAACTCGTTTAGAATCTTCGTCTTCAAAACTCGCAACCATTACGGGACGCTATTATGCTATGGATCGTGATAACCGCTGGGAACGTGTAAAAATTGCTTATGATGCCTTAGTAAATAATATAGGGCTTCATTCTACCAATGCTACAAAAACAATTCAAAATAATTATGATGAAGGGTTAACAGATGAATTCTTAAAACCAATCATTATGACTGATAAAAACAATACACCCCTTGCTAAAATTGAAGAAGGTGATGTGGTTTTATTTTTTAATTTTAGAACCGATCGAGGAAGAGAATTAACAGAAGTACTCAGTCAAAATGACAACCATGAGTACAATATGCACAAACTCAACTTGCATTTTGTAACCATGACAAATTACGATGATAATTTTAAAAATACTCAGGTTATTTTCAACAAGGATAATGTTACAAATACACTTGGGGAAGTGCTTGAATTTCATGGAAAAACCCAACTAAGAATAGCCGAAACAGAGAAATATCCTCATGTGACTTTTTTCTTTTCTGGAGGACGCGAAACACCGTTTAAAGGGGAACAACGTATTTTGAAAAATTCTCCCAAGATAGCCACTTATGATCTTCAACCAGAAATGAGTGCTTTTGAACTTAAAGATGCACTTGTCAATGAACTCAAAAAAGAAACCCTTGATTTTGTATGTTTAAATTTTGCCAATGGGGATATGGTTGGACATACAGGAGTAATGGACGCAGCTATTAAAGCTTGCGAAGCGGTAGATACTTGTGTAGAAGCTGTAGTCACAACTGCTTTGGAGCACAACTACACAACCCTACTCATTGCCGATCATGGAAATTGCGAAACAATGATAAACCCTGACGGAACTCCTCATACAGCTCATACCACCAACCCTGTTCCTATTATTTTGATTGACAAAGAACTCACGTCCATTAGGGATGGTGTTCTTGGTGATATTGCACCAACCATTTTAAAACTTATAGGAATTGAAAAACCCGAAGTTATGACCCAAAATAGCTTAATCTAAATTAATTCTAATGGACTTAACCAAAACCTTCACACTAGCAATTGACTTTGACGGCACAATCGTTGAAGATGCATACCCAAAAATTGGAAAACCAAAACTATTTGCTTTTGAAACCTTAAAAAAAATACAACAAGATGGACTCCGATTGATACTTTGGACTTATCGGTATGGAAAAACATTGCAAGAGGCAGTTGATTTTTGTAAAAAAAATGGCCTTGAATTTTATGCTGTTAACTGTAGTTTTCCAAACGAAAACTATGACCCCAAAAAAAGTAGAAAAATAAATGCAGACCTATTTATCGATGATAGAAACATTGGGGGCTTTTATGGTTGGGGCGAAATTTATCAACTCTTATCCGAAAGTGACAACCCCTTATCGCTTCCAAAGAAAAAACGTTTTTTTGGATTCTTCAAGTCTTAAAACTTTAAGACAACTCTAACAAAATCAAGGTTATAAAACCAACCAAAAAAGGCTTTTATTAAGTATCTTTGTGCATAATTTTTTTAGGATGCTTACGCTTAAATCAAAAGAAGAAATAGAACTCATTCGCGAAAGTGCGCTCATTGTTTCCAAAACGTTAGGAATGTTGGCTGGCGAAGTAAAGCCCGGAGTTACTACCTTACGCCTAGACGCACTCGCCGAAACATTTATTAGAGACCACGGAGCCATTCCTGGATTTTTGGGGATGTATGGGTTTCCAAACACGCTTTGTATGAGTCCAAACGATCAAGTCGTTCATGGAATTCCAAACGATACCCCACTTGTTGAAGGCGATATTATTTCAATTGATTGTGGTGCTTTAAAAAATGAATTTTATGGCGATCATGCTTACACCTTTTCCGTAGGTGAGATTGACGAAGACACTCAAAAATTATTAGAGGTTTCTAAAGCTTCACTTTATGAGGGCATTCGAGCTTTTAAACACAACAACCGTGTAGGAGATGTTGGATATGCCATTCAAAATTATTGTGAATCTCATGGTTATGGCGTGGTAAGAGAACTCATCGGGCACGGAATTGGCCGCATCATGCACGAGGAACCCGAAATGCCTAATTATGGAAAACGCGGTCGAGGGAAAAAATTTCAAGAAGGAATGGTCGTTGCAATTGAACCGATGATCAATATGGGAACGCATAAAGTCAAACATCACAACGATGGGTGGACAATTACTACAAAAGACAATAAACCTAGTGCCCATTTTGAACACAATGTTGCGCTTGTAGATGGAAAACCCGAATTATTATCAACCTTTGCATATATTTATGAAACACTTGGAATAAAAAGTAATGAAGAGGATGGTCTAAGAGTCCATCCATTAACACTATAATTAACCAATAAATGAGTCGCTTAAACGTTATTGAATTACAACTAGAACCCCTTCGTAATCAGCTAAAATCACACCCTTTATATAATACACTTTCAAACATAGAGGATGTCGCTGTGTTTATGGAGAACCATGTGTTTGCCGTTTGGGATTTTATGTCCTTACTTAAATCACTTCAAAATCATTTGACAAATACAAATGTTCCTTGGACCCCAAAAGGGTATGGACCAACAGCACGTTTTATCAATGAAATAGTTATGGCTGAAGAAAGTGATGTCAACGAACTGGGAGTTCCTATGAGTCATTTTGAAATGTATATCGATGCGATGAAACAGGTTGGTGCAAATACAACTGCCATAGACTTGTTTGTAAAGGTAATTGAAAATGGAGACTCTATTGAAACTGCCGCCCAAAGAATAAATTTAGAAAAACCTATTGTGGAGTTTATACAATTCACAATGGAAGTGGCAAACTCCAACAAGCCACACTGTGTTGCTTCGGCGTTTACGTTTGGAAGAGAAGATGTGATTCCAGATATGTTTTTAGAAATTGTAAGCCAGTCTCAAACTCAAGACAATGACCAAACTTATGGTAAACTACTTTACTATTTGAACCGTCATATTGAATTAGACGGCGATGAACACGGACCAATCTCCCTAAAAATGGTCGCTGAACTTTGTGGTGATGACGCTTCAAAATGGGAAGAAGTATTAGAGATAGCAAATGATGCATTAAGACTTCGTTTGAAGCTTTGGAACCATATAACCGAGTGTGTAAAGCACAAATACGTTGAGGTATAAACACTTAAATTTTGAAAACACTTTTTAAGTTTATTTTAAATTTAATACCACGACCGCTCCTCATCAAACTGAGTTATATTGCACAACCCGTTCTTGTTTTATTTTTAAGAGGCAATCGATACACAGACCCAATTGATGGCAAACACTTTCGGAAATTTTTGCCTTATGGTTATGAAAACCCCCGAGAAAATGTGCTCTCACCCTCCACCCTGTCCTTAGAGCGTCACCGGTTATTGTGGTTATATCTAAAAAATGAAACCGATTTTTTCACTGCACCCAAAAAAATATTACACTTTGCACCCGAGCAGGCTTTTTACAAACGCTTTAAAAACATTAAACATTTTGACTATGTGACTACGGATCTGAATTCGCCCATTGCGACAGTCAAAGCAGATATTTGTAATCTTCCGTTTGAATCCAATAGTTTTGATGTCATTCTATGCAATCATGTTCTCGAACATATTTTGGATGATACAAAAGCCATGCAAGAACTTTTTCGTATCCTCCGCCCTGGAGGAATGGGCATCTTTCAAATCCCTCAAGATTTAAAGCTCGAAAAAACGTTTGAAGACCATAGCATAACCGACAAGAAAGAACGTGCCAAAATTTTTGGACAATACGATCATGTACGTATTTATGGACTTGATTACTTTCAAAAACTAAGAACAATTGGCTTTGAGGTGAATGAAGTGGATTATACCGCTGCATTATCAGATCAAGAAATTGACCGCTACCGATTGGCAAAAGGCGAAATTATTCCTGTGGTTTATAAACCTATTTAATAGGGAAATTGTTCAAGGCTAACACTTCAAAATCCTTATTTTTATTATAAAAAATAAGATACACTTGCAACTCAGGATGCTGAGCTAAAAACGCTTTAACTCTTTCAACACCCATCGCCTGAAAGGCTGTAGCATAGCCATCGGCCATCATACATGTATCGGCAATTACGGAGACACTTAAAATATTTGTTTTGGTTGGATAGCCTGTTTTAGTGTTTATGATATGGGCATAACGGTTGCCATTAGCGTCTAATTTAAACTTACGGTAAGTTCCAGAAGTTGCCAAGGCTTTATCTTTAAGAACAAAGACGTTATCATAACTCTGTGAGCCATCAAAATTGGGGTTTTCAATACCAACAGTCCAACCACTTTGTTTGGTTGTGTTGATGCCTTTTGCTCGGAGTTCACCTCCAATATTAATGAGGTAATTGGTGCTGTTTTTAGCGTCTAAAAACGCTGCAACAACATCCACAGCGTAGCCTTTGGCAATGGCGTTAAAATCTAAATAAGGCTTGGGAGTCGTTTTAATGAGGGTGTTGTTTTTTAACTCTATTTTGTCAAAGCCAACAAACTGCATTAAGCTATCAGTCTTTAGACTATCGAGTTTGGTTTTATTGAATTCTGAGCCAAAATTCCAGGCATTGACAAGCGTTCCAATGGTAGGATCAAATATGCCATTTGTTGCCTTGTGTATGATTTTTGACGCCTTAAATACTTCTGCAAAATGAGCATCCACAACATCTAATTGGTGTGTATTAACCTTAGAAATATCGGAGTCTGCCTGGTAATTAGACATGGAAGTATTAATGATTGAAAAAATACTATCGATTGACTTTTGATGATTTTCGTTGTTGCTAGAAGAATAAGTAACCTCATAAAAGGTGCCAAAGATTGAGCCATTTAATTTCGTGATTGCTAGTTCTTGTTCACAAGAAAGGCATGAAACTAAAATCCCTAAATAAAAGAAAATAAATCTGTACTTCATTTAATTCAAATTTGTTTCGATGACTTGAATCCCATTGTATTCTATAAGGTATTCTTCATTCAAATAGACAGGTAGATCTTCGCCTTTTGGATTGCCAATACCAACTCCGGCATACAGTACTTTTGCGTCTTTGTCCATAGCATGATTTTTGAAGGTTTCCATCCAAATGACATCATAATTATTAGGGTTTTCAGGGAGCTTCACCACCCGAACGATGACAAAAAAGTATTGACTATTTTTATCAATACACACAAACTGAGGGTGTTTTTTGAGTTTACTATTTATGGCTACAAACTCAAAACCTCGGGACTCTAAATCTTTCCCAACGTGATTCATTGCTAAGTTGTGCATTTCTTGTTTTGAAAGTGGTTGACTCATGGTACAAAAATACAAAAAGCCCAACACAAGTGCTGGGCTAGATTATAAAAATATTTAGAATTGATTAACCTCCAAAGTCATCAAATCGAATGTGTTCATCTGGAATTCCAAAATCTTCACCCATTTTTTGAACCGCTTGATTCATTAATGGAGGTCCACAGAAATAGAGTTCGATATCTTCTGGTGATTCATGATGATTTAAATAATTATCGATCACACAGTTGTGGATAAATCCAACAAATCCATCACCCTCGCCATCAATTCCGTCTTTTACTTTCCAGTTATCTTCTTCCATAGGTTCGGATAAGGCAAGGTAAAATTTGAAATTTGGAAATTCTTTTTCAAGTTGTTCAAAATGGTCTAAATAGAACAATTCACGTTTAGAACGTCCTCCGTACCAATAGGTTACTTTACGACCTGTTTTAATAGTTTTGAATAAGTGGTATAAGTGCGAACGCATTGGCGCCATACCAGCACCTCCACCAACGTATAACATTTCGGAATCACTTTCATTAATAAAAAATTCACCGTAAGGACCAGAGATGGTTACTTTATCGCCAGGTTTTTGAGCAAAAATATAAGA
>JAURPF010000137.1 GCA_030835325.1 Flavobacteriaceae bacterium | reverse complement strand
TCTGCACCTTGATTCTTTCAATCATATCATGTAGTCCTGATGAAGAGGATACTATCGTTTCTGTACCCGAAAATGACCGTACCGAACAGCAAGTTAAAGACAAAGATTCACTTTTGGGCTATCTGAACTCTCATTACTATAATTCTACAGAAGTAAATGCGTTGGCAAACCCTACCATAGCAGATGTGGTGATTACAGAGTTAGTCGAAGGTGAAACACTGCCTTCTGATGCAACGCTTTTAATGGCGGCTGTGGAGACCAAAACAACAACTTATGCAGGCGTTGAATATGACTATTATATTTTAAAAATTAATCAAGGGACAACAACTGCTCAGTCTCCTCGTTTTTGTGATAAAGTACGTGTCAAATATGCAGGATCTCTTTTGGATGGTGAAGAATTTGAAGTAAAATCAACGCCCATCGATTTTGATTTGGCCGGATTAATTCCAGGTTGGGGTCGTGTCATGCCTGAGTTTAACCCAGGTACATTTACAACCAATTCAGATGGAACGGTATCTTATGAAGGATATGGAATGGGTGTTATGTTTTTACCCTCTGGTTTAGGGTATTATGCAGTTTATCAAAACTCAATTCCGTCGTATTCTAATTTAGTTTTTAAGTTTGAATTGTTACAAACAGAAACTTCCGATCACGATTCGGATAATATCCCAACCTATTTGGAGGTTATTGAAGCCGATTATGATTTATATGGTAAAGATACTGATGAAGATTTAGTAGTAGATTTTATAGATGCTGATGATGATGGCGATGGAACAGCCACTTCTGATGAGGTTGGTGTAGAAGCTTATACCGCAGACACAAGAGTTGAACTTCAAGCAATTTTAGATGCACTTGAATTGGACGATAATCAACTGATATCCCCAATTAAGCACCGATCTAATCGCAATGATTACATCGCAAATGTTATCACAATTTTAGATAGTAACGGCAATGGGATTCCAAATTATTTAGATGATACAGAATCCGAAATAATAGAATAAACACTTATACCAAAAAAGAGTCGCAATTGCGACTCTTTTTTGGTATAAACAATTATGTGATTTGCTTACTTTCGCTTTATAACTTTCAATGCTTTCTCCACAATAGTATCGCTGTTAAGACCGTATTTTTCCATTAATTGAGCAGGGGTTCCAGACTCTCCAAACGTGTCATTAGTTGCAACAAATTCTTGAGGTGTTGGGTGGTGAAGTGCTAAAACTCGCGCCACACTTTCTCCCAATCCTCCAAGATGGTTGTGCTCTTCGGCAGTCACAATACAGCCTGTTTTTGCAACAGATTCAAGGATTGCTTTATCATCCAAAGGTTTAATGGTGTGAATATTAATAACCTCTGCAGAAATTCCTTGTGCATGCAATACTTTAGCAGCTTCAAGTGCTTCCCAAACAAGATGACCCGTTGCAACAATAGTCACATCCGATCCTTCTTGAAGTTGAATAGCTTTCCCAATTTCAAAGACTTGATCTTCTGGAGTGAATACAGGGACTGCTGGCCTTCCAAATCGTAAATATACAGGCCCTTTATGATCTGCAATGGCAATCGTAGCTGCCTTGGTTTGGTTGTAATCACACGTATTAATAACAACCATACCTGGGAGCATTTTCATCAATCCAATATCTTCCAAAATTTGGTGCGTAGCCCCATCTTCTCCTAAAGTTAATCCAGCGTGAGATGCACAAATTTTTACATTCTTATCAGAATAGGCAATCGACTGTCTGATTTGATCGTAAACACGTCCCGTAGAAAAATTAGCAAAAGTACCTGTAAAAGGAATTTTACCGCCAATAGTCAAGCCAGCTGCAATAGACATCATGTTGGCTTCGGCAATTCCAATTTGAAAAAAACGTTCTGGGTTTTCTTCAATAAATTGATTCATTTTTAGAGATCCAATCAAATCTGCACAAAGTGCTACGACATTTGGGTTGGTTCTTCCGAGTTCTGTAAGGCCAGCTCCAAAACCACTTCTTGTATCTTTTTTTTCTGTATATGTATAAGTTTTCATTGTTTTTTGGTTTTGAATTTAATAATCTCCTAAAGTTTCTGGATTCTGGTTTAAAGCCGATTCTAACTGGGAGTCATTTGGTGCTTTTCCGTGCCATGCATGGGTGTGCATCATGAAATCAACTCCATTACCCATCATAGTTTTTAAAAGAACACAAACGGGTTTTCCGTTACCAGTAGCCGCCTTGGCTGCAGCCATTCCTTCTAATATCGCTTCAATATCGTTTCCGTTTTCAATTTCAATAACCGTCCAGTCAAACGCTTCAAACTTTCCTTTAATACTACCCATAGGAAGTACATCGTCGGTAGCACCGTCAATTTGTTTGCCGTTTAAATCAATGGTTGCAATTATATTGTCCACATTTTTTGCAGAAGCATACATGATTGCTTCCCAATTTTGACCTTCCTGTAATTCGCCATCGCCATGAAGGCTGTAGATCAAATGAGAATCGTTATTTAATTTTTTTGTTTGTGCCGCACCAATTGCAACCGAAAGTCCTTGTCCTAATGAACCAGAAGCAATTCGAACTCCTGGAAGCCCTTCATGGGTAGTGGGGTGTCCTTGCAATCTAGAGTTTAACAATCTAAAGGTATTGAGTTCCTCAACTGGAAAATACCCAGAGCGTGCGAGTACACTGTAAAATACAGGAGAGATGTGACCGTTTGATAAGAAAAACAAATCCTCGTCAATTCCATCCATATCAAAGCTCTCTTTGCGATGCATAATGTTGGTGTAAAGTGCCACTAGAAATTCTGTACATCCTAAGGATCCGCCTGGGTGACCAGAGTTTACTTTGTGAACCATCCGTAAAATATCTCTGCGAACTTGGGTTGTTAAATTCTGTAAATTTTTGTTTGACATTGACTAGGTTTTTGATGTTAAAAAAATAATTTTCAAATATAATTGTAATTTTAAAGAGATAGAGTATTTAATCTTATATTTTTTAAAATTTAACTAACAATTTATAAAAAGAATCAACGAGTGTTTCAATCTGTAATTTATTTTCTACTTTTACACTTATTTTTGAAAAATTTACATGTTAAAATTTATACGACTGCAAGAATATAAAGTAATGATTTACAGGTTGTTACTTGTTTATTTTTTTTATACCGTAAGCCGTTTTTTATTCTTTATTTATAATTATTCATTTTTAGAAATTGATTCTATATTTGAGTATCTAAAACTGAGTTATCACGGAATTGCCTTTGATACGACTGCAATTTTTTATTTAAATAGCTTGTTTGTGTTGTTGTCAATGTTTCCTCTTCTGATTAATACACGTAAAGGCTATCAGAATTTTTTACTCTTTATTTACTTCCTTACAAATTTGATAGGGATGACCTTAAACTTTGTAGATTTAATTTATTATAAATTCAATTATAGCAGAACGACTGTTTCCGAATGGAATGTCATTAAGAACGAAAGCAATCTTCTTCAGATGTTTGGTCGTTTTGCCGTTAGTTATTGGCATGTTTTTTTGTTATTTTCTCTTGTGACCGCTTTGTGGGTATTCCTTTACAAAAAAATAAAAGTACCCACAAAGCCTTATGCGAAGGGCCTATTTGCTTATTTTCTTTCATCAGTGGTTTGCTTTCTTATCATGGCAACCCTTATGGTCGGTGGGATCCGAGGAGATTTTAAATACAGCACTCGTCCCATAAACCTAGTAGATGCAAACAGGCATGTTGCTAAAATTCAACATGCAGATTTTGTGCTGAATACACCTTTTGCAATAATTAGAACCTTCGATAAAAAGACCTTTAAAAAAGTAGCATTTGATTTACCAAAATCAGTTATTGATAGTCTGGTACAACCTATTAAAACATATCAAAAAGCTGTTCAAAAACACCCAAATGTTGTGGTCTTTATAACCGAAAGTTATAGTAGAGAATATTTGGGTGCATTTAATGATCCCTCAGAAATCAAAGATTATGTTAGCTACACCCCATTTTTAGATTCTTTGGCAACAAAAAGTTTGATATTTAACAATGCATATGCAAATGGAAGAAAATCCATCCACGGCATGTCTTCCGTATTGGCTGGAATACCTTCTTTTAAAGACGCCTTCACATCGTCTCCTTATGCCAATCAAGACATAGAATCGGTTGTTTCTATATTAAATAAGGAAGGCTATGACACCTCCTTTTTTCACGGAGCTCCCAATGGTTCTATGGGATTCTTAGGCTTTTCAAACATTCTAGGATTCGATCATTATTATGGAAAAACAGAATTCAATAATGATCTTTTATTTGATGGAGTTTGGGGAATTTGGGACGCTCCATTTTTTCAGTACACTAAGGAGGTTTTAGACACAAAAACGTCCCCATTTTTTGCTACAATATTTACAGTTACGTCTCACGAACCCTACATTATCCCTAAAGAATATGAAGGAGTATTTCCAAAGGGAACACTGCCAATGCATCAATGTGTGGGTTATACAGATTTTGCGTTTAAACAATTTTTTGAAGCTGCTAAAAAAGAACCTTGGTTCGAAAACACCATTTTTATTATTACTGCCGATCATACAAATCAAATTTACTACAAGGAACAGTACTTAAATACTATTAATAGATATGCCGTTCCTATTTTGATTTATAGCCCAAATGAGGAATACAGAGGAGTTAATGACGAATTAGCACAACAAATTGATATTTATCCAACTATTTTAGACATGATCGGATACAATAAGCCATTTCGAAGTTGGGGACGTAGTTTAGTGAATACTAGTGATGACCGAATGCCACCCTATGTCATGAATTTTAACACCAAAAACTATCAATACATTAAGGGAAATATAATTTGTATCTTTGACGGTGAAAAAGCTATAGGTTTTTATGATATAAATGATTTAAAGTTGGAAAAAAGGGTTTGTGAGAAATTGGCGATTTATTTTTTTAAAGCTCTTTTAAAATAATAAAAATAAAAAATAAAACATATGTATTAAAAATTTAT
>JAURPF010000136.1 GCA_030835325.1 Flavobacteriaceae bacterium | reverse complement strand
TTTCATAATTTATTTTTGAAACCGTTTCCGACAGATACAAAACTCCCGAACGTGTAGAGTCTAGCACGCCGTCCAAATCGCCCACTTCTTGTCCTAGAAATTTTTTAGGCACATCTTTGAGCCGGATAATTCCTTTGGAATAGAAATCGGCGGAATAGGAATTGATTTTTTCTAATTGTGCTTTTCGTGCGGCAATGGCGGCACGTATAATTCGATCGGCAGGATTTACTTTGGAAGAAATCACAACCTCATTTAAGGAGATATTTTCTTCCAGTAAAATGATGTCTAAAATGTAAGGAGAGGCTTTAATTTCAATAGTTTTTGTTTGTGTTTTATATCCTAAAAACTGAAAGACAACACTGTATTTTCCAGGTTTAGGTACAGCTAATTCGTAACGGCCTTGTTTATTTGAGGTAGTCCCTGCATATGAATTTTCAATGTAGATATTAACAAAAGGAATGGGTTGGTTATCAAGATCCGTGATAGTGCCTTTGAGTTGGGCAGAAAGGGACAAGGAGAAAAAAAACAGTACGATTATGTAACGCATCATGCTATTGTGTGTGATTTACGGTTTGTGAAATTAGCCTATTTAAAATTCTTTTTCACTCGATCTAAATTGCGTTTATTATCACGATCTTTGAGGGTTTCACGTTTATCAAAAAGTTTTTTTCCTTTTGCGAGCGCGATTTTTAGTTTTGCAAATCCTTTCTCATTGATGAAAAGTTTTAGAGGGACAATCGTTAACCCTGTATTTTTCACCTCTTTTTCAAGTTTTTTAAGTTCTTTCTTATTGAGTAATAACTTTCGTTCAGCTTTGGGAGTGTGGTTGTAATGATTTCCAAAACTATATTCTTGAATGGTCATGTTAATTACAAAAAGTTCTCCTTTTAAATTAAACTCACAAAAACTTTCAGCAATAGAAGCTTTACTCGCTCGAATCGATTTGATTTCAGTCCCTGTTAATACAATACCAGCCGTGTACGTATCTAAAAGTTCATACGTAAAGCGGGCTTTTTTATTTAATATATTTACAGGTTTTTTCATCAGATTTCAAAACTAAGTAAAATTTCAATTGATTGCTAAAACGCATCTATAATTTATGAGTACTTTAAGAGGTATTTTTTATAAACAACAAGTTGTTATTTATAACCAATAAACAAAAAAAAGCAATGCAATTCTAAAATGTAGAGTTTACATTGCTTTTTAATAAACCAACCAACACTTATAAGACGATTTTAGGAGTAATTTGTTACAGGGTATTTGAAATTAATTTTGTTTGATTTCTAAATACAACCTGATCTTCAAAAACATCCAGTAAAATGATACTGTCTTTTGTGATTGTGCCAGCCAAAAGTTCTTTGCTTAAAGCGTTCAAAACTTCTTTTTGAATAATACGTTTTACGGGACGTGCACCATATTCTGGTTGGTAGCCTTTTTTGGCTAAATAGTGAATTGCATCTTCAGTGGTGTCAAAAGTAATGCCTTGTTTTTTAACTAGTGTTGCCACCTTTTTTAGTTGTAAACTCACAATGGCCTCAATGTCTATATTTGTCAAAGGGGTAAATAAGACAGTGTCGTCGATTCGATTTAAAAACTCGGGTCTAACCACCTTTTTTAACAGCCCTAAAACATCCACTTTAGCAGCTTCCAAAGCGGTATCAACGTCTGTAATTGTATCAAATTTTTCTTGAATTAACTCACTTCCAAGATTAGAGGTCATGATTATGATGCTATTTTTAAAATCCGCAATACGGCCCTTGTTGTCTGTCAATCGACCCTCATCAAGAACTTGTAATAATATATTAAATGTATCTGGATGTGCTTTTTCAATTTCATCTAATAAAACCACCGAATAAGGTTTTCGTCTCACGGCTTCTGTTAATTGCCCTCCTTCTTCGTAGCCTACATATCCAGGAGGTGCTCCTACCAAACGACTTACAGCATGACGTTCTTGGTATTCACTCATGTCAATTCGTGTGAGTGCATTTTCATCGTCAAACAAATACGCTGCTAATGTTTTTGCGAGTTCTGTTTTTCCTACGCCTGTAGTGCCTAAAAACAAAAATGTACCAATAGGTTTGTGTGGGTTTTGTAGCCCAGTTCTATTTCGGCGAACGGCATCACTTACTGCTGTGACCGCTTCATTTTGTCCAATGACACGTTTGTGGAGAACATTTTCTAGTTTTAAAAGCTTTTCACGCTCAGATTGAATCATTTTTGTGACTGGAATCCCAGTCCATTTTGAGACTACTTCAGCGATATCTTCAAAAGTGACTTCTTCTTTTATTAAAGCAGTTTTTTGATTTTCAGCCAATTTTTTTTGAAGGGTTTGTAACTCTGTTTCAGCGTCTTTAATTTTTCCGTAGCGAATTTCAGCTACCTTCCCGTAATCGCCATCACGTTCAGCCTTTTCGGCTTCATTTTTAAAATTCTCGATATCAGATTTTGTAGTTTGAATGGTTTCTACAAGCTCTTTTTCACTACGCCATTTGGCCTCTAAACTGTTACGATCTTCTTTGATATTTGCCAAGTCTGCTTTAAGCGATTTGAGTTTTGATTCATCTTTTTCGCGTTTAATAGCTTCAATTTCTATTTCTAGTTGCATGACTTTTCGATCTAAAACATCTAATTCTTCGGGTTTAGAGTTGATTTCCATCCTTAGTTTTGAAGCTGCCTCATCCATTAGGTCAATGGCTTTGTCGGGTAAAAAACGATTACTTATGTAGCGGGTAGAAAGCTCGACCGCTCCAATAATAGCTTCGTCCTTAATTTGTACTTTATGATGGGTCTCATACTTCTCTTTGATACCTCGAAGAATTGAAATAGCACTTTCAGTATCGGGTTCATTAACTACCACTTTTTGAAATCGTCTTTCAAGAGCTTTGTCTTTTTCAAAGTATTTTTGGTACTCATCTAGGGTTGTTGCTCCAATTGCCCGGAGTTCGCCACGAGCTAGAGCAGGTTTTAAAATATTAGCTGCATCCATAGCACCTTCTCCACCTCCTGCACCTACCAAGGTATGTATCTCATCAATGAAAAGTACAATATCTCCTTCACTTTCGGTTACTTCTTTAATAACCGCTTTTAAACGTTCTTCAAATTCACCTTTATATTTTGCTCCAGCGATTAAGGCTCCCATGTCGAGTGCAAAAATTTCTTTGTCTTTTAGGTTTTCAGGAATATCGCCTGCAATAATTCTGTGAGCTAATCCTTCGGCAATTGCTGTTTTTCCTGTCCCAGGTTCTCCTACTAAAATAGGATTGTTTTTGGTGCGTCTGGAGAGGATTTGAAGAATTCGTCTGATCTCTTCATCGCGTCCTATAACAGGATCTAAGCGATTGTCTTTTGCCATTTGGTTTAGGTTTTTGGCATATTTATTCAGCGAATTATAAGTATCTTCTTGGTTTTTAGATTGTACAGCATGCCCTTTTCTCAAACTTGCAATAGAAGCTTTAAGGTCTTTTTCAGAAACTCCTTGATCTTTTAGAATCTGCGCGATTTTACTTTTGGAATTAAAAATCGCTAAAAACAAATCTTCTATGGCTACAAATTCACCTCCCGAATTTTTAGCAATAATAGCGGCTTCGTTGAGTGATTTCATTGCATCACGTGAAAGCATGATATCGCCTCCACTGACTTTAGGAAAAGATTCGAGTTCTTTCTCTAAAATTTGTAATAACAGATCCGTGTTTAGATTTATTTTTTTGAAAAGAAACGGCAATACGTTTTGATCTATTTCGTAAATTGCTTTGAATAGATGTTCGTTTTCAATTTGTTGATGCCCGTAGTTTTGCGCAATTTGTTGTGCATGTTGTAGGGCTTCTTGTGTTTTTATCGTATAATTGTCAAAGTTCATAATGGGTTTTTTTGATAGGGGATTTTCAACAACCTTACCATTTTTTTTACAATGTCAAAATGACATCAATAAATGCAATAATCTGACTTTTAGTCAGTTTAATATAAAAATTTTATAAAATACTATGGGGATATTCAATTAATTATTTAAATCTGAATCAAAAGAGTCATACTGGCCAGGTCAACAACTTGAATCTGCAGATCAATTAGAAGTCCTTATAAGTACCTCTTTTAAAACTCCTCAATTAATATTTAAGCATTCGACACGTTGTAGCATCAGTCGTTTTGTGCTCGCAGATTTCATAGCACATTTCAGCTATTCATCAAATGAATTTGGAGCTTATTATTTAGATCTATTGAGCTACCGTGAAATTTCTAACGCTATTGCTCAACAGTTTGAAGTGCATCACCAATCTCCACAACTGATTGTTATCAAAAATGGTAAGGCAATTGCGCACGCTTCTCACGAAGGAATTAATGAATTACAATTAAGTAAATTTTTGTAAGTTTATAAATACCTTGTTCTTCATAAAATATGATGATTTTTTAAACTAAGTGAATCCTTATAAATAATTAAAAAACTAACAATTATTTGTATATTTATTAAGGAATCTTCAAATTTGATGTCGATAAATATGAATATATGCATATTATAACTTCAAACCCCTTAAGCTTATTAAGACTAAAAACCCTGGTAGTTGAAGGTTCATCAATTGAACTTTCGGATGAATTGTTCCAAAAAATTCAAAACTCTCGCGATTATTTAGATCAAAAAATTGAGGCATCTTCCGATCCTATTTATGGAATCAAGACTGGATTTGGTTCATTATTGAGGTGCAGATACACTCTAAAAACCTCACAAAATTACAAGAGAATTTAGTACGTTTTCATACTTGTAGAACTGGCGAGTTTGTTCTATAACCCATTATAAAACTGATCTTTTATTAAAGATTAAGTCCTTGAGTTATGTGCATAGTGGTGTTCAAGTAGAGACTGTGAAACGTTTGATTAAATTTCCACAATAATCCTCAAATAGAGAAAATATATTGTTACGAATTTTTCGTTGTTTTTGGCGACGTTATTTTGATATCTAGTTTAGTATCGTCCTTACCAACATCAAGGATGATTATGTCTCCCTCGTGAGCATTGGATTTAATGATTTCTTCCGCAAGTGCATCTTCAACATATTTTTGAATGGCACGTTTTAAGGGTCGTGCTCCATATTGCTTGTCAAATCCTTTTTCGGCAATAAAACT
>JAURPF010000135.1 GCA_030835325.1 Flavobacteriaceae bacterium | reverse complement strand
TCTGGTTCTTCTGAATTATCATAGATCCGTTTTTCTTGTCGCATCAAACTGTCCATAACAAGTCCTACCGCTGTAGCGTACATTGGACTTGTAATGTCACTATCACTATCGCCCGCCAAATGCTCATTTGGATATCCGACTCTGGTATCCATTCCTGTAATGTATTCTACCAATTGTTTTAGATGTTTCAACTGACTACCACCACCAGTTAATACAATTCCAGCGATGAGTTTTTTCTTTTGTTCTTCGTGACCATAATTTTTAATTTCCACATAAACCTGCTCAATAATTTCAACCACTCGAGCATGAATTATTTTAGATAAGTTTTTGAGGGTAATTTCTTTGGGATCGCGCCCTCTCAAGCCAGGTATCGATACAATTTCGTTTTCCTTGTTTTCGCCTGGCCATGCAGATCCAAATTTGATTTTTAATAACTCGGCTTGTTTTTCTATAATTGAACAGCCTTCTTTAATATCTTCTGTGATTACATTTCCACCAAAAGGAATGACAGCCGTATGTCTGATAATTCCGTCTTTAAAAACAGCCAAATCCGTTGTTCCACCTCCTATATCAATCAGAGCAACTCCCGCTTCTTTTTCTTCTTGACTGAGCACCGCATTGGCAGATGCCAAGGGCTCTAAAGTGATTCCATCTAATTCCAAGCCCGCTGTTTGGACACAACGACCAATGTTTCGAATGGAGGATACCTGCCCAACCACCACATGGAAATTAGCCTCAAGGCGTTCGCCATACATGCCTATTGGCTCTTTAATTTCTGCCTGCCCATCTACTTTATAGTCTTGCGGTAAGACATGAATAATTTCTTCACCAGGAAGCATTACTAGCTTGTGAACTTGATTTATAAGACGATCTATGTCCTCTTCATTAATCACCAACTCAGAATTTTCTCTTGTGATATAATCACTGTGCTGAAGACTACGAATGTGTTGTCCTGCAATACCTACAGTGACCTCTCTAATCTTTAGACCTGAATCGGATTCGGATTCTAAAACCGCTTGTTGGATGGACTGGATGGTTTGTGTAATATTATTTACAACCCCTCTATGCACCCCCAGACTTTTGGATTTTCCAATTCCAAGTATTTCTAATTTGTCATACTCATTTTTACGACCAATCATCGCCACAATTTTTGTGGTACCAATATCTAATCCTACTGAAATGTTTTGAGCTTCCATAAATTTATTTTTTTGTGCAAACAACTTGATTCTCAAATTGTAAATTCACGCTTTTATATATATCTAACACTTTATCTTTTTTTGCTTTTTGATAAAACGCTTTTAAATTATTCATTTTTTCATCCAAATTTTCAAGTGTACCCACTATTACTTCAAATTTTAGGAGCCTCATATTTAAACTTATTTCTTTATTTTCCGCTTGATGAATTTCAGTTATATACGCTTTTAAAAAAGGATCTGTATAAACTTTTAAGGCCATCCTATAAACGGCTTCTAAATCTTCTTTTTTTACAACTCCAGTAACCAATGGAACACGCGCACTGTGCTGAGGGGATAATGGCATCCATAAACCCTCTTTATCAATGTAAAATGTTGTGTCAGAATATACTCTCGCAATCGGTTGTTTTTGTTCGATTTCCGTCCTAACTTCTCCGTTTACAGTAAGATACACTTGAGCAGATTTTATCATGTCATTTGACTCAAGTAAAATCTCCATTTCCTTCAAATCTAAATTATCTTTCGGTAATTTAAACAGTTGTTCTTGATTTTGTATTAACAATTTATTAACCATGTCAGTGGTAATATAAACGTTTTCATTTCCGATGAATTGAACCGCTACTTTGGTCACAGGACGGCTGTTGTTTTTGTGTGACGAAAAAGCATACAAAAAAACTACCAATCCTAGCAACAACACGCCTTTTATGAAATTCCAGTTAATATGCATAGCTTAATTTTTCTTTTAAATCTGACGCTTCAACCCCTATATCACCAGCTCCAAGGGTCAAAAATACAGGATATCCCAATTTTTTTATTTCACTTGCAATGTTTGATTTTGAAATCAATTTTTTAATCGGACTCTTGATTTTTTTCAACAACCAACTTGAAGTAACGCCTTCAATAGGAAGCTCTCTTGCTGGGTAAATTTCTAATAGAAAAGCAGCGTCAAACTGAGATAAACTCCTAGCAAAATCGTCTGCAAAATCATTTGTTCGACTGTATAAATGAGGCTGAAATACAACTGCTACTTTTTGGTTTGGATACATTTCTCTTACAGCTTGATGCACAGCATTTATTTCTGTTGGATGATGTGCATAATCATCTATAAATACAAAATCATCTGTTTTAATTTGATATGTAAAACGTCTTTTAACCCCCTTATACGTTTTCAAAGCTGTTTTTAAATTCTCTGCCTTACACCCAAACTCTAGTGCCATTGCAAGTGCTGCAATCGCATTGGACAGATTATGTGTTCCTGGTAAATGAAAGGCTATATTTTGAATTATTCTGTATGGAGTTTGAAGATCAAATTGATAACATCCATTTTTAATTTGAACATTCATCGCACTGAAATCTGCTGCCTCATTAATTCCGTAGGTAATTCCCTCTAATGGCAATCCTTTTCGAACGAATAATTTACCTGATGGTTTAATCTTCTGAGCAAATTGCTTAAAGGTATCCACTAAATCGGCTTCCGAATTATAAATATCCAAATGGTCTGCATCCATAGATGTAATACAAGCAAAGTCTGGGTTAAGGCTTAAAAACGAACGGTCAAACTCATCGGCTTCAACCACTGAAATATCCGTTCCGTTATGAATTAAATTGGATTGGTAGTTTTCTGAAATGCCCCCAATAAATGCGGTAACTTTCTCATGACTCGCATACAGCAAATGCCCTAAAATACTGCTCGTTGTAGTTTTACCATGGGTTCCCGCTACTGCCAAACATTGGGAGTTTTCAGTCACGTGTCCCAACACTTCGGAACGTTTTAATACTTCAAAATTATGAGCTCTAAAAAACTGTAAAATCGCATTTGATTCTGAAATTGCTGGTGTAAATACAATGAGTGTCTCGTTTGGATTTAAAAATCGCTCGTTGATTTGATTTAATTCTGTTTCAAATTGAACAGGAATTCCAAGCTCTTCAAGTGAGTCCGTAATCAAAGTGGGAGTTTTATCGTACCCTCCAACGGTTTTTCCGTCCAATGCAAAATAACGTGCAAGCGCACTCATTCCGACACCTCCGATGCCAATAAAAAATACGTTATGAATGGTTTTTAAATTCATTTGTTTAACAGCTTTTCGATTTCATCAGCAATGGTTCTAGTTGCTTGTTTTAAAGCTAACTTTTTGATATTTGTTGACAATTCTGTTTGTTGAGATTCAGATGCAATAAGTTTAGAGAACTGTGTCTCAAAACTTGAGTCCAACTCTTTTTCACGTATAATTAGGGCGGCATTTTTTTCTGAAACCGCTAATGCATTTTTGGTTTGATGATCTTCGGAAACATTGGGTGACGGAATAAAAATTACAGGCTTTCCAACAACACAAAGCTCCGACACAGAACTGGCACCTGCTCTTGATATGATAATATCGGCTGCGGCATAGGCCAAATCCATTCGATTTAGAAACGTATGCACTTGCACATCCTGATAGGTGTTAAATTGATTGTAATCATCGGCATACAACTTACCACACTGCCATATTGTTTGAATCCCTAAACCATTGAAAAAATCCAATTCTGATTCTATAAGCTGATTTATACGACGGGCTCCCAAACTTCCCCCTATTACTAACAGTGTTTTTTTATTGGGGTCTAATTTAAAAAATGCTTGAGCTTCGGCTGATTTTTTATCTAAATCCAATAAATCTTGACGAACTGGGTTGCCTGTTAAAATCAATTTTTCTTTAGGAAAAAAACGTTCTAACCCTTCATAGGCCACGCAGATTTTATTTACTTTTTTGGATAATAGTCTATTTGTAATTCCCGGAAATGAATTTTGCTCTTGAATCAATGTTGGGACACCTTTCATTGCAGCCACTTGTAATAGAGGTCCGCTTGCAAAACCACCTGTTCCAATTACAACTGCGGGTTTAAAAGTATTTACAATTGCCAAGGACTTAATCAAACTTACTACTAATTTAAGAGGAAATAATATGTTTTTAAATGTCAGTCGCCTTTGAATGCCTGCAATCCATAACCCTTTGATGGCGTATCCTGCATGAGGCACTTTTTGCATTTCCATTTTATCGTTTGCACCCACAAACAAAAATTGCGATTTTGGGAATCGTGCTTTTAATTCATTTGCAATGGCAATCGCAGGGTATATATGACCTCCTGTTCCTCCACCTGATAATATGATTCTATACGACTTCATTAAAGTGTTTCGCTTAATATTTCTAAAGGATGTGGATCTTCATCTTCTTGTATTTTTTCAGTTTCTCGTTTGGCACTCACACTTAATACAATTCCAATTGCCAAGCAAGTCACCCAAATAGAGGTTCCTCCACTACTGATGAGCGGTAATGTTTGTCCCGTTACAGGAAATAACTGCACAGCTACTCCCATATTCACTAGGGCTTGAAATACAATTGGAATTCCAACCCCTATGCATAATAGTTTCCCAAAAACAGTCTCTGACTTTTGAGCCACTATTACAATTCTAAATAACAGCCACAGATAAAGAAGTAGCAAACACATGCCACCTATGAGGCCATACTCTTCGATTATAATAGCGAAAATAAAATCAGATGATGATTGTGGTAAAAAGTTTTTCTGAATGCTTTTTCCTGGTCCCACTCCTTGAATACCTCCAGTAGCAATGGCTATTTTTGCTTTTTCAATTTGATAATCTTCTTCAGTGACATCCGAATCCATAAAGCTTGTAATACGACTTGTCCAAGTATCAACTCTATTTGGCATCAAGTCTGGAAAGGCTTTCGCCGTTAACACAAAAAACATAAGTACTAAAAGACCTGAGCCTATAATAACCGATAAATATTTTAATGGATACCCTCCTAAAAATGTCAATAAAATCACCATTGAAAAAATAAGTGCTGCCGTTGAAAAATTAGCAGGAAGAATCAACCCTAATACGATAAAAACAGGAAGCCACAGTGGCAAAATAGAGTCTTTAAAAGAGGGTTTTATATCTTTAATTTTTGATAAATATCGCGCCACGTACACCATCAATACCAAAGCAGCCAAGGTTGAGGGTTGAAATGAAAATCCTACTATTGGAACACGAATCCAACGGCTTGCATTTGCTCCTTCTATGGTTGAACCTTGTAGCATTGTAACTACTAATAATATTAAAATCACAGGGATCATTACTAAGGAAAGCCCCCTAAAATAACGGTATGGAATTTTATGGACTCCATAAATAATTGAAAATCCTAAAAACAAATGCACAAAATGCTTGATAAAATAACTAAAGGTATTGCTGCCGTTTCCAATGTAGGCTAAATTACTTGCCGCACTATACACAGGTAAAAACGAGAATATTGCCAACAAAGCAGCAATAGCCCATATGATACGATCTCCTTTTATGTTATCAAATAGTGCCTTCATTATAATTGTCTTACAGCGGCTTTAAATTGATGACCGCGGTCTTCATAATTTTCAAATAAATCAAAACTAGCACAGGCAGGAGATAATAGTACTGATTCCCCAGCAGTAGCAATTTTATAGGCGATTTGGACCGCTTCGCTCATAGACTGCGTTTCTATGATATTATCTACCATAGTTCCAAAAGCATCAAATAATGCTTCGTTATCTTTTCCTAAACAAATAATTGCCTTGACTTTTTCATTGACAAATGGATACAATGCCTTGTAATCATTTCCTTTGTCGACTCCTCCCACAATCCAAACCGTAGGGGTATTCATACTCTCTAAGGCATAATAGGTTGCATTTACATTAGTGGCCTTGGAATCGTTTATATACTGAACTTTATTGATTGTAAGAACCTGTTCCAAGCGATGCTCAGCACCTTGAAACCCCTCGAGACTTTCTCTAATCGTTGTATTTCTGATTTTCAGCAGGTGAGCAACGGTCGAAGCAGCCATCGCATTTTTGATGTTGTGCTTTCCTTCTAAAGCTAAGGTTGTTGTTGGCATAATGATGTCTCTTTTATTAAATTCTATTATTATTTTATTTTGTTCTAAATAAGTTCCGTTTGTGACTTTTCTTGAAAGCGAAAAAGGCACTAATGTCGATTGAATGTTATGGGTCTCTAAATAGGAGGCAATGACCTGATCATCTGAATCATATATCAAATAATCTTCCGAGGTTTGATTCATTGCGATTCTAAACTTTGAAGCGATATAGTTTTCAAATTTATAATCATAACGATCCAAGTGATCTGGAGTAATATTGGTAATAATTGCAATGTGTGGTCTAAAATTTTCAATTCCATCTAACTGAAAACTACTCAATTCCAAAACGTAGTTGGCATTATTGTTCAAGACTTGCTTGGCAAAACTATCGCCAATATTTCCCCCAATTGCTACATCCAATCCAGCATGACTTAATATCTGATGAACCATCAGTGTTGTCGTGGTCTTTCCATTACTTCCTGTAATTCCAATGATGTTGGCAGATGTATATAATGCTGCAAATTCAATTTCAGAAATCACAGAAATAGGAGTTGCATTTAATTTTTGAATCAGTGGAATGTGATCTGGAATTCCAGGGCTTTTAACCACTATATCTGCGTTTAAAATCTTGGACTCGGTATGCCTTTCCTCTTCCCATTCAATCTCATTATGTCTAAGAACGTCTATATATTTTTTTGCAATCTTTCCAGCATCAGAAAGAAATACGTTGTACTCTTTTTCTTTTCCTAACAGAGCAGCACCTACGCCACTTTCACCTCCACCAAGAACCACCAATCGTTTCATCTATCGAATTTTCAGAGTGACAATGGATAAAATGGCCAACAAAATTCCTACGATCCAAAACCGGGTGACAATTTTGCTTTCGTGGTAGCCTAATTTTTGGTAATGATGATGCAAAGGTGACATCTTGAAAATGCGTCGGCCTTCACCATATTTTTTTCTGGTATATTTAAAGTAGCTTACTTGTAATACCACTGATAAATTTTCTGCTAAAAAGATTCCACACAACACAGGAATCAACCATTCTTTACGGACTGCAATGGCAATGACTGCAATGATTCCGCCGATTGTCAAACTCCCTGTATCGCCCATAAATACTTGCGCTGGGAAGGTGTTATACCAAAGAAAGCCAATTAAAGCTCCTACAAACGCAGCGATGTAAATAGTAATTTCTTCTACTCTTGGGATGTACATGATATTTAAATAATCAGAGAAAATTATATTTCCTGATACCCAAGCAAAAATTCCTAAGGTCAATACAATGATTGCTGAGCTTCCTGCCGCCAAACCATCAATTCCATCAGTAAGATTTGCGCCGTTTGAAACGGCTGTGATGATAAAAATAACAACGAGAACAAAAACGATCCATGCATGTTTTTCTAAACCCGGATGAATCCAAGTGATCAAATCGGCATAATTAAACTCGTTTGATTTCACAAATGGGATGGTTGTTTTGGTCGATTTTGTTTCTGGGTAAAACTGGATTGTCGATTGTTGACTCGTTGCGATCTCAACCTGCATATTGGCTGGGATTTTTTCTTTAATTGTAACATCATCATGAAAATATAAGGTCGTTCCAACGATGATTCCCAATCCAATTTGACCTAATACTTTGAATCGACCTTTTAGGCCTTCTTTATCATTTTTGAATTTTTTTATATAATCGTCTATAAATCCTATCACGCCCATCCATAAGGTGGTAATGAGTAGTAAAATGATATAAATATTGTCTAACTTGGCTAATAATACAACAGGGATTAGAGTGGCAAAAATAATAATCAGCCCTCCCATGGTTGGTGTGCCCGCCTTTTCTTTTTGTCCTTCTAATCCCAAATCACGAATAGTTTCACCAACTTGTTGTTTTTGAAGAAAACGAATAATGCGTTTCCCAAAAATAGTTGAAATCATTAGTGATAAAATAATTGCAACTGCTGCCCTAAAGGTTATAAATCCAAAAAGAGAGGCTCCTGGAAATTGGTGCGATTCTTCTAAATATTTGAATAAGTAGTACAGCATATTATTTGTTTAATTGAATTAGAAATTCTTTCGTTATTTTATAGTCATTAAAATCACTCCTAACCCCATTGATCTCTTGATAGGTTTCGTGCCCTTTCCCAGCAACAAGAATGATGTCATTAGGCTGCGCTAACTGACAAGCGGTTTTAATTGCTTGCTTACGATTTGTAATTGACATGGTTTTATTGGAGTGCTGTGCTTCGACACCAACTTCCATTTCAGAAATAATTTTATCTGGGTCTTCTGATCTTGGATTGTCACTTGTAAAAATAACTTTAGTACTCAATACGGACGCGATATGCGCCATCATTGGACGCTTAGAACGATCTCGATCGCCACCACATCCAACCACTGTAATTAGTGTTTCATTTTTGGATCGAATTGTATTAATTGTTTCCAATACATTTTTAAGAGCATCCGGGGTATGTGCATAATCGATAATAGCTGTGATGTTAGCGTCTGATTTAAAGTATTCAAACCTTCCATTAACATTGTCAAGAGCACTCATTATACGTAAAATCTCATCTAATTTTAAACCTAGCAGTTCGGCAGTCCCGTATATTGCAGTTAAGTTGTACGCATTAAAATCACCTATTAATTTTACCCATACTTCGCTGTCATTTATCTTTAATAAAAGGCCGCTAAATTGATTTTCCAAAATCTGAACACGATAATCTGCATAACTTTTTAAGGCATAGGTAAATTGCTTGGCTTTGGTGTTTTGAAGCATCACCAACCCGTTTTTATCATCGGCGTTCACAAGTGCAAATGCGGTAGCTGGCAATTGATCAAAAAATGATTTTTTTACATCTCTATATTCTGAAAATGAGGCGTGATAGTCCAAATGATCATGAGAAAGATTCGTAAAGACACCTCCCTCAAAATGCAATCCTTCCGTTCTATACTGATGAATTCCATGCGAACTTACTTCCATAAAACAAAACTCAACTCCTTGAGAGTTCATTTGACTTAAATAAGAATTGATTACTATAGGATCAGGAGTGGTATGTGTGGCAGAAAATGTTTCGCAATCTACCATGATTTTTACGGTAGAAATAAGCCCTACCTTATAACCCGCTAGCTTAAATAATTCATAAAGAAGTGTTGCAACCGTAGTTTTGCCATTGGTGCCTGTAATTCCTATCAGCTTTAAATTTTTGGAAGGATTTTCATAATAATTTGCGGCCATAAACGCCAAGGCTCTTGCTGCACTCTTAACTTTTACATAGGTGATCTTAGCAACTAATTGTTCGGGTAAGTTTTCACAAACAATGGCTACTGCTCCCTGATCAATTGCTTTAGAAATAAATGAATGACCATCAAAAACACCTCCATTAATCGCCACAAAAATACTGTTCTGCTCAACATTTCGGGAATCGTATTGTATGCTAGAAATTGATCGGTCAATGGATCCAATGATGGTCTCAACGGGCGTTGTTTGTATTATGTTTTTTAGGTTCTTCATGATAAAACGAGCGTTATTACAGATTGAGGTTTTACTTTTTGACCACTTTCTATCGATTGTTTTGAAACGGTTCCGTTACCCTGGATTTTAACCTTTAAACCCATGTTTTCTAAAATAGAAATTGCATCCATAGCCGACATGCCTTTTAAATTAGGCATGATTGTTTTGTACTTTTGAGCTACTGCATAATAATTATCATAATCTGCTTTCACTGTTTCCGACTTTTGATTGATGTCATCAATTTCATCAATTACAGGTGCGTCTGTAAAGATCTTTTGTGCAATTTTTTTGAATACTGGTCCTGCCACATCGGCGCCATAATAACCAACACTTTTATCTGGTTCATGAATGACTACAATGCAAGAATATTTTGGATCATCCGCAGGGAAATAACCTGAAAAGGACGAGATATAATTCAACTGGTCTTTATTTGCATAATCCTTTTGACAGGTTCCGGTTTTGCCTGCCATAGAAAATTTGTCGGAGTACAAGCCATGCCCAGTTCCATGCTCTTTTTCTACCACATTTTTAAGGAGTTGTTGTAGTTTTAAAACCGTTTCTTCGGAACAAATTCGGGGGTTCATAACCTCGGTACTAAAGGTTTTTATGGAAGTATCAATTTGTTTAATTTCACGTAAAAACTTTGGGCGTACCATAACGCCATCATTTGCAATGGCATTATAAAATGTTAGGGTTTGAAGCGGTGTAAAAGAAACGCCATATCCATATGCCATCCATTGCAGTGCAATACCGCTCCAACGA
>JAURPF010000001.1 GCA_030835325.1 Flavobacteriaceae bacterium | reverse complement strand
CCTCAAGAAGCGGTTGCTGCGGCTCAAAAATTAACTGAAGAAACGGGCACAGGATGGCACGTTCTTAAAGCCCAAGTGCACGCTGGTGGTCGTGGTAAAGGAGGAGGGGTCAAACTTGCTAAAAACCTAGATGAAGTAGAGTCGATAGCAGATCAAATTATTGGAATGCAACTCATCACTCCACAAACTTCTGCTGAGGGTAAAAAAGTACACCAACTATTAGTTGCTGAAGATGTATATTATCCTGGAGAAACAGAAACAAGTGAATTTTATATTTCAGTTTTATTAAATAGAACTTCTGGAAGAAATATGATTATGTATTCTACAGAAGGTGGAATGGACATAGAAACGGTGGCAGAAGAAACGCCCCATTTAATTTTCACAGAAGAGATTGATCCTGCAACTGGGTTGTTACCATTCCAAGCGCGTCGTGTTGCGTTTAATCTAGGACTCTCTGGAGCTGCTTTTAAAGACATGACTAAATTTGTATCGGCACTATACACAGCTTACGACAAATCGGATGCATCTTTATTTGAAATTAACCCCGTATTAAAAACAAGTGATAATAAAATTTTGGCTGTCGATGCGAAAGTAACTATTGATGATAATGCCTTATTTAGACATAAAGACTACCTAGAATTGAGAGACATTCGCGAGGAAAACCCTATTGAAGTTGAAGCTGGGAAACTCGGTCTTAATTATGTTGATTTAGATGGAAATGTTGGTTGTATGGTCAACGGAGCAGGACTTGCAATGGCTACGATGGATTTAATTAAACAAGCAGGGGGAGAGCCCGCTAACTTTTTAGATGTTGGTGGTACTGCCGATGCGGCGCGTGTAGAAGCAGCGTTTCAAATCATTTTAAAAGATCCAGAAGTCAAAGCAATTTTGATCAATATTTTTGGTGGAATAGTACGTTGTGATCGTGTGGCTCAAGGGGGCATCGATGCCTACAAAAATATGGGAACGATCAACGTGCCAATTATTGTACGTTTACAAGGAACCAATGCGGACATCGCTAAGGAATTAATTGACAACTCGGGATTAGACGTTCAAAGTGCAGTTGAGTTCCAAGAAGCGGCTGATAAAGTGCAAACTGTTTTAGCATAAATAAATATTACATATTCTTAAAATACAGAGCATTTGCTTTGTATTTTTTATATAAATTAGAATATGTATCAACATTATAAATACCTTAACCCACAAAATGGGTGATTCGAATTCGATAGGCTTTTTGTAATATGGAAAATGTCAGCTATCTCTAAGTTGATTTTATAGATGCTTCATCGTCGTTTCTTTGTCTGTTACATATCGGGTCTAAATTCACTCATGATTTTTTCTTGTTTAGACTTAGCATAATTAAAACCAGATTTCCACCATTTTCGCATTAATTTCGAATCAAATACTAACGAATTTGTGTTTAAAACTGTTGGGGTATAATACAAATTAAGTTTTACATTTTTATTATTTCGGCGAGTTTGCCAATTGTAATATTATGTTTTTCCACGTGTGTTAGCATAAAGTCGAATACATCAAAAAGTAAAGAGAACGGATTTTTTGCAGGTAATTTGTTAAATTGAGTTGCCTCAGTTTCTAAAATAATGGCATCTATTTCTGTAGCACCTCTTAAAATGGCTTCTCTAATTGGTATTAAAGACCCAAAACCCCCATCGGCCTATTGATAATGATTTTTTTCTAATAAACTCATAAATGGTATATAGTTGCAAGACCCCCATATCAAATCTCAAAAATCATCATAAGTACACTCTTGAGTCGATTTATATTAAATTTGATTGGTGGTTAAATTGGAAATTGTAACGACTACTTCTTTGTTTTCTTCTCTGATTTTGCAGTACATTTCTTTAGTGAATTATCTTTCAATTAAATATTGTGCAACACAACCTGCAAAAGCACCTTTGCTTCCACCACTAGAAATTACCAATGCTTTCTTCATGTGTATATATTTAATTTCTTTAATGGTCACATGTTACATCAATTTAATCATTTCTTGGATATCAAGTTATGCTCAAGGATGGTTCATAACCTATATATGAGTAGTTTATTTGAGTTGTATAAAAATATTAAAAAAGAAATAAATCAATGAATTTATTTCAATTATATATTTACGCCGTCAAAGCTTTCAACTTTTTTTGATACGCCTTGATTTGGTCTCTAAATTGCGCTGCATGTAAGAAATCCAAATCCTTTGCTGCGGATTCCATGAGTTTACGAGTCTCCCTTATTTTTTGTTCTAATTCGGGAGCTGCCAAATATGCATTTTCGGGTTCAGCCGCTTTTAGGGCTTCTTGTTCGTAGTAATAGCTACTCACTGAATTTTTTGTGAGAGCATTATCTAAACTTTTATTAAGCGCTTTTGGCTCTAGTTTGTGTTTGGTATTGTATGCAATCTGTTTTTCGCGGCGGTAGTTAGTTTCATCAATGGTTTTTTGCATGCTTTTGGTAATTTTATCAGCATACATAATCGCGCGACCGTTGAGGTGTCTCGCCGCACGTCCTACTGTTTGTGTTAAGGAACGTGCCGAACGCAAAAAACCTTCCTTATCTGCATCTAAAATAACCACTAAAGAAACTTCTGGAAGATCCAAACCTTCTCTTAATAAATTCACACCTACAAGAACATCAAAAAGACCTTTTCGTAAATCTTGCATTATTTCAACTCGCTCTAAAGTATCCACGTCACTGTGAATATACCGACAACGGACTTGGATTCGAGTGAGATATTTAGTCAATTCTTCAGCCATTCGTTTGGTGAGGGTAGTTACTAAGGTGCGTTCATCTTTTTCGACCCGTTGCTGGATTTCTTCAATCAAATCGTCAATTTGATTCAGACTTGGTCGGACTTCTATAATAGGATCCAAAAGACCTGTGGGTCTTATGACTTGTTCCACAAAAACACCATCTGATTTTTCAAGTTCATAATCGGAAGGGGTGGCACTTACATATAGCACTTGATTTTGCAGACTTTCAAATTCCTCAAATTTCAAAGGGCGATTGTCCATTGCTGCGGGCAATCGGAACCCATATTCTACTAAGTTTTCTTTCCGACTTCGATCGCCTCCATACATGGCGTGCACTTGTGAGATGGTGACGTGACTCTCATCAATGACCATCAAGGAATCACTTGGAAAATAATCTAATAGACAAAAGGGACGTGTACCAGGCGCACGACCATCTAAATAGCGCGAATAGTTTTCAATTCCAGAACAATAGCCCAATTCACGAATCATTTCCAAATCAAATTCGGTGCGTTCTTTCAATCGTTTGGCTTCGAGATGTTTTCCAATTTCTTTGAAATAATCGTGTTGTTTGACTAAATCATCTTGTATGTCTTTAATTGCATTTTGTAAAATATCTGGTGAAGTAACAAACATATTAGCTGGATAGATTGTGATCGCCTCATAGATTTCAATAACTTTATTGGTATTCACATCAAAGGCTTCAATGGCTTCTATTTCATCTCCAAAAAAGTGAATTCTAAATCCATAATCCGCATAACTTGGAAACACATCTACGGTATCACCTTTAATTCTGAAATTTCCATGATTAAATTCGCCTTCGGTTCTCGAATATAAACTTTGAACGAGTTTATGTAATAAGGCGGTTCTGGAAATGACTTCATTTGATTTTAGACTGATCACATTTTTCTGAAATTCAACAGGATTTCCTATGCCATACAAACACGATACAGAAGCGATAACAATCACATCTCTTCGTCCTGATAATAGGGAAGAAGTGGTGCTTAAACGCAGCTTTTCAATTTCTTCATTAATAGATAAATCTTTTTCTATATAGGTTCCAGAAACAGGTAGATAGGCTTCTGGTTGGTAGTAATCATAGTAGGATACAAAATATTCGACTGCATTTTCAGGAAAAAATTGTTTAAATTCTGAATACAGCTGTGCCGCGAGTGTTTTGTTATGGGCTAATACCAATGTAGGGCGCTGAACTTCTTGAATGATGTTGGCAACTGTAAATGTTTTTCCAGACCCAGTCACACCCAAGAGTGTTTGGTATTTTTCTTCAGACTCAATTCCAGCAACAAGTTTTTTGATCGCAGCGGGTTGGTCTCCAGTGGGTTTAAAATCAGATGTTAGCTTAAATTGCATAGTTGCAAAGCTAATACATAGAAAGCGCTAGAGCAAAGAGAGTCCAAAAAAAAATCATTTTAAATCAACTTAATAGTTGATGTAAACCCAACCCGATTTTGGTTTTGAATTTGGAACATTCAAATGCAATACATAAAAATAGGTGCCAACAGGAAGAAGGTTGTCCCCTTTAAGTGGACCGTAATTGGCTTTTCCGTCCCATTTAATGTTATTATCTCCCTTAAAAATAATTGTTCCAAAACGATTAAATATTAAGAGTTCGTGCTGTAAAAATACATCATAGAGTCCTTCTATGTTAAACCAATCATTATAGCCATCTCCATTAGGTGAAAATCCCTGAGGAACATTGGGGTCACAGTCACTCACCTCTAAGTTTACTGAAAAAATCTCATAACAAGGCTCAGCATCTAATCTGAAGTATATTGTTGAAATACTATTCGTATTGATGTATTGTGAGGGATTGACCAAAGCACCAAGGTCATTTATTAAATCTTCCAAGGATTGATAAAAAACAACGGTCTCTAAATCAAACGAAGAGTCTATTTCGTCTAAAGCATTTCGTAAATTAAAAACCGCTTGGTTATTACCAAAATTACATTCTATCAAAGGACTTAAAGGGGTTGTTTCTGGAGATTCTAATACCTCGATAGAGCTTTCAGCCGTGTTGTTCGTTTCACTCATTTCTGTGACCACTCCAGTTCCGTTGCCAACATCATCCACGACTATTGTCAGGTATATTGGATTTAAATTCAAAGGATCTATTGTAAAACGAATTAGATTGGACTCAGAACCATTGACAGGGATGTCGTTGATTGTTTGCGTTTGTGCAACTAGGTCTGATTCGATATAAAATGCGATGGGCGTATTTGCAGCTAATAATTGTGTTGAATTTAGATTTTCTATGGTATATTCAATGGTGATTTCACGAGAATTACAAGGCAAATCAATAGAATCAATAGAAACACTCGCATCTGGTAACTGACTATTTAATACGGTGATGATATTATTTATCATCACTAAATCTTGTCCAGAGGTTAATTGAATGACAGCAGATGAATCTCCTACATTAATGGTGTTTTCTATCGGATAAACGTCGATGTCCATATTGTATAAATTGGAATCGTTTGTGAAGCTATTGGTGCCGTTAAAAGCATTGTTTGCTGGATTGAGCGGTGGGTTACTAAGTGTAATTCCGTTCATTTGTAATTCCTCATCTACTGCTAAACCAGCATCGCCTTCCCAAGCCAAAAATCCAATTCTAGCACCAGTAGTATCCATAACATTCAAGTTGTTTAACTCAATGGTAATTGATTCAGGAACACTTTCTAAGCCATCATAGACATTTAATTGATTTAGTGGAAGTGCGGGGTCTGAGTAAATAACGGTTATGGCCCAACCCGCAAAATTTGTACCTGTTGAGCAATAGGCCGATGAAATATCTATTTGTTCTAAATTACTAAGAGTGTATAGACCATTTCCCTCGGTTTGAATGAGTGTAGTTACATCCGCAAATGCAGCAAAAAATTGTCGTGAAGAATCTAATGTATAGGCGAAGGTTCGAGAAGGTGTAATATCCGTGGTGTTCAGAGTTACATTAAAATCGCCAGAACCAGATCCAGCCCAATAGAGGTAAGCAGCTTCTATGGTTTGTGTCGCCGATAAACTCAATGTTGCTGAAGAAGCTGTGTTTATGACACAGTTTATAGCACTGTTATTTTCGGAAGTATTCAAGGTGTTCCCAATTGCTGTATAATCCAAATGACCATTTAGTTGGTTGAACAACGAAATATCTTGTGCTGGTAGGATATTAAAAAACAAAATACCGATACTGAAAATAGCTATTTTAAATTTGCGTCTCATTGGTTGAATTGTTATTCAAAGATATCAATTTTTCAGTATTATAATTCATCGCCTTAACGAAAAATGGCCTCTAAATATCTTGTTGTTTTGAAGTTTAATATAAAACCAATAATCGGAAGATGGACTACTAACTCCATTTACAGTGCCATCCCAACCCGCACTGGAAGGGCTTAATTTGATGAGTAGTTTTCCAAATCGGTCAAAAATAAAGATCTCACTGTTTTCTTGGTCTGGTGTGTTGATACCATACACATGCCAAGTGTCATTATAACCATCTCCATTAGGAGTGAAAAATTTAGGAAATCCAATTATAGCGATCTTTTCTTTGGCTGTCCCACAGTCATTTTTATCTCTTACATATACCGTATGAAAACCTGGAGCAACTCCAGAGAATACATTTGAGTCCTGATATCCAGTAGATTCAGTATCTAAAGCATATTCGTACTCACCTTCTCCAGAAACAAAAATAGTGACCGTATTATTTTCCACACCATCCACAATATCAATCGAGTCAAAAGTAGCAGTGTTGGAAGGAAGTACCGTTATGGTTCTTAACTTAGAACATCCATTGGAGTTGCTCACAGTTACCGTATAAACACCAGGAGTATTCACTTGAATTTCGTGTGTTTTTTCGCCTGTTGACCAATCGTAATACAATACAGGAGTAAATCCATTAATGACACCACCATCTAGTGTGATGGGACTAGGAAACGTATTTAAGCAATAGACACGTTCCTCTTGAGTAACGATTTGTGGTAGCTCCAAAACCACTAATTCAACTTTGTTAATGCCATGGCAGTCATTTCCATTTTCAACACGCACAAAAAGGGTTTGTTTATACGGAGTTTTGTTGGTGTAATTAGCTGCTAGAGTATTAATTTCCAAAAGCGCATCTTGGTAAGTTTCATAATAGTTTAGAGTGAAGGTGGAAGACAGTCCAAAAAGCACTTTTGCATCCGCATCACTTAAAGTGAAATTAAAAAAACCATCTTCAGTTCCATCTAAGTCACATGATTCTAATATGGCATCATTCGCAGTAGAAGTACTCACACTTAAGGTGATTTCAGCAATATCAAAACAATTGGTTATGGTGTCTATGAGTTGTGCATATACAACCTGTGGATTTGAAGTATTAGTAAAAGCTGTTCCATCAATATCACCCATTGAATTTTGAGCGGAGGTTAAGGAGGTATAAAATTTCACCTCTCTGTTGTCAACATTGTTTATAAGGGTTTCGTTTATTTCTGTAAGATTAAAAGTTGTTAATCCATCAAATACGCCATCATCATCACATTGCACTAAATTGCTGTCTATGGCAATCGGGAGGGGGCTGTATTCAATTCGAATGGATCCATAGCTAGTACAGCCGTTATCTAAAAGCACTTCAACACTGTAGAGACCTTCGTTCTCAACTTCCAACTCAAAACCTGTATTTCCAGATAGGAGTTTGCCGTTTTTAAACCATTTGTAAGACAAAGCATTGTTTTGAAGGGCGCTCAAGGTTAGTGTTTCATCGTCACACAATGAAGTGTTTGTTGCTCTTAAACGATCAATTCCTAAGTCTGTACCCAATTTAAAGCTACTTGCTTCTAAGAAAACAGCTGAATCGTAACGATAGTTTTGTTCATCTGCGATAACCAATTTAACATGGTAAATTTCATTAGGGGTGATATTAGCAGTTGCTGTAAGAACTGTGGTTTGACCATTAAAATTAATAGGAGCTGAATTGGAATTCCAACCATCAAAGTACGCTTCATTAATGGGGTCACATTCTCCCGGAATCCCAGAATGAACAGTCGTTACTTTTACGGGTGTTTGCGTTGTTGGGACTAGGGCAATATTGGTGTAACCTCCACCACTTTCTTTCCGAATTAAAAATCCAAATAAATCTGAATATTGACAAGTACTCGAATTATTTTCTTGGTATTCTTCAGAGGCAAATATATAGTTGAAACTAATTTGATTCGCTTGTGCTGAAAAATTAAATTCTATTATAGTTGCATTGTGGGTATTACTTTCATTTAGAATCATTTCCAGATCAGAATCTCCTCCCCAATTCGAAGCATCATCGTCGCTTAAAGAGTTATTTGGACCTTCAACATTAGCTAATTTTCCAGTACTTAAAACGATTCCTCTTTGTAAAGGAAAACTACTTCCATTGGCATCAAAATAGCCGTAACTTTTTTCAGTAGAGTTAAAATTACCTCCAACGACATTTGTGACCACTAAATTTTCAATACAAGTGCTGTTTATGAGTACATCTTCAATCAATTCCTGAGGGGTGTAGGCAGAGCTACTAACTTGAACATTTTGACTCAAAGCAGCAAATGAAACGAATAAAAAAATAAGTGGGTTAAAATTTTTCATAAAAAACAATACAAAGATACATATTGATTTTTTAGGGCTTCTTATTAATTAATAAGAGCAAGACTAATTTTTTATGTTGGAATGTTGGTTTTTTATTTTTATCAAAACCAAATGGATGAGATAAAAGGATTTATAGATCACGCTTTTTTAATAATTTAAAAGATAAAAATATAAAAATAAGTGTCCATAAAATAACGATTATAATGTTATCAAAGTAAACAGCATAATCATAACTTATATCTGCATTCGATGGGAATTTTGTCATCGCAACACGCTGAAAGGGTTGTTTTATGAGGTTTGACATTGAAGATAGTGGAAAAAAGTCTTGCACTTTTTGAGCAATTTCATAACTGCTTTTCCATGTGATGAGTCCTAAAATAACCCATTCTATAATTAAGTCGATAAACAAAAATGCTAATGCAAATGCAGACCGTTTTGCTAAGACCGCCAAAAATAAACAGAAAGAAAAGAACCCTACAAGTTTTACAAAATAGGCCACTAAAAACTCCATTTGTTGAATAATAATGCTAAACTCATTGTAACTTGAATAAATCAATCCAAGTACTAAGGATATGATGAAAATAATCACAGTTGATATGAGAGAGAAAAATACAATAACATAAAATTTAGACAATATAAATTCTTTTTTACTCAAACCATCGATGAGGTTTTGTTTTAGTGTTTTATTGCTGTATTCGTTTCCAATCATTGAAACAACAACAATCGCAAAAAAGAATTTAAATAAGGCAGAAAAATAGGTGGTGATATGCCATATTATAGGAAAGTTAAAAATTCCTAATTCGCCAAGTTCTAGCGTAAAAAAACCAAAAAAGTTAATTTTCACAGCGGATAAAAGAATTACGCAAAGTGGCAAAATAAAGGATATAAATATCAGAATTTTACTCGTTTTATTGAGTAATAATTTTTGAAGTTCCAATTCTATTAATCGTCTCATTGGTTGTCAGTTAATTGTAAAAATTGTTCTTCCAAACTTTCTTTTCTTTTGATCAAATGGCTCAATACAATTCCTTTTTTAAAAAGTAAACGGTTGAATTCTTCAGCTTCCATTGGATTTTCAAGAAACGCTGTAATTAAATCGTTTTCTACTTTGGTATGAGAAAAATTGGGATGCGATTCAAGTAGTTTTAGCAAGTCGTCTTTTTGATGTGTTTTTAATTCAAAAAATCCATGACTTGATATCAGCTCATCAACACGCCCTGAATAGAGGTTTTTTCCTTTTCTTAAAACAACCACATGAGTACAGACTTTTTCGACTTCATCTAGCAGGTGAGAGGCCAACAAAATGGTTGTACCCTGTTGGGAAATAGTTTTGATAATCTCTCGAATTTGATGAATTCCTTGTGGGTCTAAGCCGTTGGTGGGCTCGTCTAAAATTAAAATTTCAGGGTCATTTAATAGCGCTGAGGCTATGGCCAGTCGCTGCTTCATTCCTAAAGAAAAGGCACTAAATTTGCTGTGTTTTCGATCGTCAAGTCCTACAATTTCTAAAGTCTTTTCTATAGAACCATAAGGAACGCCTTTTATTTTGCAAACCAATTTCAGATTTTGATAGGCAGTCATATAAGGGTAGAAATTTGGACGTTCGATAATGGCTCCTACTTTTTTTAGTGCTTGATGTGTTGTCAGTGTCCCTCCAAACCAAGAGAAATCTCCAGCCGTTTTATTAACAACATTTAAAACAATTCCTAATGTGGTGGATTTCCCACTACCATTTGGTCCTAAAATCCCGTAAATGCTACCTTTTTCGATGTCAAAAGAAAGATTGCTAACGGCAGTTAGTAACCCATATTTTTTTGTAAGATTTGAAATTTTTAGGACAGAATTCACAAGTTTTGTTTTATTGGATCATAAATATAAGACGATGTTTTCTGACTATTGTTACAAATTAAAAAAATATAAGTTAAATTTGGAATTCAAGATCACAAATGAAAGACGATTTAAAAATATCCCTTAAAAAACCTTCATACCCTGTAAATACAGCCTTAAAGGGGTATCTGCAAAAATTTAATCGCACGGTTCGGTTGCCTATATTTTATGATGATTTACTTCGTTTTCAAGGGTCTGTAGAAGTGTTTGATAAAAATGATAAGGACACGCTTTGGGTGCGTACCTACTATAATGAGTTTGATCGTAAAGAGATCGATTTGAATTTAAAAAAAATATATTCCAAGCTACATTCGGATGGAAATGAAAAGACCATTCCTTTATTAAATGTTGATGCAATTGATTATTGTACGTTTGGGAACTCCAAGCCATTTCGCATTAAAATTAGAAATATACTTAATGATAACTACGCCTATTTTTATGTCAAAAAAGCGGATGCTTCTCGAATTTATGGATTGGAGCTTGAGCATATGTTATCTCCTCATAACTTGAATTTTTTAGTTTATGAAGACACCTTGATCGAAGAGCATATCAGTGGGATTCCTGGAGATGAATTTATTGAAACGATGCTCCCTAACTGTACCGAACCAGAGAAGGCACAAATTGCAAAAGAATTTGTAAAATTCAATGAACGTTGTATGATTCGTTTGTTAGGAGATATGCGTTCTTATAATTATGTAATCGTACCAACACACGATTTTGATCATGTAGTTTACAGTATTCGAGCTATTGATTTTGATCAACAGTGTTTTGAAGGTAAGTTTAATGTGTATCGACCTCAGTTTTTTAAGGAGAATTTTAAAATGGTTGATTTAGTTACAGATAAATTTGAAAAACAATCTATTAATCAATATAAACTCGAAGAACGTTCCATCGTTGCCAAACGTCTCTTAAGTTTCAAAAACCGAGTTGACCAACTGATTCAGTGTATGGTTTCTGATACAATTTCTACCCCAGAACATGAAACCTTACTAAAAACAAAAATATTTGAATATACCCGAGATATTCGATTTAAAAAGAGTAAAAATATGGGTGAAATTCTAAAAAATTCTTTAAGATTTGTGAAACGAAATTACCAAACAGAAAACACAGAGATTTTCTTTTAATTCCAGTTTTCGTCAAAGTCTAGATGATCGTAATCATCCGTTTCATAATCATCTTCAAATTCATCAAAATCATCTCCAAAACCATCAGTCTCAAAAACTTTTTCGGGAGCGTCGCTTGGAACTTGTCCATGAACATACAATAAATTAGGGTAATCAGTACCTTCGGCTTCTTCAACAATTTCTCCTAGTTCGACCATAAAAGTCCACATACTCATAAAATCGTAGATATAGATGAGTTTTGTACGTTCTTCAGAAACGACGGAACTAATGACGGTCTGACTCATTAGCTGGATATCACTTCCGCCTTCACTCAGATCAAATAAAGATATTTCTTCCCCTTGATTCCATTCGTCATCACTCAAATAAAAGGAAGCCATTTCACTACCATCAAATCCAAAGGATTGGGTGATTGTATTATGTAAATCTTCGAGCGTATCGGTCTTTCTAATCTCAATATCTCTAAAAATATCCTCTTTGGTATCGTTGTCTAAAACAACTCTAAATCTAAAAATCATAGGTTAAAATTATAAAACAAATATAGGATGCATTTTTTTATGTATGTTGCTTTTCTCTTTTTTTATGAAGGCATTCAAAAAGTATGTAACACTGAATTCCAAATAGGATAGAAGCAATGACTAAATGTAAGGGTTGACTCAAAAATGGAAAATCAAAATAATACATGAAAACCCCAGAAGTTGCTTCTAGAATTACGCAATAAACGACTAGTTTTATTTTATTGAATCCCAAAGAGTTTGATCT
>JAURPF010000134.1 GCA_030835325.1 Flavobacteriaceae bacterium | reverse complement strand
TAATTTATTTTTTTTTACTAAAATTATCTAATACTAAATGCAACTCCGAGGGTTGCAGTATTGTATTCTTGCAATGTGTAATCGGCAAAAATCTTGATAAATGGAAGATTTAAACGTGCACCCAAAGTTGCTCGAGTTCCAGAAGAGTTAAATTTCAAACTCACAGGGTCAGAAATGGATTCAACTATTGAACCTTGAATTGTTCCATCAGCAGATTCTATCTCATATGTAAGTTGATAATCGCCATTGATATTAAATGTTGACTTTCCGCCATTGAGACCTACACCTCCATAAAGGGTAACGATTTGAAAATCTAAAGACCCCAATGCTTGAACAGTCCAAGTATTTAATTTGAATTGAGCGTTTCCATTGGATACTAATATTTGATCTGACACATCCCCATTTTTAATGCTATAATTAACAGACGAAGTTGTATAGGCTCCTAAAACGGATAAGGAAAATGGGAGTTTTCCTACAAGACCAAGATACTGTGTTAAATCATGCTGAAGCCCTACTCCAATTAGGTTGGCATTGACCTTTGAAGTAAAATCTACCTTAGGCACATACCTTAGTTTAATGGTTGTTTTAAAAGGCAATCCTAGACCAACTTGTACAAAAGGCGTTGGAACAGCATTGGCGGGCAAATCTTTTGCGATTCCACCAGGCAATTCAAATGACCCTGCCTTAAAGTTACCTCCTTGATAGGGTATTGAAACATTAAACTCTGTATTCGCGTCGTCATTTCCTAAAACCGTTGAGACGTTTGTATCTCCGTCAGTGTGAGATATAAAGTTATAGTCATTGGCTATAAATTCAAATACTTTGTCTTTGCTGGGCGTAAAAGTTGCGTTCAATCCAAAAGTAATATCAAAGCCGAGTTTTTTATGCGACTTAGCAGTGGAATACCATCCTCCATTCATACTAGTCATTAATCCTTTAGCAGCTGGATTAAGATAGTTTTGCAACAAAATATTAGAGTCGTCTACAGCAAGGATGACACTTTCTAGCTCTTGAGCTGTTGACACAAATGTTCCAAAAAGGAAGGTAGTAATAAAAGTTATTTTTTTCATATGAACAAAATTTAGGGGTTACTATTTAAGCATCGATATTGGCATAAATTGCATTTTTCTCGATAAATTCTCGTCTTGGTGGCACATCGTCTCCCATCAACATTGAGAAAATCCGATCGGCTTCGGTTCCATTTTCAACTTGTATTTGACGTAAAGTTCTGAACTCCGGATTCATTGTTGTATCCCAAAGTTGTACGGCATTCATTTCTCCAAGACCTTTATAACGTTGAATTTTTGCGCCATCTCCATATTGCTCCATTAATGCCAAACGCTCATCATCATTCCATGCATATTCTTTTTTGGCTCCTTTCTTCACTAAAAACAAAGGAGGTGTTGCGATGTAAACATGACCGTTTTCGATCAATTCTTTCATATATCTAAAGAAGAAGGTTAAAATAAGTGTTTCAATGTGACTCCCATCAATATCGGCATCACACATGATCACAATTTTATGGTATCTTAATTTTGATAGGTTCAGTGCTCTTGGATCTTCCTCGGTTCCAATAGTAACTCCTAAGGCTGTGAATATATTTTTGATTTCTTCATTTTCAAAAACCTTATGAGTCATTGCTTTTTCTACATTCAAAATTTTACCTCTTAATGGCAAAATAGCTTGAAAAGCTCTATCACGTCCCATCTTTGCTGTTCCCCCTGCCGAATCTCCCTCCACAAGGTAAATTTCACATTTTTCAGGATCTTGTTCAGAGCAATCGCTCAATTTTCCAGGCAGCCCTCCAATACTCATCACAGTTTTTCGTTGAACCATATCTCGCGCCTTTTGAGCGGCATGACGAGCTTGTGCAGCAAGGATTACTTTTTGAATAATGATTTTGGCATCATCGGGGTTTTCTTCTAAATAATCTGTCAGCATTTCTGATACGGCCTGACTCACTGAAGCAGATACTTCTCTATTTCCTAATTTTGTTTTGGTTTGTCCCTCAAATTGAGGTTCTTGAACTTTAACCGAAATAATAGCGGTTAATCCTTCACGGAAATCATCCCCGGCTATGTCAAACTTAAGTTTGTCTAACATCCCCGATTCATCGGCGTATTTCTTTAATGTATGCGTTAATCCACGTCTGAATCCAGATAAATGTGTTCCACCTTCATGGGTGTTGATATTGTTTACATAGGAATGTAAATTCTCAGCATAAGATGTGTTATAAATCATCGCAACTTCAACTGGAACTCCATTTTTTTCACCTTCAAAAGCAATTACATTTTTCATGATCGGATCGCGGTTGCTATCCAAGTATTTGATAAATTCAGAAAGTCCTTCTGTAGAATGAAAAGTTTCACCCAAAAACTCACCTTTTTCGTCTTTTTCTCTTTGATCTACAAGAACTATTGTAATCCCTTTATTTAGAAAAGCGAGTTCTCTCAATCGATTTGCAAGGGTTTCATAGACGTATATAAGCGTCTGTGTAAATATTTGAGGATCGGGTCTAAAAGTAACGGTTGTTCCTCTTCGATCTGTCTCCCCTACTTGTTTTACAGGATACATTGCTTTACCACGTTCATACTCTTGTTCATAGATTTTTCCATCTCTATAAACGGTTGCTTTTAAATGCTCAGAAAGGGCGTTCACACAACTCACCCCAACGCCGTGTAAACCTCCAGATACTTTATAAGAATCTTTATCGAATTTACCCCCTGCACCAATCTTGGTCATAAC
Source organism: Flavobacteriaceae bacterium (assembly GCA_030835325.1). Classification (GTDB taxonomy): domain Bacteria; phylum Bacteroidota; class Bacteroidia; order Flavobacteriales; family Flavobacteriaceae; genus Hel1-33-131. The sequence goes on along the minus strand of JAURPF010000134.1, from coordinate 20,524 downwards.
TACTTCCAAAGCAGAAACGCCTTCTTTTTTGTGGATATCCACAGGGATTCCACGACCATTATCTTCGGTTGTGATGGAATTATCTTCGTTGATGATCACGGTAATTTTATCACAGTGACCTGCCAAAGCTTCATCGATTGAGTTATCAATCACCTCGTACACCAAGTGATGCAAGCCTCTTAAACCTACATCTCCAATGTACATGGATGGACGCATACGAACGTGCTCCATACCTTCTAAGGCCTGAATACTGTCTGCTGAATAACTCCCTTTATTAATTTCTTCGCTCATTGTATTGAATGTGTTTTTTAGTTTAATTTTGATGCAGCTAAAACTCCATCTAACCTAACAAAGATAACTAATCTTGTAAGGAATTTAAAGTGTTTTTTAAGAGATTTAAGTGTAATTATTAACAAATGGCTGTTTTTTAGAAACGTTCTTAAATCCACTAAAAACGCCCTTAAATTTGATTTAAGGGCGTTATAAATTTGTTGCTCCAATAAAAAACAACCCAAACGCTTTAGAAGCTATTATTTGAGCTTAAAAATTTCTATTCATAGGACTGATCATGTACATTAGCAATTGCTCTTCCGGAGGGTTCATTCATGTTTTTAAAGGCTTCATCCCAATCTAAAGCAATTTGGGTGCTACAAGCTACACTCGCCTCTTGCGGAACGCTTAAAGCTGCTGCATCACTTGGAAAATGGTCCTCAAAAATAGAACGGTAATAAAACTCTTCTTTGTTTTGTGGGGTTTGAATTGGAAATCTAAATTTAGCATTTGCCAGTTGCTCATCCGAAACCTCTTTATCAACCACTTCTTTAAGTGTGTCTATCCAACTGTAACCAACGCCATCAGAAAATTGCTCTTTTTGCCTCCAAGCAACACTTTCTGGCAACATGTCTTCAAAGGCTTTTCTAATGATCCATTTTTCCATGCGTTCGCCATTAATCATCTTATCTTTAGGGTTTAAACGCATTGCTACATCCACAAATTCTTTATCTAAAAACGGCACACGCCCTTCTATCCCCCAAGCCATCAAGCTTTTATTCGCTCTTAGACAATCATACATGTGTAATTTATCTAATTTACGTACCGTTTCTTCATGGAATTCTTGTGCATTTGGTGCTTTATGAAAATATAAATAACCCCCGAAAATCTCATCGGCACCTTCCCCAGAAAGTACCATTTTAATCCCCATAGACTTAATCACACGTGCCATTAAATACATTGGTGTTGAGGAACGAATGGTGGTAATGTCATAGGTTTCTATGTTGTAGATCACATCTTTTATAGCATCCAATCCTTCTTGAATTGTGAATTTTATTTCATGATGTATGGTACCAATATAATCGGCTACTTTTTGAGCTGCCGCTAAATCTGGAGACCCTTCCAATCCAACTGAAAAGGAATGCAATTGCGGATACCAAGCCTCAGAGGCATCATCAGATTCTACGCGTTTTTGTGCATATTTTTTGGCAATGGCAGAGGTAACTGAAGAGTCTAGACCACCAGAAAGTAAAACACCATAAGGCACATCACTCATTAATTGCCTGTGAACCGCAGCTTCTAGAGCTTGTTTAACTTCGGCAATACTGGTTTCATTGTCTTTTACAGCATCGTAGTCTGTCCACTCTCTGTTGTACCATTTTACAAACTTGCCATCTCTACTTGACATATAATGCCCTGGAGGGAATAATTCAATTTTAGCACAAACACTCTCTAAAGCTTTTAGTTCTGATGCTACATAAAAGGTTCCGTTTTGATCCCAACCAATGTATAAGGGAATAATACCCATATGATCTCTGGCAATAAAATATTCATCTTTTTCTACATCATATAGCGCAAAACCAAAAATTCCGTTCAGGTCGTCGATAAAATCAACGCCTTTTTCTTTATACAACGCCAAAATAATTTCACAATCAGAAGCAGTTTGAAAATTATAAGTTCCATGAAACTGCTTTCGCAATTCTCTGTGATTGTAAATTTCACCATTGGCAGCCAATACTAATTTTTTATCTTCACTGAATAAAGGTTGTTGCCCCGATGCAGGGTCTACAATTGCCAAACGTTCATGCGCCAATATGGATTTTTCGTCGCTATAAATACCGCTCCAGTCTGGACCACGATGTCTTAATTTTTTGGACATTTCAAGCACTTGAGGTCTTAAAATTTCTGATTTTTGTTTTAAATCAAAGGCACACACAATTCCACACATAATAGGATTTTAATGATTAGACCACAAATATGCAGCTATCATTATATATTATAAATAGATAATACATAATTAGTTATATTTTGAAACTAAATTTTTAAAATTAATATAAAAATGTAAATATATAGTACGATTTAAATCCAAAAAGTTTATGAAATCAAGAAATTGTACTGAAATTGCTTAGGGAATATTCAAATACTTATGTGTTTGAAGCGAAACCTTCCATTTGGGGTGTTTCATCACATAATCGACGATAAAAGGCGTGACTTTTTCGCGTTTACTCCACTCGGGTTGTAGGTATAGAATACAATCTGAGTTTACTTTTGCTGCTTGTTCTTCCGCATATTTTAAGTCGTCCTTGTTATAAACAATCACTTTCAGCTCGTGTGCTTTTTGATACACTTCGTCTAAAGGTCCTTTTAATTTTTTGGGGGACAAACAAATCCAATCCCAATCGCCAGTTAGCTCATACGCCCCAGAAGTCTCGATATGTGTTTGCATTCCCTTCGATTTTAATTCAGAGGTCAATGGATTCATGTCCCACATCAATGGCTCTCCACCAGTCACTACAATTGTTTGACTGTGTTTGGAAGCGTCTTCAGCAATGACATCAATTGCAGTTGGGGGATGCAAATCGGCATTCCAACTTTCTTTGACATCGCACCAATGGCAACCCACATCACAGCCTCCAATTCTTACAAAATAAGCAGCAGTTCCTTTGTGAAAACCCTCTCCTTGAATGGTATAGAAAGCCTCCATAAGTGGCAACATTTTACCAGCGTTTACCAGCGATTTAATTTCAGTTTTTAACATAATGAGCAAAAATAGTTTACAGTTTTTGGTTTAAGTCATAAAACTTCATTTATTTTTACTGAAAATTTAAAAATAATCATGAGAACTTATTTATTTATCGGATTACTTTTCGGTCTTTTTGTGGCTTGTGAAACAAAATCAGATCCTTTTTTAATTACCAAACAGAGTGTAGGTATGCTTACAGACTCCACAAAAGTTAATGCCTTAAAAGTGGTGTTTGCAAACGATTCCATTAGCAAATATATTGGAGGTGACGAATTCACAGGCAACATCAATACCATAAGTATTTTTGAGAAAGGAACTGGCAAGTTGTTACTCGAATTAGATCCTAATTATTCGTTAGACTCGTTGTCAACCATCCGAACGGTTCGTGTTATGGACGCACGTTTCAAAAACAAAGACGGACTGAACACAATGAGTACTTTTGGAGAGATCAATTCTAAATATAGTATTTCTAGCATTCAAAATACGCTCAGAAATCTGATTGTTTCAGTAGATGAAATCAATGTTTATTTTACACTCAGCAAAATGGAAATACCCGAAGAAATGCGTTATAATATGAATCAAAAAATAGAAGCCATTTCCATTCCTGAAACGGCTAAAATCAAGGATTTTTACATTCAATGGTATTAAACTATGGCGGCTTATATAATTCAAAAAACACCTTTTGTAGTTCCAACAACCGATGGCAAACGCATTGAAGAACATTTTGGTAATGCAACAGACGGTAACACAGCTCTAAGTATTGCTCATATGGTTGCACCTCCAGGTTGGAGTGAACCCTTTCAAACACCCGAGTTTGATGAATACACCTATATCATTAAAGGTAAAAAACAATTCATCATCGAGGGAGATACTATCGTCTTGGAACAGGGGCAGTCCATTAAAATTGAGAAAAACGCCCGTGTTCAATATTCAAACCCTTTTGACAAACCTTGTGAGTATTTAGCAATCTGTACTCCCGCATTTTCTATAGAAAATGTAAATAGAGAAGAACCTAAACCCTCATGAAATCACTCCTCCCAAAAATTGTAGGTGCCCTTATAAATTTTATAGGGGTTTTTAATACGACGTACGCTTCCAAACTTGCCTTGAAATTATTTTCAAAACCAAGAAATGGTCAGCTAAAGCCTCATGCGAGTACTTTTTTAGACACTGCTACTCGCAAAACAACTTTATACTATGACAGTTTGCCAATTCAAACCTACCAATGGGAAGGCTCTAAAGAAACCGTTTTACTCGCACACGGTTGGGAAAGCAATTCAGGACGTTGGCGGCATAAAATTAAAAAGCTTCACAAGGAAGGCTATAACATAATTGCCTTGGACGGTCCTGCACATGGGGGCTCTGGAAGCGATACGTTTAATGCGATTCTCTACGCAGAATTCATTAATGTGGTGAGCCAAAAGTTTAAACCAACAGCGTATATTGGGCATTCGGTAGGCGGAATGGCTGTGGTGATTTTTCTTAGAAAACAAACGCATCATACCGCCGAAAAAATTGTGCTTTTAGGTGCACCTTCTGGATTCAAAGGAATTATGAAACGCTACAAAGAAATGATGAGCTACAGCCAAAAGATATCCAAAGGAATTGACAAACAAATTGAGCTTAAATTTGGACATCCTCCAGAGTATTTTTCAACTGCTGATTTTGTAAAAAATATTGATTTAAAAGGCTTGCTAATCCACGACAAAAACGACCCTGTCATCCCCTACCAAGATGGTCTTGATATTGAAGCACAATTTAAAAATGCCAAACTAATTTCAACAGAAGGTCTTGGACACTCTCTAAAGGGAAATTTAGTTTCGGATGAACTGATTCAATTTCTAAGCCACTAAACTTTTGTAAATTCGCCAAATGGAACCAACTTCAACAAGACTGAATAAATATTTAAGCGAAGCCGGCTATTGTTCTCGACGTACTGCGGACAAGTTAATTGACGAAGGTCGGGTAACTATTAATGGCATTGTTCCCGAAATGGGAACTAAAGTTTTAATTGGTGACGAGGTTAAAGTAGATGGAAAAACCATTCTTAATAAAACTAAAAAACGAACATATATTGCATTCAACAAACCTGTAGGAATTGTTTGTACAACCGATACTGGCGTTGAAAAAGACAATATTATTGATTATATCAATTATCCAAGTCGGATTTTTCCAATTGGACGTTTGGATAAGGATAGTGAGGGTTTGATTTTATTGACGGACGACGGCGATATTGTGAATAAAATTCTTCGTGCGAGTAACAACCATGAGAAAGAATACATCGTAACAGTTGACAAACCGATTTCTCAAACATTCATACAACGCATGGCTGGGGGCATTCCATTAGAAGAACTGGGAAAAACTACCAAATCTTGCATAGTCGAAAAGCTCAGTACTTTTGAATTTAAAATCATTCTTACACAAGGTTTGAATCGTCAAATTCGTCGCATGTGTGAGTACCTAAACTATGAAGTACAATCACTAAAACGCACCCGTATTATGAATATTAATTTAAAATGTGAAGTCGGTTCTTATCGTAATTTAACAGAAGAAGAATTAATCACTTTAAACAAAACCTTGAAAGACTCAAAAAAAGCAATCTAATGAATTTCATAAGCCCTTTTCATCTGGCAATCCCTGTATGGAACCTAGAAACTTGTCGTGTATTTTATAGAGATGTTTTAGGATGTGAAGAAGGTCGCCATAGCGACCATTGGGTTGATTTTAATTTTTTTGGTCATCAACTTGTAATTCATTTCAAACCAAAAGAAGAGGAAACAGACCTTCATGTAAATAAGGTAGATGGAAAACAGATGCCAGTTCCACATTTTGGTGTGATTCTCCCATGGGAAGAATTTGAAACCTTTTCAGAACGTTTAAAAGCTCAAAAAATAGACTTTATTATTGAACCTTATATTCGATTTAAAGGACAGGTAGGCGAACAAGCCACACTCTTTTTTTATGATCCTGCTGGAAATGCTTTAGAATTTAAAGCTTTTAAAGAAACCTCTCAGATTTTTGCTAAATAGATGTATTGGCAGCATGACGCTCACAAGCAAGCAAGGTGTTTTTGAGCAACATTGCGATAGTCATTGGCCCTACTCCACCAGGAACAGGTGTGATATGACTTGCTTTTTTGGCAACACTTTCAAAGTGTACATCCCCAGCAATACGATAGCCTCTTTTCTTAGATTCATCAGGAACTCTTGTAATACCGACATCAATAATAACCGCTCCTGGTTTAACCATTTCAGCGGTTAAAAATTCGGGGATTCCCAAGGCTGCAACCACAATATCTGCCTTTAAAGTCAGTTCAGACAAGTTCGCTGTTCGACTGTGTGCAATGGTAACAGTCGCATCACCCGCAGGACGTTTTTGACTCATTAAGATACTCATCGGTCGTCCCACAATATGGCTTCTACCTATCACTACAACTTGCTTTCCAGAAGTTGGTACTTTATAACGTTCTAAAAGCTCCATAATCCCATAAGGTGTTGCGGGTAAAAAGGTTGGCAAGTCCAACGTCATACGCCCTACATTCGTAGGATGAAAACCATCCACATCCTTATCGGGGTGTACGGCCATCAACACGTTTTGTTCGTTAATATGTTTTGGTAAGGGAAGCTGCACAATAAACCCATCAATTGCTGGATTATCGTTTAAAGAATGTATTTGAGCTAACAGGGTTTTTTCTGTCGTTTCTTCAGGTAAATCGATTAATGTGGAGTCGAATCCGACAAGTTCACAGGCTTTAACCTTTGCACCAACGTAAGTCATACTGGCTCCGTTTGTACCCACAAGAATCGCCGCTAAATGTGGTGCACGTTTTCCTTGATCTTTTATTTTTGAAACTGCCGTAGCAATTTCTACTTTTATATCTACACTGGTTTGCTTTCCGTCGAGTAAAATCATTGTAATTCGTTGGTTAATTTAAAACTATCGTGGCATATTTTTCATCATTTGCATCATTTTTCGACCGCCACCGCCTTGCATCATTTTCATCATTTTACTCATTTGATTGAATTGCTTCATCAATTGATTCACTTGTTGGATGGAGGTTCCTGATCCAGCTCCAATTCGTTTTTTACGACTGGCGTTTAAAAGGGTTGGCTTGGTGCGCTCTTCTGGAGTCATCGAATGTATAATGGCTTCTATGTGTTTGAAGGCATCATCATCGACATCAATATCTTTCATCATTTTTCCTGCCCCAGGGATCATTCCCATTAGGTCTTTCATATTACCCATCTTTTTAACCTGTTGAATTTGTGATAAAAAGTCATCAAACCCAAATTGGTTTTTGGCAATTTTCTTTTGAATTTTTCGAGCTTCTTGTTCATCAAATTGCTCTTGCGCACGTTCTACTAGCGATACCACATCCCCCATGCCCAAAATTCGTTCGGCCATACGGTCAGGATGGAAAACATCAATGGCTTCCATTTTTTCACCTGTACCAATAAATTTAATGGGTTTATTGACCACTGATTTTATCGAAATAGCAGCTCCACCTCTAGTATCACCATCTAATTTTGTTAAAATAACACCATCAAAATTCAGAATATCATTAAATGCTTTAGCCGTATTGACGGCATCTTGCCCTGTCATTGCATCGACTACAAATAAGGTTTCTTGTGGTTGGATTGCTTTATGAATGTTTGCAATTTCGCTCATCATGGCTTCATCGACGGCCAAACGACCTGCAGTATCAATAATTACCACGTTACAGCCTTTGGCTTTGGCTTCAGCAATACCAGCTTTGGCAATGGCAACAGGATCGTTGTTTCCTTGATCGCTATACACCTCAACTCCAACTTGATTTCCAACGATATGCAACTGATCGATAGCGGCCGGACGGTACACATCACAGGCGACTAGCATTGGTTTTTTGGATTTTTTGGACTTTAAGTAATTGGCAAGTTTTCCAGAAAAAGTGGTTTTACCAGACCCTTGTAAACCGGACATTAAAATGACACTTGGAGTGGCCGATACATTAATTCCTTCAACGGCACCACCCATTAAGGCGGTCAATTCGTCTTTTACAATTTTGACCATTAGTTGGCCTGGCTGAAGTGTGGTCAAAACGTTTTGACCTAATGCTTTTTCCTTGACTCGATTGGTAAACTCTTTGGCAATTTTATAATTCACATCGGCATCCAACAATGCACGACGCACTTCTTTGAGCGTTTCGGCAACATTGATTTCCGAAATACTGCCATGCCCTTTAAGAACGTGGAGAGCTTTATCTAATTTTTCACTTAAATTATTGAACATAAAATGCGGTTTTATCGAATTACAAAAGTAACTAAATATTTTATTTTATAACCGTTAATGGGCTGTTAAACCCTTGGAATTATTTTTAAATATTCCTGAAAATCAGACTAAGGGGTAGAGCTCGATATTTGTAATAATTTACCGTTGTAAAACTGCTGACTATTTTTTGCGAATTCAAAAATATAATTTGCCATTTCAGTAGCGGTTGTAGGTGCCTCATAGCCTGGAAATGCTTCTTCAAGCATTTCAGTTTGCACAGCGCCCAAAGCCAACACATTGAAAGAAGGACCTGTTTCTTTATGCTCTTCCGCTAAGAGTTCGGAGAGTGTAATCACAGCACCTTTACTGGAACTATAAGCTGAAAGTCCTGGGAATTTCACAGAGCCTTGTACGCCTCCCATCGAACTAATGGTTACGACGTGGCCTTTTTTTGGCATGTATGGAATTATACGACGGGTAAGTTCTGCTACTCCAAAAACATTGGTGCTATAAACCTGCTGGAAGTCCTCAAAGGTAGTGTCTGCAAATGGCTTATTTAGGAGTGTTCCTGCATTATTTATAAGGATATCGACTTGTGTCCACTCCTTTTTCACAAAGGCTTCTACACGATCGTAGTCTTCGGGCTTACTCAAATCAAAGGATAAGGCCGTGATGTTTTCAAAATTTAAGTTTGATACGGGGTTTGCATTTCTAGAGAGTGCCAAAACACCGTAACCTGCATTGGCAAAGAGATGCACGAGTTCAAATCCAATGCCTCGGCTGGTTCCTGTGATGATAACGGTTTTAGTTGGTTTCATTATTGTATGTTTTGGATCTAGTATCTAAACACGAAGGTACTAAAGTCCTTTCTATAAAAATATTTAGTTTGTTTTTTTTATATTAAAATTTAATTTGGAAAGCATGTAAAATCCAGACATCAATATGATGATGAATACCTCAAACCACAGCAAATAATACGGCCATTCACCAATAACTAATGGGTTGTCTACTTGTGGAGGTTCTGCCAAATACATATAATTGGAGCCTAAATAAAAATTTAAAGGCATGATGATGACCATCAATATATTCAAAATAATAAAGGATGTGAGTACTGAATATTTAGACGGTTTGATCTTTAAATTTTGAAGCATGTATAAGGGTAATAAAAAGATTAGTACATGTCTTACATAATATTCTAAATATGCGAAATTACTGCCATCAAACCCATTCATTTGAGGAGTTAAAACCGACATGATCCCTCCTATGACGCCTGTGTAAAACACAAAATCATACAAGGCTTGTTTGCGTTTTAGAAAAGGAAGGAAAGAACAAATCAAACCTGATATCCCACAAAGGTGTAATGGCAAATCTGTCACCATATTCCAATCTCCGTTTAAAACCGTACGTAAAGGTGTTATCACAGAACTAAAAAACAAAATTCCTCCCATAAAGTAGGTAACTTTTACGTTCTGTTGGTACGACAAAAAACGACCCAATCCTAAGATGAAAATAACAACGACTAAAACAGCACAATTATTGACAATCCATTCATCGGACATAAATTTAATAATATAGTTGGGGAATGGTTGATTGGCTATAAGTATCAATAGACTAAATATTGGTTTTTAATAAAATATCTTATAAATTAAAAAATAAAGATACATAATTAAAAGATATTAGTATTTTTACCCTTGATTACAATAGGGTCATTAACTCAGTTGGTTCAGAGTGTTACCTTGACAGGGTAGAAGTCACTGGTTCGAATCCAGTATGACCCACAATAAAATTCTATTTTTTAAATTTAAATAAATTCCAACACCCGCTCCAAAGCCATCCCCCGCGATCCTTTTATTAAAATAGTAGTGTTTGAAACCGTTGTTTTTTCTAGATGTACTTGAAGATCTTCAAAAGTTTTAAAGAACAGCAGATTTGGGTGGGCTTTGTTTTGTTCATAAAAATGAGATCCCACAAAGTAAAACTTACAATCCTGCATTGAAACTGCCTGATTGACGAGTGCTGAATGTTCTTTAGCACTTGTCGTTCCCAACTCAAACATATCGCCTAAAATGGCAAGCTTGTTTGGGTTTTTGAGTCCTCTAAAATTTTTCAACGCAAAGTCCATACTGCTCGGATTGGCGTTGTAAGCATCTAATAGAATTTCATTGGAGTTTTGCTGAATGATTTGTGATCGGTTATTTGCTGGAGTATAGGCTTCAATTCCTTTTTTGAGCTGTAAAGGGGTGAGTTTAAAATAGGTTCCAATGGTCAGAGCAGCTGCAATATTATGAAAATTATAAACTCCAACAAGCTGTGTTTTAATTGCTGTTTCTTTAAGTATAACACTCAAAAATGGTTGAGTTGCCGTAAGTTTCACATTCACATCGGTTTCTGAGGTTTCTGAAAAAGTGTATGTGCTGCTATAGGCTCCCACTTGTGCAACTTGTTTGGCATCGTCAGAATTTAGAATAATTAAACTCGAATGGGTTTTTAAGAAGTCATACAATTCACTTTTGGCTTTCACAACCCCTTCTTCAGAACCAAAGCCTTCTAAATGTGCTTTTCCAAAATTAGTGATATAGCCTATATTTGGCTTTGCAATTTTGCATAAAAATGCAATTTCTTTTGCATGGTTTGCCCCCATTTCCACAATGCCAATTTCGGTATCGGCTGTCATACTTAAAAGCGTTAAAGGCACGCCAATATGGTTGTTTAAATTACCAACCGTGGCTACCGTTTTGAAGTGTGGTTTCAATACGGAATGAATCAACTCCTTGGTGGTTGTTTTTCCGTTGCTACCTGTCAATGCAATAATGGTTAATCCGAGTTGTTTTCTGTGAAAATGCGCCAATTCTTGCAGGGTTTCTAAGACGTTATCAACCAAAATAAAACGTTCATCTGTGGGATTCACGACTTCATCAATTACAGTATAACAAGCACCATTTTCAAGGGCTTGGTGTGCAAAATTATTCCCGTTAAAGTTTGCACCTTTTAAGGCAAAAAAAAGGGAATTCTGTTTAATATTTCGTGTATCGGTAGAAGTGCCTGAACTCTCCAAAAATAAGTGATGAATTTGGTTTAATTCCATATCCTAAAAATAAAAAAAAAAGTCCTAGCAATTAAAATTGATAGGACTTAGTAGTATGTAAAGTGAAAAAATTAATTTTTTCGTTTCTTTTTTGAAAGTGATTTAGATCCTACTCTAGACATTGCACATCTAAAACCAATATAGTCTGTTGCCATATCTTCTGGATAATAGCGTCTTTGTGCTGGATCAAGCCAGTACTCTCTATCTTTCCAAGATCCACCTTTATAAACACGTACTTGGTCATTGATAAGCGATGTTCTAACATTCGACTTGTCATATTGCCTATCCATTCCGGAATCATTTATGGACACACTGTGTTTTGGAGAGTTATACATTTTACGTGTAATGGCATCTGTATCAGACTCGTCTTCCTCAAAATCGTTAAAGAAACGAGAAGACTCTATATCACCATCGCGGTAGTTAATATTGTTGCTTTGATCAAAATTGGTACGTAAATAAGTTTCATCTTCATCGACAGGAACTTTAGCGATTTGCCCTGGGAGTCCTGTGGCAATTCTCTTTCCATTTGAAAGTGTAGCATACTCGATATCATCAATTCCGATCACAGAAACACTGCCATCTTCACCGATAGCATTTTTGGTGTATACGTTACCTCTGTAGTATCCAAAGTCATTAAACTCATCATCAACAATAGGTCTGTAAACATCTGCAACCCATTCCGCAACATTACCCGCCATATCATAGAGTCCAAAGCTATTTGGTTCGTAAGACATCACTTCGTTTGTAATATCGGCTCCGTCATCAGACCAGCCTGCAATTCCACCATAATCTCCTATGCCTTGTTTGAAGTTGGCTAATTGATCGCCTTTTGTTTTGCGTGATCCAGATCTGGAGTACTGCCCATCCCATGGGTATTTTTTTCGACCTCTGTAAACGTTATAACTTCTAAGCTCCGAAAGACCCAATGCTGCATATTCCCACTCTGCTTCTGTTGGAAGACGGTATTTTAGTGGAATGGCACCTGTTTCACGAGTAGCATAGATATTAATTTCATTGCCATCTGCATCGGTTTTAACTTTTCGTTTTCCGCCTTTAAGAACCTCTTCATTACCTCCGAATGTACTTGAAGGAGCGTTCACATAGGTATCTATATTAAAATTACTTTCCGCAGAAGTGTCTAAAATATTAGAATCTTTCTTAAGATATCCTTCTTCTTGCAAGCCCATTTCTGCAACACGATCTGATCTCCAATTTGCAAATTCAACAGCTTGTATCCAACTAACCCCAACTACTGGATAATCTTTAAAAGCAGGGTGACGAAGATAATTTTCGACCATCATTTCGCTCAAGCCCAAACGGTTTCTCCATACAAGTGTATCTGGAACTGCACCGTTATATATAGCTCTAAAATCAGGGTTACTTGGTGGATATACACGCTTAATCCAGTCTAAATATTCCAAATACATTAAATTAGTAACTTCCGTTTCATCCATGTAAAAAGACTGAACATGCTGTTGGTTTGGAGAATTGTTCCAGTCGTGCATGACATCATCTTGTACTTTTCCCATGGTAAAGGTTCCCCCTTCTATGAAGACTAAGCCAGGTGCTGTCTCTTGCTCTTTGAAATTTGTATTGTACTGAAAACCACCTTCCTTGGCATTTATTTGCCATCCTGTAGCTCTTGAAGAGTTTCCAGACTTTGATGACCTGCTACATCCTACTAGAGATGTGGACAACGCTACTAAAATTAGAAATCGCACTGCTATGTTGTTTTTCATATTCAACTTTAATTGGTAAAACACAATTGAATTTAGTCCCGCAATATAGTAATTATAGATTATTATGCAATAAAAAACTAAGGGGATTTATTCTATTTTTTTGATTTATTTATTTGAATTACTTTGATTGAAAACGCTAAATTTTATGATTTATTATTGTAATTTTGAAATTAGCTTATATCTTTCGATACTAATGATCAAAACATTGCGTTTCCTTACTATGAAAAGATTAATCCCTTTTGTAGCCCTGTGTGGGTTTTATTATGGAACTACTCAAACTCAGAGTTTTGATATAAAATGGAGCGAGTCCATCACTTTAAGCACGAATAACAGTGGTATTGAGATTCCTTCATTTGACTCAAAAAACTTCAATTTTTCTCATAAAAATGGGCTTACTTTTTCAGCCCAATGGAATGTGAATGGACGCTTGGACGAGCGTTCGGCGGAACTAAAATCCATTGAAAGCATTGAAATTTCCAAAACAGATTTAAAACAACTGCCGATATCAACCATTCCAAACAAACCCTCCTTAAGGGTTACAAATGCTATTTATAGAAATAGAACGAAAGGACAGGTTGAAATTTCTCCTATTTTTTATGAAAATGGTATTCTTAAAAAAATTATTCGGTTTTCGATTTCATATCAAATCAAACCACAAAACAGAAGCTTCTCTAGAAAGACTTCCATCACAAGTTCTAATCTAAAATCTGGAAGCTGGTATCGATTTGCTGTAGACACTACAGGCGTTCACATACTAAGCAAAAACTTTTTAAATAGCTTAGGAATTAACACGAGTGTTATAAACCCTAAAAACATTAAAATTTATGGACATGGAGGAAAGTCGCTTCCTCTACTTAATTCAGAAACTGTTTCTAACGACTTGATTGAAAATACCATCCAAGTAATCGGCGAAAATGATGGCGTTTTTGATGACAGTGACTACATTTTAATGTATGCCATTGGACCTAAGAAATACAACACCGAAAACAATTCACACATCAACCCTTACAGTGATGAAAGTTTTTATTATGTAAATATCAGCCCAGGAAATGGTGCCAGAATGTCCACAGCAACAGAACCCACAGGTAATGCAAATGTGGTATACAACTCTTTTCACAACTATAAATTCGTGGAGTCCGACACTTATAACATTGCAAAAATGGGAAGGCGGTGGTTTGGTCATCGTTTTTATGTGGAAAATGTGAGAGCGTTTAACTTCAACTTTCCAAATTTAATCACAAGTACCCCGATAGCACTGAGGGTATATACCGCTGCCGCATCCGAATCTAGCTCTTCTATGCAACTCAACATGAATGGGACTATTATTAGTAATTTTATATATTCCGAAATTGACAGTGGCACTTTAGCAGCAGGAAGATTTTTTAATGGCTCCGTTTCAACTAACTCAGACACAATCAACGTAGAGTTATCTTACAACAACAATGGCAATCCGTCTGCAAGAGCGTATTTGGACTATATCTCCATTGAAGCAGAGTGTGCCCTAACAAGTCTTGGAACTCAATTTGAGTTCAAGCACAATGATACCTCAACCCAATTTGGAATTGGTCAGTTTGAAATTTCAAATGCCGCTACGATATCTCAAGTTTGGGACATTAGCAACCCCTATCAAATTCAATTCTACACCAACACAGATGCCGAATCAAAATTTAGTTTTAAAACGAATTTGGGAACCTTAAAAACCTATCAAGCAGTAGGTCCTGATTTTTATATCCCAAGAAAAACCAGCACAACTAGCATACCAAACCAAGATATTAAAGGCACGGTGTTTTTGGATGCACAAGGTCAATTTAAAGATATTGATTATCTAATAATAACACCCAGTTATTTAAAAGCGCAAGCAGAACGTCTGGCACAAATTAACCGCACTCAAAACAATTTAAATGTCAAAGTATATACTTTAGAATCTATTTATCAAGAATTTAGTTCCGGAATGCAAGACATTGGAGGCATTCGAAACTTTGTGAAATATGTGTATGATAATGCCAGCACACCAGATAAAAAACTTAAATATTTGTGTTTATTTGGAGACGCTTCTTTTGACTATAAAAACCGAACTTCCAACAACACCAACATTGTTCCGTCATGGTATTCCACAGAAAGTTTTAGTTTAACATCTTCGTTTATTTCTGACGACTATTTTGGGATGATGGACTCAAATGAAGGCACTATGTCCAATAATAACAAACTGGACATTGCAGTGGGTCGTATTTTAGTAGAAAACACCCAACGTGCCAAAGAAATGGTGGACAAGATAGAATCATATTACAGCCCCGAAAACTATGGAAGTTGGCGAAACAATTTCTTACTCATATCGGATGATGTAGACAAGTTTTCGGACAGAATAATTCAATCCACAACCGAAGAAATTGCCGAAGATGTAAAAGCAAAAAAACCCTTTATGAATGTTCAAAAAATTCATGCCGATTCTTATGTTCAAGAAACCTCATCAGGAGGTGCACGCTACACATTGGTAAACAAAGCTATTTTTGATGCCTTGGAAGTGGGTGCACTCGTGGTTAATTACTTTGGACACGGAGGCGAAGATGGCTTAGCAGCAGAACGTATTTTTGATAAAATCAATGCACAAGAACTTAACAATCCTTCCAAGCTTAACTGTTTTGTAACCGTAACTTGTGAATACACCAAATTTGACAATCCGTTAAGAGAGACTGCTGGGGAGTATTTATTTTGGAACAAAAAAGGAGGAGCCATTAGTTTAATCACCACCACGCGACAGATTTATGTGTTTGTGGGTATTAATTTTAACAAAACACTAAGCCAATATTTATTTTCATACGGAAGTGACCAAACAATCAGTATTGGAGAAGCATTGAGACAGACTAAAAACGACCCTGCAATTTCTGGTCAATCTCAGCGTCGATTGGTATTTTACATTGGAGATCCTGCCCTCAAACTCCCCATCGCAAACCCAGATATTAGAGTTACTAAAATAAATGACGAAGACATTAATACCTCCACAGAAGTTTTGAAAGCTTTGGACAATGCCAAAATTGAAGGCATTGTAACTGATGCGCAAGGAACTGTATTAAACAATTATAACGGCGTATTAACAGCGACTATTTATGACAAGAATATCCAGCGATCAACACTTGCAAATGATGGTATAAGAGATGCAGAAGAAAATTTAATTCTAATGGATTTTGAAACTTTAGGAGAAGTAATTTTTAGAGGACAAGCAAGTGTGACCAATGGACAATTTGAATTTGAATTTATTGTCCCAAGAGACATTAACGTCACGGAAGGCAATGGTAAAATAAGTCTGTATTCCAAATCCGAAACGCCCTTATCTAGTAACCGCGGGTATAATTATGACATCAGAATTGGGGGTGTAAATCTCAATGCTCCTGAAGACAATACAGGACCGAATATTAGTCTGTATATGAACGATGAAAATTTTGTTTCTGGAGGCATTACAAATGAAAACCCAACCCTCTTAGCAAATTTATATGACGAAAATGGCATTAATACTGCTAGCGGCATTGGACATGATATTACTGCAATATTAGATGGCGATGAAACCAATGTTTACAAATTAAACTCTTATTATACTGCAGCTGTCGATGATTACCAAAGAGGGCGTTTAAGCTATCCACTGAGAGATTTAAGTCCAGGGTTGCACACCTTAACACTCAAAGCATGGGATGTATATAACAATTCCTCTACTCAAGACATTCAATTTGTGGTCTTTGACAAAGACGTCAGCCTAACACTTACGAATGTATTGAATTACCCCAATCCGTTTGTCAATTACACAGAATTTTGGTTCAATCACAATAGTTCGGATGTATTAGACGTTTCTATTCAAATATTCACCGTTTCGGGGAAATTAATTAAAACCATTAATGGGCAAACAAACCTAGGATCCAATACAAGCGCTGTGTCCCGAGATTTAACTTGGGACGGAACTGACGATTTTGGAAGTAAAATTGGAAAAGGAGTCTATGTTTATAAATTAAAAGTACGTTCATCCAACACTGGAATGCAAGCAGAAAAAATTGAAAAACTTGTCATCCTTTAATAATACATTATATTTGTCAACTCATAATACCAAAATAAAAATGACTACATTTCATAAAAACCACAAATTAACATACATTTGCGGACTGTTTTTAATCGCGCTATTTTCGATTACATTAACAGCTCAAACCACCACTGTCTATACACCCAATGAAGACGACACAAGAGTGATTACCACGGGAGCACCATTTCTACTGATTGCTACTGATGCCCGTGCTGCAGCAATGGGAGACATGGGAGTGGCAACCTCCGTAGATGCCTATTCTCAACAGTGGAACCCTTCAAAATATGCCTTTTCAGAAGCAAAATCAGGGTTTGGAGTTAGCTATACCCCCTATTTAAGCAAATTAGTAAATGACATCTTTTTAGGAAATGTTACCTATTTTAATAGACTTAACGAACGAAGTGCCTTTGCAGTTAGCTTGAAGTATTTTTCTCTTGGTGAAATTGAGTTAAGAGCAGACGAATTCTCACAAGTTCTAATTGAACAACCAAACGAATTAACAATTGATGCCTCTTATGCTCTGCGACTTTCAGACCAGTTTTCTATGGCAGTGGCCTTGCGTTACTTACGTTCAGATTTAAAAATTCAAGCACTCGATGTCAATGCCAAAGCAGCAAGCTCGTTTGGTGTGGACATTGCAGGTTATTATCAGAGTGAAGAAGAAGCCTATAACAGCTTTAATGGCCGTTGGAGAGGGGGATTTGCCATTCAAAATTTAGGTCCAAAAATTAAATATGACGAAGGTGGAAGAGAAAACTTCTTACCAACCAATTTAAGATTGGGAGGAGGATTTGATTTTATTTTTGACCAATACAACAGAGTGAATGTCACTGCTGAAGTTACCAAACTACTAGTACCAACGCCGCCTGTTTATGGAACGGAATATAACTATACAGACACTAATGGAAATGGAGTGTATGATGAAGGAACTGACACATTGGGTGCAATCAAAAACACCAATGTTATCATTGAAGGTCAAGACCCAGATGTTGAGTTTTTACCTGGTGTTTTTCAATCCTTTAA
Source organism: Flavobacteriaceae bacterium (assembly GCA_030835325.1). Classification (GTDB taxonomy): domain Bacteria; phylum Bacteroidota; class Bacteroidia; order Flavobacteriales; family Flavobacteriaceae; genus Hel1-33-131. Next base: position 2,354 of record JAURPF010000134.1, on the reverse strand, counting down.
TGATGCACCTGGTGGATTTAGCGAAGAACTAGATGAGTTTACATGGGCCTTAGGAGCCGAATACTTATATCAAGATTCATTTGCTTTAAGACTTGGCTATTTCAATGAAAACGAATTAAAAGGTGCTCGTAAATTTTTTGCCATGGGTGCCGGATTTAAATACACAACCATCAATATTGATTTGTCCTATTTATTTTCAGCCTCCAAAGTACAAAGCCCTTTAGAAAATACTTTACGTTTTTCTTTATCTTTCAATATTGGAGATGGCGAATACAGCGAATATTAATCGATCGGTACCTTAAAAACATTAATAAAAACTATTGCATAATGCAATAGTTTTTTTGTCTAAAACAACTATGAAAAAAGTAAAAATTGAATCCACTTTTGAAGTTTATGATACTGTTGAAGAATTAGCAAATCCTATTCAAGTCCTTATACAAAAAGCATCAGAAGCCCGTAAAAAAGCCTATGCACCCTATTCTAAATTTTTAGTAGGTGCAGCTCTTGAACTGGAAAATGGAGAAATTATTTCTGGAAGCAACCAAGAAAATGCCTCCTACCCTTCTGGACTGTGTGCCGAACGCACCGCCGTCTATTACGCAGGGTCTGAATTTCCAGATCAAAAAATACTTCGCATGGCAATTGTTGCTGGATCCACCATCAATCCAACGACCAAGCCAATCCCGCCTTGTGGGGCATGCAGACAAGCATTGTTAGAATATGAAGTGAAACAACACACTCCTATGGAACTCTATTTTATGGGAACTTCTGGACAAGTGGCAGCCTCAAAATCAGTAGAAAACATCCTTCCTTGGATCTTTGATAAATCCGTATTATAAGGTTTTTTTAAAAAATTAACCCCTACTCTTTTTAGGTTATCAATCAAAGTATTACTTTTGTGTTTACATTAAAAACAATTACTGTAAACGCATGCAGAAGATAACTAAAGAAGTCTACCTCGATTGGTACGAAAATATGATGCTCTGGCGAAAGTTTGAAGACAAGCTTGCAGCCGTTTATATCCAACAAAAAGTAAGAGGATTTCTCCACTTATACAATGGTCAAGAAGCCGTACTTGCAGGAGCCTTACATGCTATGGATTTATCCAAAGACAAAATGATTACAGCCTACCGAAACCACGTACAACCCATTGGCATGGGTGTTGACCCACGTCGTGTGATGGCCGAACTTTTTGGAAAAGCAACCGGAACATCGCAAGGATTGGGAGGTTCAATGCATATATTTTCTAAAGAAAAAGGATTTTATGGCGGTCATGGAATCGTTGGAGGACAAATTCCTTTAGGAGCTGGAATGGCGTTTGGAGATAAATACAATGAAACTGGTGCCGTAACACTTTGTTATTTTGGGGATGGTGCTGCACGTCAAGGATCCTTACACGAAACCTTTAATATGGCGATGAACTGGAAACTTCCAGTCGTTTTTGTTTGTGAAAACAACGGATATGCCATGGGAACTTCTGTCGAAAGAACTGCCAACCATTCTGATATTTGGAAATTAGGATTAGGCTATGAAATGCCTTGCGGCCCTGTAGATGGGATGAACCCTGTTAAAGTAGCTGAAGCTTTTGACGAAGCCATTCAACGTGCACGAAGAGGTGATGGCCCAACATTCCTAGAAATGAAAACCTATCGTTATAGAGGACATTCTATGAGTGACGCACAACACTACAGAACAAAAGACGAAGTCAAAGAATATAAGAAAATTGACCCGATAACACAAGTCTTAGATGTTATTCTTCGTGAAGAATATGCAACAGAAGAGGCCATTAAAGTAATCGATAAACGTGTAAAAGACCTCGTTGATGAATGTGAAAAATTCGCAGACGAATCACCATATCCAGAAAAAAGTGTCATGTACGATGTCGTATACGAACAAGAAGATTATCCATTTTTACAACATAAATTATAACTTATGGCAATCATAGTTAATATGCCCCGACTAAGCGACACCATGGAAGAAGGAACCGTGGCCAGCTGGTTGAAAAAAGTAGGAGACAAAGTTGAAGAAGGTGACATTCTTGCAGAAATCGAAACCGATAAAGCAACGATGGAATTTGAATCGTTTAATGAAGGAACTTTACTTCATATTGGTGTTCAAGAAGGTGAAACAACTCGGGTTGATGAACTACTAGCCATTATTGGAGAAGAAGACGAAGACATTTCTGCCCTATTAGAAAATTCAACAGCAACCGAACCCCCTACAACAAAAGAAACTACTGAAGAAGTCGTAGAAGTAGAAGTGGAAGCAACAACCAAAACAAGCGCTGCTGAGATTCCAGAAGGCGTTGTTGTAGTAACCATGCCACGCTTAAGCGACACCATGGAAGAAGGAAC
>JAURPF010000133.1 GCA_030835325.1 Flavobacteriaceae bacterium | reverse complement strand
TATTCTCCCGAGTGGTTTTATCTTTTTCGGGAATTACGATCAGATAGCCGCCTATTTATCCACCCAGAACCCTGAAGTGGCAAGTTTCACCTACCTTATTTTCGTTATTGCTGTTTCTACGGCCTATTTTGAAATCTTTTACAGTTGGTCAAGGGTGCAAAAGAAGACCATCGTTGGTAATTTTTTAAAGGAAGTTTACCAGCGTGTTATGATTACGGTTTTGCTTCTGGCCTATGTATTTCAATGGGTTGATTTCAATGGTTTTATCATAGGGTTAATTGTTGGCTACTACCTGCGTTTGGCCATCATAGTGGGCTATAGTCTATGGCTGTATTGCCCGCGCATTTATTTTGAATTACCGGAAAACAACAAACAGCTTTGGACTTATATTCTCTTGATATTTTTGTCCGCCTTTGGGGCCAGTGTAATTATTGATATTGATGCTGGGATGCTGGGTAAAATGGTGGATGAAAAATATGTAGCCTATTATAAAGTAGCCATCTTTATTGCTGCAATTATTGAAGCACCTGTTCGGGCATTACTTCAAATCGTAAGTCCTTTGGTGGCAGAGGCCCTCAATCAAGAAAACGACAAAGAATTAGCCTCCTTATTGAAGAAAAGCGGGACCAATCTTTTGTTGGTTTCAGGTTTGTTTTTTGTTTTGATCAATGCCAATATCAATGATTTATACGCATTTATTTATTATTTGAATGGGGAGGAAGGTTTTGCATTGGCCATTCCCGTAGTTTTCATCATTTCAATCACAAAATTATTTTCAGCCTCTACAGGCTGTTTGAACAACATCATTACCAATTCCAAGTATTTTTATGTTGTCCCAATTTTTTCGATTGGATCTGCCATTGCAGTAGTGTTTTTAAACATTTATTTCATTGAAAAATTGGGCTTTATAGGGGCTGCAGTTGCTACCTTAATCGTCATTTCAATCTTTAATGCGCTAAAGCTGCTCTTTGTGGCACGAACCTTTAAAATAAGCCCCTACGGAAAAGAAACACTTTATTTACTGGGAATTATTGGAGGGACTTATGTTCTTTTTTTATGGGTATCATTACCTTTTACTGCTTTTCTAAATCTTGGTATAAAATGTACTGCTATATGCTTGGTGTATTTAATGATTTGTTACCAGTTAAAAGTATCGAAAACGGTAAATGAGTTTCTTGAAACATTCTTCAAAAAATTAAGGTCTACCTTTTAGAGAGACAGACCTTAACCAAACAAAATCATAGAAACCAAAATAATCTAACTTATGAAAAATCAAATCATAAAGTTAATTTCAATTATTGTGCCAAAAATTGTTAGTTTGGCTTTGTGTCTTTATAATCAAGCGTTTAGTTTTTCTTTTAAATAGATGCCTGTGTAGGAATTTTTTATTTCTGCAATTTCTTCTGGGGTGCCTTCTCCCACAAGTGTTCCTCCATGCTGTCCTCCTTCAGGACCCAAATCAATGATGTGGTCTGCACATTTAATCAAATCCATATTATGTTCTACCACAATCAAAGAATGTCCTTTTTCTAGCAAAGCTTCAAATGAGGTAAGGAGTTTTTTGATGTCATGAAAATGTAAACCAGTGGTGGGTTCATCAAAGATAAAGAGGATCTTGTCGCGATGTTCTCCTTTACCAATAAAAGAAGCAAGTTTAATGCGCTGCGCTTCTCCACCAGATAGGGTAGCAGATGATTGTCCCAAGGCGACATAGCCAAGACCCACACGTTGGAGTGGAACTAGCTTTCGTGCTAATTTTGTTTGCTTGTGTAATTCGAAAAAGGCAATTGCATCATCTACAGTCATATCCAAAATTTGATCGATAGATTTGTCTTCAAACAAAACTTCGCGAACTTCTTTTTTAAAGCGTTTTCCCTTGCAGTGTTCACAGGCTAAAATTACATCAGCCATAAACTGCATTTCTATGGTCACACTTCCTTCTCCTTTGCAGGCATCACAACGTCCACCATCAACATTAAATGAAAAATGTTTGGGTTGAAAACCACGTGCTTTTGCTAAAGATTGGTGCGCAAAAAGAGAACGAATCTCATCATAGGCTTTGATGTAGGTTACAGGGTTCGATCGCGATGATCGTCCAATAGGGTTTTGATCAATGTATTCAACCTGTTTAATAGTGGAGAAATCTCCTTCAAAACCGTCGAATTGACCCGGTTTTTCTACAAAAACGTCTAAATGTCGCTGTAATGCGGGATAAAGTATTTTCTTAACCAATGTGCTTTTACCGCTCCCCGAAACCCCTGTTATTGCAGTAAAACAGTTCAATGGAATGGAAACATTAATGTTTTTTAAATTATTTTCTCTAGCTCCTGTTATTCGGATTTGGTTCTTACTTTTTCGTCGTTTGCTAGGAACTTCAATTTTCATTGTTCCATTGAGGTATTGTGCCGTGAGGGTCTTTTTCTTTATGATTTCATCGAAACTACCTTGTCCAACAACTTCTCCACCAAGCGTTCCAGCTTCTGGTCCAATATCAATAATTTCATCTGCGGCACGCATAATTTCTTCATCATGTTCAACAACAATTACGGTGTTGCCTAGGGCTTTGAGTTTTTGAAGGATGTGAATTAGCCGTTCATTATCTCGCGAGTGAAGACCAATGCTTGGTTCATCAAGAATATACATAGACCCTACAAGACTACTCCCCAAAGAAGTAGCCAAGTTGATTCGCTGGGATTCTCCTCCCGAGAGACTATTGGATTTTCTGTTTAGGGTCAAATAGCCCAAGCCAACATTTTGCATAAAGGACAAGCGCGAATTTATTTCAACAAGTAAGCGTCGAGCGATTTCGTGTTGCTGATCATTTAAAGTTAGTTTATCAAAAAAATGGGCTAGGTCATCCAAGGAAAGATGCATTAAATCGGGTAAACTCTTACCGTTAATCTTCACATAGGCAGTTTCGGGACGTAATCTAGTACCGTTACAGGCGTCGCATTTGGTTTTTCCACGATAGCGAGATAACAAAACACGATTCTGAATTTTATAGTTTTTCTTTTCCAGTTTGTTGAAAAAGGCATGTAGACCTGCAAAATAAGAATTGCCTTTCCAGACCAGTGCTTTCTGTTCTTCTGTTAATTCAAAATAAGGTTTGTGTAATGGAAAATCAAATTGATAGGCATTATTGACCAAATCAGAATAGTATTTCTTAAAACCGCTTCCACGCCATGGAGCAATAGCTTCTTCATAGATAGATAAGCCATTATTGGGAATAACTAATTCTGGGTCAATACCGACTATGTCTCCATAGCCTTCACATTTTTCACAGGCACCAAAGGGGTTATTGAAGCTAAATAAATGAACATTAGGCTCTGTAAAGCTGAGTCCATCTGCTTCAAATTTATTGGAGAATTGTGTGCGTTCTCCTGATTTTAGGTTTAATAACTCACAGTACCCATCGCCTTCAAATAAAGCAATATCTACTGCATCCGACAGTCGATTTTTAAAATCCTCATCGTTTTGACGAACAATGATTCGGTCTACAATTAATTCATAATCTTTGGGAACGCTTCCGTTTAATTCATCTAACCGAAGGGTGCTGCTATTTGCATAAATTCTTGCATACCCTTGTTGGATAAGCATGGCAACGACTTCTTTTTGGGTGCGCTTTTCATGTGTTTTGGGAGTGGTTAACAAGAGGTATTTACTGTTTTGCTCCTGTTTAAGGATAAAGTCGACCACATCGCTTACATTATCTTTGGTTACTTTTTTATTTGAAATAGGGGAGTAGGTTTCTCCTACACGTGCAAAGAGCAGTTTTAAATAGTCATAAATTTCAGTTTTGGTACCAACGGTAGATCTTGGGTTACTTGCATTTACTTTTTGCTCTACGGCAATTGCAGGCGCGATACCTTTTATTTGGTCAACCTTGGGTTTATTTAATCGCCCCATGAATTGTCGGGCATAGGAGGAAAGACTTTCTACATAACGTCGCTGACCTTCAGCATACAGTGTGTCAAAGGCCAAGGAGGATTTTCCTGAACCAGATAGCCCTGTTATGACCGATAATGAATTGCGTTTTATAGCTACATCTATATTTTTTAAGTTGTGCAGTTTAGCGCCCAATATGATGATATAGTCTTTAGGAGATAATTGTTTAATTTCTTTCATGTGAAAATTGAAGCCCTAAATATACGAATATCTCCTCTGGGAAAATCAAATCTTTGCTTTTCAAGCAATAAATTTAAAAGATTTGAGTTTACATTTATTTTTTGTATATTTGTAATACAAAAGCAT
>JAURPF010000132.1 GCA_030835325.1 Flavobacteriaceae bacterium | reverse complement strand
CTAATTGCAGTAGGTGCAGTGTAAAATTGGGTTACCTTATGTTTTTCAACAATCGACCAAAAACGGCCATAATCAGGGTAACTCGGCACTCCTTCAAACATAAGAGTAGTCGCTCCATTTAACAATGGTCCGTATATAATATAACTGTGTCCAGTAATCCAACCAATATCGGCTGTACACCAATACACATCTTCGGGATTGTATTGAAAAATATTTTTAAACGTATAAGCTGAATATACCATATAGCCAGCTGTAGAGTGAACCATTCCTTTGGGTTGCCCAGTGGAACCCGATGTATATAATATGAATAGAGGATCTTCGGCACCCATAACGGTTGCTTCACAAACTTTGGATGCAGCATCTAAAAGTGGTTGCAACCAAAAATCTCTTCCTGAAACCATCGAAATATCAGAATTAATGCGTTTAACAACTAGAACAGATTCAATCCCGCTACAATCTAAAAGTGCTGTATCGACAATCGATTTTAGATCAATTGTCTTAGCTCCACGGAAACCACCATCGCTAGTAATCACCATTTTGCAGTCACAATCGTTGATACGTGTTGATAAAGCGGAAGCTGAGAATCCTGCAAAAACCACGGAGTGAATCGCTCCGATACGGGCACATGCCAACACTGAAATTGCCAACTCCGGAATCATGGGTAAGTAAATACAGACCCTATCCCCTTTTTGGATGCCTTTAGATTTTAACACATTGGCAAATTGATTCACACGTATGTGTAATTCATTATATGAAATTGCTTCGGAAGGATCGTTTGGGTCGTTTGGCTCAAATAAGATAGCGGTTTTATTGCCATTAACTTCTAAGTGGCGATCGATACAGTTTTCAGTAATGTTGAGTTGAGCTCCCTCGAACCAACTGACTTTTGGAATAGAGAAATCCCAATCTAAAACATTCGTCCAAGAACGTTTCCAAGTAAAGTTTTCCTTGGCAATAGTAGCCCAAAATCTTTCGGGATCTTCAATAGCTTCGAAATAATTGCTATGATATGTTTTTAAATTATTAATTTCGAATTTAATCATCTTAGTAAAATTAAGTGTCTAATATAGTATATTTTGGATTACAATTTTATATATTTTAAAGAGCTTTATCAATTAAGACAAGATTAAAATGAATTTTAAAAATAGGTTTCTTATTTAATTAATGTTTTTTAAGACGCCTTTTTTTCTTTGGGATAGAAATCCTAAATGGAGTCCTCCATTTATTGATTAATACTTTTTAATACAACTCTTTTTCGATTTTATTATTCTAAATTTGCGTTTGAACCAATCAAATTGTGCAAATAAAACGTCTTTATTTTATTGATGCTGTAAGAGCCTTTGCTATCTTAATGATGCTTCAAGGTCATTTTATAGACACCCTGTTGGCAATCGAATATCGCGATACAAACAACATAGTTTTTAATACTTGGACGTATTTTAGAGGGATCACTGCGCCGGTATTTTTCACAATTTCAGGCTTAATTTTCACCTACTTACTTATCAAAGCCAAAGAAAAAGGCACCCTCAACTATCGAATGCGAAAAGGAGTCATTCGAGGGTTAATGTTGATTGGTATAGGGTATGCGTTGCGAATTCCAATTTTCAGATGGTTAACAGGATCTTTTGGCACCTATTTTATGGTAATTGATGTTTTGCAGATTATTGGACTTTCATTAATTTTAATTGTGGGACTCTACATCCTTTGTCAAAATAAAATTTTAATATTTTCTATGACCATGCTTTGTTTAGGAACGGTTATATTTATAAACGAACCCCTTTATAGAACCTTTTCTGCGGAAGGGATTCCGTTAGTATTTGCTAATTATCTTACAAAAGCTAATGGGTCTATTTTTACGATTCTTCCTTGGTTTGGATACATGGCTTATGGAGCCTTTATTGCGACTTTATTTTATGGCTATTTATTACGTCCGCAGTTTAAAATTGCAATTGTTACAGGATTTTTTGTGGTGGGTTTTGGGTTAATTTACACCTCTTCTATCCTCCTACACTGGCTTACAACTGTTACGGATATCACACTTTTTTTTGAAGTTGCAAATTATAATTATTTATTTGTCAGACTTGGAAATGTGTTGATTCTTTTTGGGTTGTTTTACGCCTTAGAGTCTTATTTGAAACATCCTGTGATTTTAAAAATTGGGCAAAAAACACTTTCCATTTATGTGATACATTTCATCCTTCTTTATGGAAGCTTTACAGGAATTGGACTGAACAGAATATTCGGAAAAAACCTAGCTCCACTCGAAGCCATTACGGGCGCTCTATGTTTTTTGGTGGTTGTGAGTTTGATTTCAATTTATATTATTAAAGCAAATACACAGGTTTATGATTTTTTTAGACGCAAAGCCTTTAAACTAAAAACTTTTATAAAGTCTCTAAATAACTAAGAACATTGGTTTCTATACGCGTTTGAATATCAGATACATCGGCTTTTACAAAGGGTTCACCAGTAATGTTTTCATAGAGTTCAATGTAGCGCTTACTAACAGATTCTATATAATCATCGCTCATCATTGGAACTGTTTGCCCTTCTAATCCTTGAAAGTTATGAGCAATCAACCACTGCCTCACAAACTCTTTTGAGAGTTGTTTTTGAGGTTCATTATTAGCTTGACGCGTCTCATATCCCTCTGCGTAAAAATAGCGCGACGAATCTGGAGTATGAATCTCATCGATTAAAACAATGACCCCTTCTTTGGTTTTACCAAATTCATATTTTGTATCGACTAAAATCAGCCCTCTTGAAGCGGCAATTTCAGAACCTCTTTGAAATAATTTTCGGGTATAATCTTCTAAAACTACATAATCGGCTTCAGAGACAATCCCTCGTTTCAGAATGTCTTCTCTAGAAATATCCTCATCATGATCTCCCATTTCAGCTTTGGTTGCCGGTGTAATAATTGGTGTTGGAAAAGCATCATTTTCTTTCAGACCATCAGGCATTTCAACCCCGCACAATAGGCGGTTTCCTAAAGAATATTCGCGAGCAGCATGACCAGACATATAACCTCTTATGACCATTTCTACTTTAAAAGGCTCACATAAATGTCCCACCGCAACATTAGGATCTGGAGTCGCTATCAGCCAATTTGGAACAATATCAGCAGTAGCTTCCATCATTTTGGTGGCTATTTGATTAAGAATTTGCCCTTTATACGGAATTCCTTTTGGCATCACTACATCAAAAGCAGACAGCCGATCGGTTGCCACCATTACTAAGAGAGAGTCATTTATGGTATAAACTTCTCTTACTTTTCCTTTGTAAAGATTTGATTGTCCTGGAAATTCAAAATTTGTATCGGAAATGGTACGACTCATAAGGTTGTTTTAATCTCTGTTTTCAATATTTTTATAGGCTTCAATTACTTTTTTGACCAACTTATGTCGAATGACATCTTTATCATCTAAAAAGATCATACCCACTCCTTCAATATCCTTTAAAATTAAAAGTGCTTCTTTTAGCCCAGAAATAGTCCGTCGTGGTAAATCTATTTGTCCAGGATCACCAGTTAAAAGAAATTTAGCATCCTTCCCCATACGGGTCAAAAACATTTTCATTTGAGCATGAGTGGTATTTTGACCTTCATCCAAAATAACAAAAGCATGGTCTAAAGTGCGACCTCTCATAAATGCTAAAGGCGCAATTTGAATAGTGCCATTTTCTATATAGTTATCTAATTTTTCGGGTGGAATCATATCTCTTAAAGCATCATATAAAGGCTGCATGTAAGGATCTAATTTTTCTTTTAAATCTCCTGGTAAAAACCCTAAATTCTCTCCTGCTTCCACAGCAGGACGGGTTAAAATAATTCGTTTGACTTCTTTGTTCTTAAGAGCACGAACTGCTAAGGCAACTCCTGTGTAGGTTTTTCCTGTTCCGGCGGGACCAATTGCAAATACCATGTCATTCTTATAAACACTGTCCACCAACTTTCGTTGATTGGCTGTTTGTGCTTTTATCAGACGACCATTGACACCATGAACAATCACTTCTCCACTTTTGGGAGACGAATCATAGTCTGCTTTGGAATTACTTGTAAGAACACGTTCAATCATGTTTTCGTCTAATTTATTGAATTTTTGAAAATGACTTAACAGCATTTTTAGGCGTTTATCAAATTCTGCTAACAAATCTTCATCACCAAAAGCGGTGATCTTTGTGCCTCTAGCTACAATTTTTAGTTTTGGAAAATACCTTTTTAAAAGTTCGATGTTTTTATTTTGAGCACCAAAAAATTCTTTTGGCGTAATATCCACTAATTCAATTATTAATTCATTCAAAAGGTTCTTAGGTTTAGTTGATTTATGTTTTTATACGACACTATAAAAATACTCACAATTTAGTTTAATTTTTAGGACTGTTAATAAAATTTTAAAATAAAAATTGTGTAGGTTTGTATATCTTAAAAGATCAATTTTTTTCGAACTATATTAAAATAAACAATACGCTTCTTCAATGGCCATTATCACTTTAACGACCGATTTTGGAACAAAAGATCATTTTGCAGGTGCTGTAAAAGGTGCTTTGTTGTCTGAAATTTTAGAGGCTAAAATAGTGGACATCTCACATAACATTTCGCCATTTAGCATTCTAGAAGCAGCCTATGTGATTCAAAATGCTTTTGAAAGTTTTCCTGTGGGAAGTATTCATATTATTGGAGTTGACTCCGAAATAAGTGAAGAAAACAAACACATTGTGGTACAACTTAACGATCATTATTTTATTTGTGCGAATAATGGTATAATGAGTATGATTTGTTCTGAAATCAATCCACAAAAAATTGTAGAAATAAATATTCACAATAAAATATCTACGAGTTTTCCTGTTTTGGATGTCTTTGTAAAAGTCGCTGCTCATATTGCACGCGGCGGAACCTTGGAAGTTATTGGGAAAGTTATTAAAGAAATCAAACCCATTAAAAACATTGTTCCTATTGTCAAAGATGAAGGCAATCAATTGATAGGGAATGTAATTTATATTGATCATTACGGCAACGTAATTACCAACATAAAAAAACGCTTTTTTGAATCGGTTCAAAAAGGTCGACGCTTTGAAATTTCAGCACGAAATCATAAATTCAAGCGGATTTATAACCATTACATTGATATTGTTGATTTTAGCATTGCAGCAGAATTACGTAACGATGAAGGACAAGGCCTTGTTGTTTTTAATTCTTCAGGATATTTAGAAATTGCTGTATATCGGAGTAATCTAGCCACAGTAGGAAGTGCTTCTACCCTATTAGGCTTGGATATGATGGATAGTATTTCGATTAATTTTTTCAAAAATTAAGATGAAAACAGCGAGGTTTAACAATCCCAAAAGCTATCAACCTTATATTAATAAGTTTCTTTTATTAATCCCCATCAAAAAGATATATTTGTAGAAGCCCTTTTTTTTAAATTTATAACCCAACATTGCAGATGAAATTTATAGTTTCCAGTACGTATTTACTAAAACAACTTCAAGTCTTAGGTGGTGTGATAAACAATTCAAACACCCTCCCTATTTTAGATAACTTCTTATTTGAATTAGAACATTCCAAATTAACAGTTTCTGCGAGTGATTTAGAAACTACTATGGCCTCCACTTTGGAAGTAGAAAGTGATAGTGAAGGATGTGTTGCCATTCCAGCTAAACTCTTGTTAGAAACGCTAAAAACCTTTCCTGAGCAACCCCTAACATTTGTCATTGAAGATAACAATACAATTGAAATTAGTTCTAATCATGGAAAATATGCCTTGGCTTATGCAAGTGCAGACGAGTTTCCAAAAGCAATTTCTTTAGATAGTCCAAGTACCACAATCCTTGGAGCTGATATATTGGCTACTGCCATTTCAAAAACGATTTTTGCAGCTGGAAATGACGACTTACGCCCCGTAATGAGTGGTGTCTTTTTTCAGTTTTCAACAGAGTCTTTAACTTTTGTAGCAACAGATGCGCATAAATTGGTTAAATATTCTCGAACAGATGTAACTGCCAATGAAACGGCTGAATTTATCATGCCTAAAAAACCTTTGAATTTATTGAAAGGGATTTTATTAGGAAGTGATGAGGATGTAACCATTGAATATAACGATTCTAATGCTAAATTTTCGTTTGAAAATTCAGTATTAATCTGTCGATTGATTGATGGAAAATATCCAAACTACGAAGCAGTGATTCCAAAGGAAAACCCAAACCACTTAACAATCAGTCGCAATCAATTTTTAAATTCGGTAAGACGCGTTTCGATATTCTCAAACAAAACAACCCATCAAATCCGCTTAAAGATTGCAGGAGCAGAACTCAATATTTCTGCTGAAGATGTCGATTATAGCAACAAAGCCGAAGAACGATTGACTTGTGATTATCAAGGAGATGACATGCAAATTGGATTTAATTCTCGTTTCTTATCTGAAATGTTGAGCAACCTAAATGCCGATGATATTCAACTCGAAATGAGCATGCCAAACCGTGCCGGAATCCTAACACCTATTGATGGACTGGACGAAGGAGAAACAGTCACCATGCTTGTAATGCCAGTGATGCTCAATAGCTAACATCTGGTTTTTCGTAAATTTCAAAATAGCATTCCCTCCAGAATGCTATTTTTTTATTAAATTTATTCAGAAATTTAGTCCTACTTATTGAGAACTTTTAAAAAGTAAATTAACAATCCATACCCTAATAATGAATTACAGACCTGCATCTTCTAAAGACTTAAATTCATTATCTGAATTGTTTGATGCCTACAGAATGTTTTATCATAAATCAACGGATCTTGAAGGTGCCAAAACTTTTTTGAAAAAACGTATTTCTAACAAGGATTCTGAAATTTTTGTAGCTGAAACTATTGAGAATAAATTAGTAGGATTTGTGCAACTATACCCACTTTTTTCTTCGACTCGCATGAAGAAGTTCTGGCTGCTAAACGATTTGTTTGTGCATCCAGAATTTCGAGGCAAGGGTTTTTCTATTGAATTGATTCAAAAAGCAAAAACTCTTGTAGTGGAAACTAATGCCTGCGGAATGTATTTAGAAACAGATAAAACCAATTTAATTGGAAATAACTTATACCCAAAAACAGGGTTTAAACTCAATTCAACTGCAAATTTTTATGAGTGGAGTAATCCTTAGTGTATTTTTGAGATTCAAAATGAAGAAACCTATAAAGTGTCGTCAATAAAAACTTGCTACGCATACATTTTTGTACGCAACTCCTTAATCTTAGGATCTTGCATATACTCATCAAAGGTCGTATAACGGTCAATCACGCCCTTTGGAGTTAGCTCAATAACTCTATTTGCTACGGTTTGTGCAAACTCATGATCATGGGTTGTAAATAAAACAGTTCCTTTAAAGTTTTTTAAGGAATTATTAAACGCTGTGATACTTTCCAAATCCAAGTGGTTGGTAGGTTCGTCAAGCATAAGGACATTGGCACGCATCATCATCATACGAGAGAGCATACACCGCACTTTTTCGCCACCAGACAATACATTGGATTTTTTGAGGGCTTCTTCCCCACTAAAAATCATTTTTCCTAAAAATCCACGAATGTGGACTTCTTCACGTTCTTCTTCAGTTTTTGCCCACTGACGTAACCAATCTACCAAATTCATGGAATTCTTAAAAAAGCTACTGTTGTCCAAAGGCAAGTAAGATTGAGAAGTGGTCACTCCCCATTGGAATGTACCATTTTTAGGATCTAAATTTCCATTCACAATTTCATAAAAAGCGGAAGTTGCTCTAGAATCTTTGGAATACACCACGACCTTATCGCCTTTATTTAAGTTTAAATCAATTTTATCAAAAAGCGTTTCGCCCTCCAATTCGTAAGCTAATTTTTCAACATTCAAAATTTGATCTCCAGCTTCGCGATCGCGTTCAAAAATAATGGCTGGATAACGTCTGCTAGAGGGACGAATTTCAGCTACATCGAGTTTATCAATCATTTTTTTTCGACTTGTAGCTTGTTTTGACTTGGCTACATTGGCAGAAAAACGACGAATAAATTCTTCTAATTCTTTCTTTTTATCTTCTGATTTTTTGTTTTGTTGCGCACGTTGTTTAGCAGCTAATTGAGACGATTCATACCAAAAGGTATAGTTCCCCGAAAAGTGGTTAATCTTATTAAAGTCAATATCCGAAATATGGGTACATACGGCATCCAAAAAGTGACGGTCATGCGATACAACAATTACACAGTTGTCGTAATTGGCTAAAAAATTTTCCAACCAAGCAATGGTTTCATAATCTAAATCATTGGTAGGCTCATCCATAATTAGCACATCTGGTGATCCAAACAAAGCTTGTGCCAATAAGACCCGTACTTTTTGTTTTCCATCCAAATCTTTCATTAATGTGTAATGATGTTCTTCTTTTATTCCTAAGTTCGAAAGCATAGATGCTGCATCACTGTCGGCGTTCCAACCATTCATCTCTTCAAATTTCACTTGAAGTTCTCCAATACGTTCAGCATTAGCATCTGAATAATCGTTATACAATGCATCAATTTCAGACTTAATTTTGAATAAGGGTTTATTTCCCATAATTACCGTTTCCAAAACCGTATGTTCGTCATAGAGATTATGATTTTGCTCAAGTACCGACATGCGTTTCCCAGGCTCTAAGTGCACATGTCCAGAAGTAGGTTCTTGTACCCCTGATATGATTTTTAGAAAGGTTGATTTTCCTGCTCCATTGGCACCAATAATTCCATAGCAATTTCCGGAATTGAAAGATGTGTTCACTTCATCAAAAAGAACGCGTTTTCCAAATTGAACCGATAAGTTTGAAACTGATAACATACTTAAAATAATTTTTTGCAAAAGTAAATAAATCAAACCATCCATCAAATTAAACTGACTTGTAATTTAACAACGCCTTAACAAGAACAAATGATTTCATAGCTTACTTTTGATAAATTGAAGATGTTAATTACTCTATTGATTTAAAAATGAAACAATTACACCTGCTATATGGGTTTTTATTTTTTTTGGGTTGCCAAACAAATCCAAAGGGAAATAATGTTGTATTTGTAGGCGGAAACATTATCAATCCAAGTAATAATTATGTGGTTTTATATGATACGCAGAACAATATAGACACCTTGTATCTTAATGACGATAATCGTTTTTATCATCATTTCTCCAACTTCAAACCTGGGATTCATTCTTTTGTGCATGGCGGAAAATATCAATCTATTTTATTGGAAGCAAATGACAGTATTATGATGCATATCAATACGCATGATTTTGACGAATCTATTGTTTATAACGGGATCGGGGCTAAAAAAAATAATTACCTTATTGATCTTTTGTTAAAATTAGAAAATGAAAACCGTAATACCAATGCGTCATTTGCCCAGTCTCCTGAAGAGTACCATGAGAGTATTGAAACATATATTTCTAAAAACACAAAAGATTTAGAATCCTTTTTAAAAACCAATCCAAATTCTGATCTCTTTAAAAAAGTGGCGTTATCGACTATTAAATACCATTATTTTACACGCAAAGAATTGTATCCATTCCGTCATTTTGGAGTTAATAGCTTTAATAACTTTAAGAAACTCCCTTCTAGTTTTTATGACTTTAGAAAAGAAATTGTTTATAATGATGTTGATCTTAAAGATTTTTATCCTTATTATAATTTTTTATTCCCTCACATCAACAATTTGGCAATTGAGCAATTGACCACAATCAATGAGGAGTTTACGTTGGATAACAATAAATTGGACTATACCATC
Organism: Flavobacteriaceae bacterium; assembly: GCA_030835325.1. Taxonomy (GTDB): domain Bacteria; phylum Bacteroidota; class Bacteroidia; order Flavobacteriales; family Flavobacteriaceae; genus Hel1-33-131. The sequence continues at coordinate 944 of JAURPF010000132.1, read as the reverse complement.
AGAAAGTTAGAGCTTATCGATAGCTTAGTGACCAATACAATGATTAAAAATAATTTATTAAAATATACCACACGAAATTTTATTGCCAACTCAAAATCCATCGATCAAAGTTACATTTTGTATCAATCTTTTTTAGATAAGAGTACCAATGAAAAGGACAAAAATTACATTAAAGAATTATTTATAAATGCCCAAGGGTTACAACCAGGCTATCCACTGCCAGCGATCGAAGTTATCAATCATACTAACGAAACTCTAAATATCAATACGATATTTGACAAAACAACCGTTATTTATTTTTGGGACAATGCCAGTCGTTATCATTTTGAAAACAGTCATATTAAGGCTAAGACCTTACAAGAACAATTTTCGAATATTGATTTTATTTCAATTAACATCAATTCAATGCACACCTATGCATGGAAAAATATGATTTTCGGAAATCAGTTTAGTATCGATAATGAGTACCGTTTTGCCGACCCTTCCTATGCAAAAAAACGTTTGGCAATCAATTATATCAAAAAAGTGTTGATTGTAGATTCTAAAGGTGTTATCTTAAACGTCACAGCCGACTTATTTGATCCTTACTTTGAATCACTTCTCAAAAAGTATTAATTAAAAAGAGCTGAAGTTTCCTTCAGCTCTTTTGTGTTTATATGAAATTAGTTCTTTAATTTCCTTTCTTATAATCTTCTAAAAATTTAGCCAAACCGCTATCCGTAAGTGGGTGGCGTAACAAGCCTTCAATAGCACTCAAAGGACCCGTCATAACATCTGCACCTATTTTAGCACAATCAATTACATGCATTGTATGTCGAACCGAAGCTGCTAAAATTTCAGTTCCAAATCCGTAATTGTCATATATAACACGAATCTCTGCAATTAGATTTAAACCGTCCGTAGAAATATCATCCAAACGACCAATAAACGGAGATACATAGGTT
>JAURPF010000131.1 GCA_030835325.1 Flavobacteriaceae bacterium | reverse complement strand
CTCCTAAGGCTCAAGGTGGTGTTGCTGGCGCTCCAAATTCAGTATCCACAGCTACCCACGGAGGTACAGGATGGGAAACAATTACAGTAACCTTTAACGAAGGGTTAGATAATACAACTACAGCAAACGGAGTTTACGCCGCTTTTGCAATACATTATCTTTGGGATACCACAACTAACAACTTTTTATCTCCAGCTGTAAATAGAGTAATCTATGTTGATAATATTGTTGGAGTTGCTGCAGCTGAATCTACGATTACTCCACCTAGTACAGCTGCACCAACACCTCCTGCAAGAGAAGCAAGTGATGTTATTTCTTTTTACAGTGATGCTTATTCCGCAACGGGATTAACTAATTTTGATGCTGGATGGTGTGGTACTAACTCAGTCACAGAAATTACTGTTGAAGCTAATGCTGTTATGGCATGGAAGACAAACTCTTGTCAAGGTATTGAATTTACAGCAATTGACGCTACATCGTTCACTAACTTGCATTTTGATCTATATATTGCTGCCGAAACAGATATGATTGGAAAGGTTTTTAATTTAAAATTCGTAGAAACGAGCTCAGGTGCTTTCAAAGAGGTAAACTTTAACTCAGGATCTACACCAGCTCTAGTAGCAGGTCAATGGAACTCAGTAGATGTTGTAGTAGATCTTTCTGACTATGAAGCGCTTAATCAATTTGCTATTACATCCAATATTAACAATTATGCTTGGTATGACAATATGTATCTTTGGAAAGAGCCAACAGCTTCAGGAACAGATGTTACTTTAAGTGATCTAACAATAGATGGTACTACTATAGCAGGTTTTGCAGCAGGGGCTACAAGCTATACTGTTGATTTAGTACAAGGAACAACTACTGCTCCATCAATTGCAGCAGTGTCAACAGACTCAAATGCAACAGTAGACGTAACCGATGCTACAAGTGTTCCTGGATCAGGAATAGTAGTAGTAACATCAGCTGACGGAACAACAACAGCAACAATAACAGTAAGCTTTACAGCGAATATTCCAGCTGTTGATGCACCAGCACCAACACAATTGGAAGCTGACGTAGTATCTGTATATAGTGATACATTTTCAACAAATATTCTGACAAATAACAATCCAGGATGGGGTCAGGCTACTCAAGTTACTGAAGTTCAGCTTGGAGCTAGTAATAATAATACGCTAAAGTATTCCAATTTGAATTATCAAGGTATGTTATACGATGCAACCGACGTTTCTTCAATGGATTATGTACATTTAGATTACTATACGAATGATGCAACAGCCCTTGAGTTTTTTGTAATAAAGGATGGTACAGGAGAGAATACATATGATATTGCTGGTACAATTGGAATTACTACAGGTGAGTGGGTAAGCGTAGATATTCCATTGTCTCATTACACAGTAACCGATTTAACAGGTGTTAATCAGTTTAAGACAGCAGGAAACGGAACAGTTTATTTAGATAATTTATTTTTCTGGAATACACCAACTGCTAGCGTAGAAGATTTTGCAACAAACTCTGTAAAAATGTATCCAAACCCAGCGAAAGGAGTTGTAAACTTTTCTTCAGATTCAAACGTAGCTTTAGATGTTGCATTGTATGATATGTTAGGGAAACAAGTATTGCGTGCAAACGCTGTACAGTCTCAACTTAATATTTCGAGCTTAAACCCTGGAATGTATTTCGTGAAAATGACACAAGGATCTAATGTTTCTACAAAGAAATTATTAGTGAATTAAGGTTTAACCAACCCAATTTAATTTTAAAAGGCCTCCATAAAGGAGGTCTTTTTTTGTTATTTATTTTCTATTTGAGATCTCCTTCATTAAAAATCAAAACCAAAAAAAACAAAAAAGCAAGCGTTTTATTTACGCTTGCTTTTGATGTATATGTACTCAAGGTGGGAATCGAACCCACACGACCGAAGTCACTGGATTTTGAATCCAGCGCGTCTACCAATTCCGCCACTTGAGCTTAAGTAGATTGCAAAACTATAAAATTATTTTTTCAATCCTATTAAAATTAGTCGCTTTTATCCTTTAAGAGTTCAAATAAATTTCTAAATTTGCACCTCGATTAAAAAACCAGTTTAAAGTACTCAAAAACAGAACGCTATCATGTCTAATTTAATTCCAGAGCCAAAAATTTTCGCATGTACCAACTCCATGGTACTTGGTAAAAAAATTGCGGCTTCCTACGGAATTCCTCTGGGAAATGTAATTACATCAACTTATAGTGATGGTGAATTTCAACCGTCCTTTGAGGAATCTATTCGTGGAACACGCGTATTTTTAATTGGTTCTACCAACCCAGGACCAGAAAATTTAATGGAATTATTGCTAATGCTAGACGCCGCAAAACGTGCGTCTGCTAGACATATCACAGCCGTGATTCCGTACTTTGGATGGGCACGTCAAGATCGTAAGGACAAACCAAGAGTTCCTATTGCCGCAAAACTAGTGGCTAAAATGCTAGAAACAGCGGGCGCCACTCGTATCATTACAATGGACTTACATGCCGACCAAATTCAAGGATTTTTTGAAAAACCAGTGGATCACATGTTTGCATCCACCATCTTTTTACCTTACTTAAAGAGTTTAAACTTAGACAACCTTACCATTGCTTCCCCTGATATGGGAGGATCTAAACGTGCCTACGCCTACTCAAAAGCATTGGAAAGTGATGTGGTTATTTGTTACAAGCAACGCGCTAAGGCCAATGTGATTTCTCATATGGAATTGATTGGAGATGTAACTGGTAAAAATGTAGTATTAGTCGACGATATGGTGGACACCGCTGGCACTTTAACAAAAGCGGCCGACCTCTTGATGGAACGTGGGGCCTTAAGTGTAAGAGCCATTTGTACCCACCCTATTTTATCTGGGAATGCGTTCGAACGCCTCGAAAATTCAAAATTAGAGGAACTCATAGTGACAGATTCTATTCCGGTTTCGCAAGAAAGTCCAAAAATTAGAGTCTTAAGCTGTGCGGATTTATTTGCCGATGTGATGAACAAAGTGCACCAAAATGAGTCAATTAGTTCAAAATTCATAATGTAAAACAATTAAAATCAATAAATATAAATACATGAAATCAATTACAATTAACGGATCGAAAAGAGAAAGCGTGGGCAAGAAAGCAACAAAAGCCTTACGTAATGCTGGACACGTGCCTTGCGTATTATACGGAGGAGACAAGCCAGTGCATTTCTCAGCAGAAGAATTGGCATTCTCTAAACTTGTATACACACCAAACGCGCATACAGTTGTGATTGCTTTAGGTAGTGAGTCGTTTCATGCCGTTCTACAGGACATTCAATTTCACCCTGTTACAGACCGCATTTTACACATCGACTTTTATCAACTATTTAACGATAAAGAAATTGCTATGGACATTCCAGTTCATCTCATTGGAAAATCGTTAGGAGTTGCTAATGGAGGATCTTTACGAAGAAATAAACGTAAACTTAGAGTGAAAGCTTTACCGGTTAACTTACCCGATTTTATTGAAGTGGATATTACGCCACTCAAAATTGGAAATAAATTTACAGTTGACCAATTAGCAAACGATGCTTATAAGTTTTTACACCCAGACAATACGGTTGTGTGTCAAGTGAAACGTTCTAGAGTTTCTATCGCAGAAATAGAAGAAGAAGAAGAAACTGAAGGAGCTGAAGGAGCTGAAGGTGCTTCTCCAGCTGAGGGTGCTGCTCCAACTCAAGGTGCTTCTCCAGCTGAGGGTGCTGCTCCATCAGATGCTTAAGCCATTTTTTAAAATCATTATTACAAAAAGCATTCTGTTATTCAGAATGCTTTTTTTATTTTTACGGAATATGTATAATTGGTTATTTAAAAATAAAAGCAATACAAACACCACCAAGGAGATGTCTAAAAAATACTTGATTGTTGGATTGGGAAATATTGGTACCGACTATGTCAACACCCGTCATAACATCGGGTTTAAGGTCGTAGAGAAATTTGCGCAACTTAATGCTGCTGTTTTTGAAACTAAAAAACTAGGAGACTTAGCAAGTTTTAAATTTAAAGGCCGCACCTTTTTACTTTTAAAACCAAACACCTATATGAATCTAAGCGGCAAAGCCGTTAAGTACTGGTTAGAAAAAGAATCCATTCCGCACGAAAATCTTTTGATAATTACAGACGATTTAAATTTACCATTTGGAACCCTTCGACTAAAAACAAAAGGCAGTGCAGGTGGGCATAATGGCCTAAAAGATATACAAGATAGGCTGAATACATCGCAGTACAATAGACTCCGTTTTGGCATTAGTGATGAATTTGCTAAAGGTAAACAAGTAGATTATGTACTTGGAAATTGGACGGATGACGAGACCGAAAAACTCAAAGAACGTTTAGAGCATTGCAGCGAATTTATCAAAAGCTATGTGATGGCTGGGATTCAAAATGCAATGAATACATTTAATGGCACCTAATTCATTAGGTTTTTATGCCTAGACTTCTTTAATATCTATTTCAAAATCGCAAGCTTTTTTATGTTATTTTAAACAGTTGATTTATTATTCTATGATAAGACGCTTGGTTGTTTGTTTAGAACCGTCCGATACCGTCATGAGATACATGCCACTTTGAACGCTTCCTAGTTCAATAGTTTGTTTGAAGTTTGTATTGTTGTCAAAAGTGTTATTATAAATCTTTCGCCCTCTAATATCAAAGATATTTACTTTGATCTCATTCGCAGTTGCGGATTGAAGTTTTAGAGTAAAACTACCGTTATTTGGATTGGGATAGATGGTTACATTTTCGAAGCTCATTGAGGTGTCTGGAGTGCTTAAAGAAGATTCAGTACAGAATTCAATAGACCAATCGTTAAGGTTTCCAAGATCTTCGTTATAGCCATCGATAATAACAAGCTCCCAATCTCCAGCAGTAGCCATTCCATCAAAAACACTTAAAGCCTCATAAGGCACATAAGTCCCTACTGTTGGGTTTGCACAACTGATAGAACTTCCTTCATCATCAAAAGTAACATCAAAGCCGTCCTCACCGTCACAATCTCTACCCCACAATATTGCATAAGTGGTTTGGTCGGGATGGTAAAGTGCAACCACTAAATCACTTATGAAGCTGTGAGTTATATCCACATTAACATTGAGACTTGAAATCGTTCCTAAATCAGCAACTGTTAATGTACTTGTAACTTCAGGTCCGTAAACATTAGGGCCTGTTCCATCGGGAATAGCTAAGCCTAAGTTTTCCGCAGATCTGGTAGTTTCACATTGTATTGAAGTACAGTTATTGTTTAAATTAACAGTAACACTTTTAGTAATCAGGCCGTAAGTACCATTTACGGTGATGATATAATCCCCTTCAGCAGTATTTGAAATATTCCCAACAGTCATCGTAAAGTCTGCATCAGAATTTAGAGAAGCTGCTGAAAAGTTCACAGTAGATCCACTAGGTTGTCCTGTGGCAGAAAAAGTAACATTAGTATTGAAACCATTCACAGTCGTAAAACTAAAATCAAATACAACATCATCACCAACTGTAGGGCAGCTATATATAGCACCTTCGGTATTGGAAACCAAGAAGAAATCAGGATCTGTTGAGCCACATGAAATAGTATTTGGTTTGAATTGATTTTGTAATACATTTATATATGCATCTACAACATCAGTTTGTCCTTCAGTAAACATGTAAAGACAGACGTCGTCTCCGTAATCCATATAGCTCATCGTTAAAGCGCTTTCTCCAGAGACACAACCAGCGATTGAGCCTGGAGTTGAACACCCATAATTTGGTCCTGATATGTTTGGTGTATCTGCAATGCCGTCGTCTTCGTTGCATGAGCCATTAGTTGAACCCCATGTGTGATTTAAATTATAGAAATGACCAAGCTCATGCGTCACAGTTCTTCCTAAGTCATAACCATTTGCAGGAACCACTCCTGAGCCTGAACACCCTGAACCCGAGCCAAAAGCAAAGGTATTTATTACAACAGATTGGCCAGCAGCAATACTACCACCCAAAGGGGAATAACCAAGCGTTGAGCCTCCAATATTTTTAACTAGAAAGTTCATGTAACCTGCCCAGTTAGAATCGAAATCATTACCGTTTCCAAAATTGTAACCAATAGTAACTGCAGGACTTCCTTCTGCTAATTCGGCATCTGTGTTGGCAGGATGGTTTTGAGTTGCGATACAAAATTCAATATTTGCTACACCATGGTTTACACCAGGATAATTGCTGCTTGCACTGTTCCATAAAGTGGCATCAGAGTTTGTAGCAGTGAAATCCGCATTTAAAATATCAATTTGATTTTGAGCTAGAGCTTCAAGGCACGCACGATCCGATTCATTCCCATCAGGAAAATGAACAGCTACAGGGATAATGATAGGATTAAGCCTATTAAAAGTAGTGCTATTCGACCTTAGATTATTTGCTAAAGCAGCTCTGAATTTTGCTTGATTCTTTTCATACTCCTTAACGAATTCAGGATTTTGCATTTGCTCGTTCATGTATTCGACCATACCACAACTACGATCTTGTGCTAAAGTAGTAAAGGAAATAAAAAATAGGAAAGCCAATAGAACGGTTTTTGAGTGTGTAATTGTGTTCATGGGTAATTTTTGGCTAAATATAGAAATAATATTGTTTATTTGACAATAACGACAATAAATCAGTTTTATGCCAAAGGAATTCTTATCGATCACAAATAGGGTTAGCAAATCAATTTTTAGAATACTACTGAAATTAAAAAAAAATCAAAAGATAAAAATAACATCGTTTTTTTTATCTTCGTGTTTTAAATTGAAATTCCAAAAACTAGCTATTGAAAATTAAATCTGCCGCCGATTACGATCAAATAAAAGATTCTGTTGTCACCATAGGTACATTTGATGGCGTTCACAGGGGGCATCAGAAAATAATCAAACGACTTGTAGATATTGCCCACACCGAACACCTTCAAGCACTGGTATTGACCTTTTTTCCACATCCTCGAATGGTAGTTCAAAAAGACCCCTCCATAAAACTCATTAATACCATTGATGAAAAAGCAGATTTAATTCAGGATTTAGGGGTCGATCATTTGGTCGTTAAAGCCTTTACAAAAGATTTTTCAAGATTGAGTTCTCTAGAATATGTTCGTGATTTGCTGGTAAATAAGTTACATGTAAAACACATCATCGTGGGCTACGACCATCACTTTGGTCGAAACCGTACCGCCAATATCAATGATCTCAAAGAATTTGGTGCTTTTTACGGATTTAAAGTTACCGAAATCAGTGCTCAAGAAGTAGGAGATGTTGCAGTGAGTTCCACAAAAATTAGAACCGCATTAGGAGATGGTGCCATCAAAATAGCCAATGAATTTTTGGGCTATAATTTCATGATCAATGGAACAGTTATTAAAGGAAAAGGTCTGGGGAAAACCATTCAATTTCCGACTGCCAATTTAAAAATTGAAGAACCCTACAAACTCATTCCTAAAAAAGGAGTCTATCTTGTGCAATCTAAAATTAACAACAAATTGGTGTATGGAATGTTAAACATTGGGACCAATCCAACTGTAAGTGATGCCAATGAAATTTCTTTGGAAGTCTTCTTTTTTGATTTGAATCAAACCCTTTATGGGGAGTGTCTAACGATTCAATTTTTAGATCGGATTAGAGACGAAATTAAGTTTTCGGGGCTAGAGGCTTTAAAATCACAATTGGAGTTTGATCAACAAGCTGCTTATGCCAAAATAGCTCTGCTTACAAAAAACTAACTCAATTTAGACGTAAAACCAATTCTTGTTTTATTCTAAATGATTAAATTTGTTTCTTAAAATAAGAGCCATGTTACAAGTATCCTTTATAAGAGAGAACCAAACAGAAGTCCTAGCACGTTTAAGCAAACGCACAAACGAAGCCAAGTCGCTCATTGATGCCGTGATAAAACTGGACGAATCTCGTAGAGGACTCCAAACTCAAGTGGATACGATTTCTTCGGAGTTGAATTCTCTTTCTAAAGAAATAGGGGAGTTGTTTAAATCTGGACAAGCCCAAAAGGCCAATGAATTCAAACAAAAAACCGCGGAACTAAAAGCCTCTAAAGCTGTGCTTTCTGAGGAGTTGAATGTAGCAACTGAAGCACTCCAAACCTTATTGTACAAAATACCCAACCTTCCAAATTCAATTGTTCCTGTTGGAACTACTGAAGAGGATAACGAAGAAGTTTTTAGAGCAGGAACCATTCCAACCCTCTCTGAAAATGCAGTGCCCCATTGGGAGTTGGCCAAAAAATACGACATTATTGACTTTGAATTGGGGAATAAAATTACGGGAGCAGGCTTTCCTGTTTATAAAGGCAAAGGTGCCCGATTACAACGCGCATTAATTAATTATTTTCTAGATAAGAATATCGCAGCGGGTTACAGTGAAATTCAAGTGCCGCATTTGGTTAATGAAGACTCTGGTTTTGGAACCGGTCAATTGCCCGATAAAGAAGGGCAAATGTACCATGTAACTTCCGATGATTTATATTTAATTCCAACAGCAGAAGTGCCAGCAACTAATGTTTTTAGAGACGTTTTATTACAAGAAAACGACCTCCCAAAAAAATTAACAGCATATACGCCTTGTTTTCGTAGAGAAGCGGGAAGTTATGGCGCACACGTTCGAGGGTTGAATCGGTTGCATCAATTCGATAAAGTTGAGATTCTCCGTGTAGAACACCCTTCTAAATCCTATGAAGCGCTTGATGGAATGGTGGAACATGTCAAGTCAATTCTGGACGACCTTAAATTACCTTACCGTATTTTGAAACTCTGTTCAGGAGATTTAGGATTTACAGCGGCATTGACCTATGATTTTGAAGTTTTTTCAACAGCTCAAGACCGTTGGTTAGAAATTTCTTCGGTCTCTAACTTTGAAACCTTTCAAGCAAACCGCTTAAAATTACGTTTCAAAAACAGTGAAGGCAAATCGGAGCTTGCGCACACACTAAACGGAAGTTCGTTGGCACTGCCACGAGTGTTAGCAGGGATACTTGAAAATTATCAGACTGATGCAGGCATTCAAATCCCCGAGGTTTTAGTGCCATACACTGGCTTTTCGATGATTGATTAGTGATTGCCTCGAAAGATTTCTGGGCAATTATAACAGTTACAAATACACCATGATGAAGTCCATCGTTTGTCTTTTTTTTAGTATGTTTTGTTTTCTTGCATCGGCTCAAGTCAATCCAGAATTGGCCAAAGATTACTTTGAACAAGGTGCCTTTGAAAAAGCTTTAACCTTGTATCAAAAACTACGAAATAATCAACGTTCTAATTCTTATTATTTTTTTAAAGTGGTTGAATGCCATCAACAACTCAGTCAGTACAAAGCCGCTCAAATAGAAATTGAAGCTCAAATGAAACGCTTTAAAAACCCTCAATATTTGGTAGAATTGGGCTATAACTATCAACTTCAAAATCAATTGACACAAGCGGATTTGTATTACAAAAAAGCAGTACAAAGTATTGAAATTCAACCCAATTATGTCTATGCGGTGGCACAACGTTTTGAAACTCATTCATTGATAGAGTATGCAATTCAGACGTATGAAATCGGTTTGGAAAAAGAACCCAATGCAGCTTTTTATTACCAATTAGCGGGCTTGTATGCGACCCAACAAAATATCGAAAAAATGATGGAACGTTATCTCGACTATGTCGAAACAAACCCTCTCTATATAAATCAAGTTATGGGTGTGCTTTCTGAATATATCTCTGACGATGCCAGTCAGCCATACAATCAGCAATTCAAAAACGTGTTACTAAAAAAATTACAAATCAAACCAAACCCGCTTTGGAACCAGTGGTTGAGCTGGCTTTATGTGCAACAAAACGATTTTAAAAAAGCATTTATACAAGAAAAGGCAGTGTATAGACGTACACCAGAATCTTTTCAAGGTTTGATCAATTTGGCACTTTTGGCACAAGAAGCACAATCGTATGACACAGCACTTTCTGTTTTTGACTTTATCATTCAGAATGCTAATGAAACACGGTTGAGTATTCAGGCCAATTGCAGTCGATTAGAGCTTCAGTTAGAGCGTTCTGACCCTAGCAGATATCAAGAAATAAAAACGCGCTACGAATCCCTATTAGAAACCTATAAGTTAGGTGTTGAAACGCTGGCGTTGCAATTGTCATATGCACAGTTTTTAGCCTATTATGATCATAATCCTGAGGCAGCGATCTCTTTTTTAAAAACTGCGTTAAAAGTAAATTTAACAGATTTAGCATCTTCAGAACTAAAAATGAAACTCGCCGATATTTTAGTAACTCAAAATAAGTTCAATCAGGCTCTGATCTATTATACGCAGATTCAAATGCGTGTTAAAAATAGCACACTGTCACAAGAAGCCCGTTTTAAAGCTGCCAAAACAAGTTATTACAAAGGTGACTTTGAGTGGGCAGAAACCCAGCTCAAAGTCCTAAAGTCCTCTACTTCCCAATTGACTGCAAACGATGCCTTGGAATTACAACTTTTGATTTCTGATCACAAAGGGAGTGATTCGCTTCATACGGCATTAAAGTTATACGCCAAAGCAGAATTATTAAATATTCAAAAAAAAACAACGGAAGCCCTCAGTGTATTAGACTCCATTCTTGAAAACCACAACACAGACCCGATTATCGATCAAACGTTATTGGTACAAGCAAAATTATATACCTCTCAAAATGAGTTTTTAAAAGCAGAAGCGAATTACTTACGAATTATAACGGATTATAAAGATGATATTTTGGTAGATGATGCCTATTTTTATCTAGCAGAATTATACAGAACAAAACTCCAGCAAATAGAGAAAGCAAAACTTAATTATGAAACCATTATCTTTAACCACGAAGATAGTATTCATTTTGTCGAAGCACGAAAACAATACCGCATATTAAGAGGAGATTCAATTAATTAGATGAACCAATGATAATTTACAATGTAACCATAAATATTGAAAATAGTATTCATGACGAATGGTTGGTATGGATCAAACAACACATTCCAAAAGTATTGGCAACAGGTCTCTTTTTAAAAGCTACGTTTACAAAAGTTTTGGTCGAAGAATCCATTGAAGGATTGACCTACTCAATTCAGTATCTAGCCTACTCAAAAGAAGCCTTAGAATCCTACCACAAACTGCATGCCGCCGAGATTCAAGCAGAAGGACTGCATAAGTTTGGAGATAAAATGCTAACCTTCAGAACAGAATTGGAATGGATTGATGAATATAAGGTAAGCACGCACTAAATGAACGTAAAACCAAAAAAACACTTAGGACAACATTTTCTTAACGATGAAATGATTGCAAAGCAAATTGCGGATGCTTTGACGCTGGAAGGCTATGCAGATGTTTTAGAAATTGGACCTGGAATGGGTGTTTTGACCAAGTACATTTTAGAGAAACCCATTTCAACCTATGTGATTGAAATTGACCCAGAGTCTGTAGAATATCTACAAGCAAATTTTCTGAATTTAGCCCCCCGAATCATTCAAGAAAATGTATTGAGGTACGATTTTAGCAATGCATTTGGAACACGCCCTTTTGCGATTATTGGAAACTTTCCTTATAATATTTCAACTCAAATTGTATTCAAAGCTTTAGAGAATAGAGACCAAATTCCTGAGTTTTCAGGCATGTTTCAAAAAGAAGTGGCAGAGCGTATTTGTGAAAAAGAAGGTAGTAAAACTTATGGCATATTATCAGTTTTGGTTCAAGCATTTTACAAAGCAGACTATTTATTTACTGTGCCTCCATCTGTATTTATACCACCTCCAAAAGTAGAGTCTGGAGTGTTGCGACTTACCAGAAAAGCCGATTATTCTTTGCCATGTAATGAGAAATTATTTTTTAGAGTCGTTAAATCTGCTTTTCAGCAACGTCGAAAAACATTGAGAAATAGCTTAAAAACGTATAATTTATCGGATAATTTAAAAGCAAATACTATCTTTGACAAACGTCCAGAACAACTGAGTGTGCAAGCGTTTATAGATTTGACAGTAGCAATAGAAACGGATCAATAACCAATTTAATTTTGGAAGAAACTAAGGAACATATCCCTTTTGAAATTACCGACTCCCTAATCGATGCCCTTAACGGGTTCATAGATTCTAAGGACGATAAGGCCGTTTTGGAGCAATTAAAAGACGTGCATTATGCGGATATTGCCGAAATTCTTGATGACTTAAATCTCAATCAAGCCACCTACGTCATTAAACTTTTGGATAGCGAAACAACTTCTGATATTTTAGCGGAATTAGAAGATGATGTTCGCGAAAAAGTATTGAAAAATCTGTCTGTAAAAGAAATCGCAGAAGAAATTCAAGAACTCGATTCGGATGATGCAACCGATGTATTGGCCGATCTATCCCCAGAAAGAAAGCAAAAGGTCATCGCTCAAATAGATGACAAGGAATTGGCTGCAGATATTCAAGAGTTGTTGACCTATGACGAGGACACAGCAGGTGGGTTAATGGCCAAAGAACTTGTTAAAGTATATGAAACTTGGACCGTTGCAGGCTGTTTACGAAAAATTAGAGCTCAAGCCAAAGACGTCAAGCGCGTACATTCAATTTATGTCGTGAATAAAGAAGAAAAACTTATAGGACGTTTATCGCTAAAAGATCTTTTGATTGCTGATAACGAAACCAAAATAAAAGCTATTTACATTCCAAAAGTGGACTCTGTCCACGTGGATGAAGATGCTGAAGAAGTCGCTAAGTTAATGGCCAAATATGATTTGGAGGCCATTCCTGTTATCAACGATGATAAGGTTCTATTAGGGCGTATTACCATTGATGATATTGTAGATGTGATCATTGAAGAAGCAGAAAAAGACTACCAACTTGCTGCCGGTATTACACAAGATGTCGATGCAGAAGATAGCATTCTTGCACTCACCCGTGCACGATTACCATGGTTATTTTTAGGCCTTTTGGGTGGCGTAGGAGCAGCTGTAATAATGGGTGGATTTGAAACCATCATTGATGACTTCCCATTGATCTTATTATTTACCCCCTTAATTGCCGCCATGGCAGGAAATGTTGGTGTTCAATCCTCAGCAATTATCGTCCAAGGTTTGGCGAATGATGAGGTAAGAGGAAGTGTCAATAAACGCCTTATAAAAGAAATGTTTTTAGCCACTTTAAATGGGATTATATTAGCCTTGTTTTTATTTGTCTTTGTGTGGATTTGGAAACAAGATGTGCGCACTGCCTTAGCAATAGCATCCTCATTAGTTGTTGTGATTGTTGTTGCGGGAATTATAGGAACCTTCATTCCGCTATTTCTTCACAAAAAAGGAATTGACCCTGCCATTGCAACAGGTCCTTTTATCACTACAAGTAATGATATTTTTGGAATATTGATTTACTTCTCGATTGCAAAACTTATTCTAAACATTTAAGATGAACATTTTACATGTTGACTCCAATCATCCGCTATTAATTGAACAATTAGCAGCTTTAGGACATTCAAATCACGAAGATTATTCCAGCTCAAAAGAAGCGATAGAAGCCAAAATTAATTCCTATGATGGACTGATTATTAGAAGTCGGTTTCGCATTGACGCCAATTTTTTAGACAAAGCTACCAACCTTAAATTTATAGGTCGGGTCGGTGCTGGTCTGGAAAATATCGATACGGTTTACGCCCAAGCCAAAGGGATTCAACTCATATCGGCCGCTGAAGGTAACCAAAATGCCGTGGGAGAACATGCCCTTGGCATGTTGTTAGCCTTGTTTAATAAACTGCATACCGCAGATCGAGATGTACGCGGAGGTTCATGGCAACGCGAGGCCAATCGTGGACTAGAACTCGATGGAAAAACGGTTGGCATTATTGGCTATGGGCATATGGGAAAAGCATTTGCAAAAAAACTACGAGGTTTCGATGTTGAGGTGCTTTGTTACGATATCAAATCCAATGTTGGTGATGAAAATGCACAACAAGTTTCTCTCAAAACATTGCAAAAAAAAGCCCAAATTTTAAGTCTCCATGTCCCACATACTGAGTTGACCTTTCAAATGATCGATGCAAATTTCATCAGTCAGTTTAAACACGCCTTTTGGCTTCTCAACACCGCTCGAGGCAGTTGTGTAGTAACCGCAGACTTGGTAGCTGCGCTTAAGTCTAAGACTATTTTAGGCGCAGGATTGGATGTGTTGGAATATGAAAAATCTTCATTTGAATCCTTATTTTCTAACACACCTCCTCCCGCTTTGGATTTTTTGCTAAAAGCGGATAATGTAATTGTATCCCCTCACGTGGCTGGCTGGACGGTTGAAAGCCATCAAAAATTGGCGCAAACGATCGTTGATAAATTTGTCAACTATTTTCATTAGTTTTAGAGTTCTCTAACATTCTAAATCATGAACTCCAAAGCCCTTACATCATCTGAATACATGTCTCAATTGTCTGAGGATCGAAAAGATGTGATTCAAAAACTAAGACAAACGATTTTGGATCATATAGATCCAAAATTTCAGGAATGTATGAACTACGGGATGCTTGGTTATGTAGTGCCATCTACGATTTACCCCGATGGATATCACTGCAATCCAAAGCTGCCATTACCGTTTATGAACTTAGCATCACAAAAAAACTTTATTGCGGTGTACCACATGGGGATGTATGCCAAAAAAGAAATTTACGATTGGTTTGTTACAGAATATCCAAAGCACACTACGACAAAACTAGACATGGGAAAAAGCTGTATTCGCTTCAAAAATATGGATACCATTCCTTATGCGCTTATAGGACAACTCGCAGCAAAACTTTCTGTAGAGGAATGGATTGCTATTTATGAATCTCAAATCAAAAAATTTTAAACAGATGAAAAAACGTGTCACAGGTCTCGGAGGTATTTTTTTTAAAACCAAAGATTCAAAAGCTACAAAAGCATGGTATGGCAAACACCTCGGATTGCCCGTTGATGAGTATGGCTGTACCTTTTGGTGGACCGATCAAAACGGTAAGGACGCTTCTACACAGTGGTCTCCTTTTAAGGAAGACACCTCTTATTTTGAGCCAAGCAAACAACCTTTTATGATCAATTATAGGGTAGAGAATCTTAACGATTTGATAACGATTCTTAGATCCGAAGGTGTTACTATTGTAGGCGATATACAAACGTTTGATTATGGGAAGTTTGCTTGGATTTTAGACCCTGATGGGAATAAAATTGAGCTTTGGGAACCCATTGACAGTGCTTTAAAAAAATAATTATGAAACATCCACAACCAAAACGTAATACCCAAAAAATGATTACATGGATGTAGCTTGTGACCTTTGAAAAACAATAAATATAAATACATGAAAAACATATTAGTCCTTTGTACGGGAAACTCGTGTCGGAGTCAAATGGCGCACGGCTATTTAAACCAATTTGCAGCCAATAAGGCCACTATTTACAGTGCTGGGATCGAAACACATGGAATTAATCCAGGTGCGGCTGCGATCATGAAAGAAGATGGAATTGATATTTCTGAACATACTTCTAATCATGTGGATGAATATGCAGATGTTGATTTTGATTATATCATCACCGTTTGCGACCATGCCAATGAAAACTGTCCGTTTATTCCAAGTACCAATGCGGTGCGTTTGCATCATAACTTCTATGACCCTTCTAAACTGGTTGGAACGGACGAAGAAAAACACGCTGCATTTCTAAAAGCACGTACCGAAATTAAGGAGTACATTAAAGCATTTGTTGCAGAGCGGTTTTAGGTTCTTTAAAACGAGTCTTCGAAAACAGCTTGTTGTGCTTGCAATATTTCAAAATACCGTCCTTTTTGCTTGTACAGGTCTCTGGGTTTTAAACGTCTAATCCCTCTTTGAAACAGTCCCAATGAGAGAATAAATATCTAAAGAAGACAAAAGTGATGACGATGAACAGTAGATTTATAATTCTTTTCTTTTTTGTCATAATTCTAGGTTAAGTGTTTAAGGGATTATAAAACTAAAACAAAACACTTAAAATCCCAAGAGAGACCAGTTATTTTTCCTCGGAAGGCCCATACTTTCGTTCCAGTTCCGCTTGAAACTCTTCCATCACAGGACGTACGGTGCTATCGGGAAGGTCAGCAATACGAATGTACATTAGACCATCGACCGCATTATTAAAAAGCGGGTCCACATTAAAGGCAATGAGACGTGCATTTTGTTTGATGTATTTTTTAAGTAGCACAGGCAGTCGTAAGGCACCAGGTTCAATTTCATCAATAATTTTATCGAACTTATTTAAATCGGCCTTTGTGGCATCAAACACAAAGTCCTTATCGCCATCTTTGAGCTTCACTTTAAATTCTTTCTTTGGTTGAATGTATTGTGCCAAATAGGGATCGTAGTAATGCGATTTCATAAATTCAATCATCAAGGATTTAGAGAAATTCGAAAATTGATTACTAATACTCACCCCTCCAATAAGGTATTTGTGCTCCGGAAAACGCAGTGTTGTATGCACAATGCCTTTCCACAATAGAAACAGTGGCATGGGTTTTTGTTGATAGCTTTTAATGATAAAAGCACGGCCTAACTCAATAGACTGACTCATCATGGAATGTAGTTCGGGTTCAAAACGAAATAAATCATGCAAGTAAAATCCATCAATTCCTTTGGTTTTAAAAATATCATTGCCTAAGCCCATTCGGTAGGCTCCCACAAGACACATGGCTTCCACATCCCACAAAAACATATGGTGGTAATAGCCATCAAAAACATCCAAGTCAATTGATTTATTGGTACCTTCTCCAATTTCTCTAAACGTAATTTCGCGCAAGCGTCCAATTTCGTGTAAAATGGTTGGTATTTTGTCTGCTGTTGCCAAATAAACTTCGTAGTTTTTGCTTTTTAAAAGACGATGATTGTCGGCTTTTAAGTTGGCAACTTCTGCACACATAGCGTC
The DNA here is from genome assembly GCA_030835325.1 of Flavobacteriaceae bacterium. Lineage (GTDB taxonomy): Bacteria > Bacteroidota > Bacteroidia > Flavobacteriales > Flavobacteriaceae > Hel1-33-131. Next base: position 37,729 of record JAURPF010000131.1, on the reverse strand, counting down.
TTTAGGAGCTGGTGTTACAATTTTTTTTGGGGACTTGGTTACTTTTAAACTAGACGAAAGATTCGTTAAGATTTTAGGGGTTTCAAACGTATTAGAAAGCATATAGGTTTTCCGTCTCACAAAATCCGAAAACCCTTCTAAAGTAGGGTGTTCTTTTTGATCTTTTAGACTAATTGGCTTCCCAATTCTTACCTTAATTACACGTTTTTTTTGGGTTAATAATTCAGAAGGGAGTTTCGCTGTTCGAAGGTCATCACTCAATTTTGAGAGGCGATAAAACAAACGACTGTTTTTTGCATGAAAATAAATAGGTACAATAGGAACTTCGGCACGTTGAATTAGTTTCATAGCAGCAGGTTCCCAGGGTTTATCGACCATCAATTTCCCATCTTTGTAGGTAGAGACTTCTCCAGCTGGAAAGATACCAAGAGGGTGCCCATTTTGTAAATGTAACAATGAGTTTTTAAATCCAATGAGACTCGATTTTGCGTCTTTGTGATCTTCAAACGGATTCACAGGCATGATGTAGGGGACTAATGGTTTGATGCGATGTAATAAAAAATTTGCTATAATTTTGAAATCACTGCGTTGTTCGAGCATTAATTTTAACAATAAAATACCGTCTATTCCGCCCAAAGGATGGTTAGAAACCGTAATATATGCACCGTCTTTTGGGAGTCGTTTTAAATCTTCTTCAGGGATCTCAAATCGAATTTGAAAATCAGTTAAAAGTCCATTTAGAAAATCAAGATCACTTTTGTGTTTATTCTTGTTGTAGATTCTATTGATTGTAGAAATCTTTAAAACTTTCATTAGTATCCAACCAAAAAAGGTGCCGATAAATCCATAGTTATCAACTTTAATAGCTTTTGCAATTTCTTTGGAGGTTACAATACTCATACTTTTAGGGTCTTATACAAACTTAATCATTTTGAATTAAAAAAGTTCCTACTTAGTTATAATCTGAACAATTTCTGGCGTGATTTGTTTTAAAAGAATTTCTTTTTCTGCTTCTAAGTCCTGGATCGCTTTTGGGGTATAATGTCTAATCGTATATAACTTAACCGCTTTTTGGGAACACACTTTATACTTTGCTTTTAAATGTAACAATAAACGCTCCAGATTGTCATAGTTGTTTTCTATACAAACAGAAAAGCTGATCGCTGAATTTTGAATCATACTGACTTTCATTTTGTAATCGTGTAGCAAACCAAAAATATGACTGATGTTATCTTCGACAATATATGAGAAGTCAAGTGATGAAAGTGAGATTAAAACTTGATTTTGTTTTAAAATATAACAAGGGGTTTTTGGGTTTAAGGCTAAATCTTTTCCAACTTTGGTTCCGTTGTTTTTTGGGTTTAAAAAGGATTTAACAAACAATGGAATTTCCTTGCGTTGTAAGGGCTGAAGCGTTTTTGGATGAATTACAGACGCCCCATAATATGAAAGCTCAATAGCTTCAGCATAAGACATTTGATGTAATAACTCTGCATTTTCAAAATAGCGAGGATCTGCATTGAGAACTCCAGGAACATCTTTCCAAATAGTCACTGAATTTGCGTTTAGACAGTAGGCAAATATTGCTGCTGTATAATCACTCCCTTCACGCCCCAAAGTGGTTGTAAAGTTGTTTGAGTCACTTCCTAAAAACCCTTGAGTAATGTTCAACTTTGAGGTATCCACACGTGTTGAAATCAACCCTTGTGTTTGGTTCCAATTCACTTTTGAATTTCGATAATAATCATCCGTTTTTATAAACGTTCTAACATCCAACCAAGTGTTTGTGATGCCAATTTCGTTTAAATAATGACTAATAATTGTGGTAGAAATCAACTCACCAAATCCAATAACTTGATCGTACACAAAGTTATAGTTTGGTGATTTGTTATGTTCAAAAAAGAGGACGATTTCTTGAAACAATTTGTTAGTTGTTTCAAATACGGGGTGTGATTCATTATCAAATAAATCCAGTAGAATGTTGTTGTGAAACTTTTTAACTTCTTGCAATGAACTTTGAAGCTTGTGTTTTGCCTCAAAATAATTTGCAATTACCGTTTCCATCGCATTGGTGGTCTTTCCCATAGCCGACACAACAATGAGTGTATTGCTATAGCCAACGGTTTTTAAAACATGGGCTAAATTTTTCACGCCTTGGGCATCCTTTACAGACGCCCCTCCAAATTTAAAAATTTGCATTAGTTCATATTTGAGATGTAATTTTGTATTCCTTGTTCGTCTAACTGGACAACATTCCAGTCCCGCATTACTCGAGCCCCTTTGCGTTCATAAAAATCAATAGCGGGGGTATTCCAGTTAATAACTTCCCAGCAAACACGTTTGACCCCTTTTTTATCTCCGTAAATAATAACTTGATCCAAGAGCGCCGATCCAACGCCATGTCCACGTACGCTTTCAGAAACAATCAAATCTTCTAAGTGTAAGACAGTTCCTTTCCAAGTAGAAAACCGAGTGTAAACCAAAGCAATACCAATCACTTTTTGATCAGATTCTGCCACAAAACAATCAAATTCGGGGGTATCGCCAAAGCCTTTTTCTTTTAAGACCGCTTCTGTAACTTCAACAGCATTTGGTTCTTTTTCAAAAATTGCGAGTTCTGTAATCAAGTCTAAAACTTGTTGCATATCGTTGGGTACTGCTTTTCTAATGTGATAATTCATTGTCTGTGTTTGCGGATTCAAAGATACTCAAAAGCCTTTTAAAGTTGTCTAATAAAACAACCACAAAAACCTTGTAGTTGTCTAAAAATTTAGATATTTGTAAAAAAAATTGACTTATAATGCCTCAGAAACATCAAACATTAGGCGAATTTATCATAGAAAACCAATCTTCCTTCAAATACACTTCAGGTGAATTATCACGGTTAATCAATTCCATTCGGTTGGCTGCCAAAGTGGTCAATTATGAAGTAAATAAAGCTGGTTTGGTTGATATTCTGGGGACTGTTGGTGAAACTAATGTTCAAGGGGAGGATCAACAAAAATTGGATGTGTATGCCAATGAAAAATTTATTCAAACCTTGGTCAATCGCAATATTGTATGTGGTATTGCAAGTGAAGAGGAAGACAGCTTTATCGCGATTAATAGTACCGACCAGAACCACCAAAATAAGTATGTTGTATTAATGGATCCTTTAGATGGCTCGTCTAATATTGATGTTAATGTCTCCGTTGGAACTATTTTTCTATTTACCAACGAGTGACCCCTGTAGGATCTCCTGTCACAGAAGAAGTTTTTTTACAGAAAGGAAGTAAACAAGTGGCGGCGGGCTATATTATTTATGGCACTTCTACTATGTTGGTATATACCACAGGCGAAGGTGTGAATGGTTTTACTTTAAACCCTGCAATCGGTACGTTTTATTTGTCGCATCCTCAAATGCAGTTTCCAGAGCATGGCAGAATTTACTCTGTGAATGAAGGGAATTATATTCATTTCCAACAAGGCATCAAAAATTATATTAAATATTGTCAATTAGAAGAAGGAGACCGTCCTTATACGTCGCGCTATATAGGGTCTTTGGTTTCTGATTTTCATCGAAATATGATTAAGGGTGGAGTTTATTTATACCCCAAAAGCTCAAAAAATCCGAATGGAAAACTACGTTTGCTTTATGAGTGTAACCCAATGGCATTCCTTGCTGAGCAAGCCAATGGAAAAGCGAGTGATGGATTTTCTAGGATTATGGACATCAGTCCAACAGAGTTGCACCAACGCGTGCCTTTTGTTTGTGGCAGTCGTGCTATGGTAAACAAAGTGGAAGATTTTATGCGTGACTCCCAACATTCTTAAGTATTTAATATTTAGATAGTTTAAAAGGAAGGTTGTAACTTTGTGAAAATTTAAAATTAAATGCACAAAGCAGGTTTTGTTAATATCATCGGAAATCCAAATGTTGGAAAATCAACCTTGATGAATGCCTTTGTAGGAGAAAAATTATCCATTATTACGTCGAAGGCACAAACCACACGCCACCGGATTTTAGGGATAGTAAATGGTGATGATTTTCAGGTGATTCTTTCGGATACCCCAGGTATAATTAAGCCCGCCTACGAATTACAAAGTTCTATGATGGACTTTGTAAAATCTGCTTTTGAGGATGCGGATATTTTAATTTATATGGTTGAAATTGGCGAAAAAGAGTTGAAAGATGAAGCTTTTTTTAATAAAATTACAGCCTCCAAAAAACCAATTTTATTGCTGTTAAATAAAATTGACACTTCTAACCAAGAACAATTGGAGGCCCAAGCTCAACTCTGGCAACAAAAAGTTCCGAATGCAGAATTTATTGCTATTTCGGCATTGGAAGGGTTTAATGTAAAAAATGTTTTTGACCGTATTTTGGAGTTATTACCAGAATCGCCCGCCTATTACCCCAAAGATCAATTGACAGATAAACCTGAACGATTTTTTGTAAATGAAAAAATCCGTGAAAAGATTTTGATCCATTATAAGAAAGAAATTCCTTATGCAGTGGAGGTTGCTACCGAAGAGTTTTTTGAGGAAGAAGACATTATCCGAATGCGATCGGTGATAATGGTCGAGCGCGAAACTCAAAAAGGAATTGTTATTGGTCATAAAGGCACGGCTCTAAAAAGAGTTGGTATAGAGGCTCGAAAAGATTTAGAGAAATTTTTTGGCAAACAAGTCCACCTAGAATTGTATGTCAAAGTGAATAAAAATTGGCGTTCCAATCAAAACCAACTCAAGCGTTTTGGATATAATAATTCTTAAAAAACAGATTATCTCCTAAATAAGCATCTTAATTAGTTTTTATAACACTGTTCATAAATCATACAATTGATGCATTTGTTTGAGTCCTTTTTGTTTGCCGAGTCGTCCGCCAACATACAATGAAATCCATACAATTATCATCAAAATCATTAAGAGCAGTGGCGTTGTGAATGAAGTGTCTAAAAACCAATTGGAGTAAGTCCAAACTCCAAACCCCAAAAATAAACTGGCAGTCACAAAATGGAAAAACATAAATAACGTCCAAACCTTAGGATTAGGGCCAAAGACTCCTTTGACTGTGCAGGAAGTTAGGTTGTTTTCTAAAACTTCTAAATGGAGTTGAGGTGTCCAAAAATGCTGTTGAACTGTGGGAATTTTCAAAAACACATGGACATCTAAGATATTAATTCTGATTGTGTCCTGATTATTTTTGGCACTTTCAAATGCTTCTAAAACTTGTTTTGAACTTTTGTTTAGAGACAGTGAAAAGCGAGGTCTTAAGACAATTTCGTTGCTAATTTTCATTATAGTAGATTTTAGGAGTTTCTAAAGATATAGATTTGTATTTATATATTTTTTAAACTTCCACAAAAAAGAGCTTACCAAAAGGATATTTCCTATTTTTGCAACAATTTTATAAGTATATGAGCAATATTGTAGCGATAGTAGGTCGTCCAAATGTAGGGAAATCTACTTTTTTTAATCGGTTGATTCAACGAAGAGAAGCCATTGTTGATGCTGTCAGTGGAGTTACTCGCGATCGTCACTATGGTAAGAGTGATTGGAATGGCAAAGAATTTTCGTTAATTGACACAGGCGGATACGTACTTGGAAGTGACGATGTATTTGAAGCCGAAATCGACAAACAAGTCGAACTTGCGATTGAAGAAGCAGATGCCATTATTTTTATGGTCGATGTAGAATCGGGTGTTACAGGCATGGATGAAGATGTTGCGAAGTTGCTTAGAAAGGTTAAAAAACCAGTTTTTTTAGTTATAAATAAGGTCGACAACTCCAAGCGCGAACAAGATGCAGTTGAGTTTTATTCCTTAGGACTAGGAGACTATTATACCATTGCAAGCATCAATGGAAGCGGCACGGGCGATTTACTAGATGCCTTAGTGGAAGCGTTGCCCGAACTAGAAGAAGTAGAAGAAGTGACCTTGCCGCGTTTTGCAGTGGTAGGACGTCCCAATGCAGGTAAATCCTCTTTTATAAATGCCTTAATTGGCGAAGACCGTTATATTGTAACTGATATAGCAGGCACCACTCGTGATTCTATTGACACAAAATATAACCGATTTGGCTTTGAATTTAATTTAGTAGATACGGCTGGGATTCGACGAAAAGCGAAAGTTAAAGAAGACTTGGAATTTTATTCTGTCATGCGATCTGTTCGAGCCATTGAGCATGCCGATGTGTGTTTATTGGTCTGTGATGCTCAGCGTGGATTTGATGGTCAAGTTCAAAATATATTTTGGTTGGCACAACGCAACCATAAAGGGATTGTGATTTTAGTGAATAAATGGGATCTGATTGAAAAAGATACCAAAACCACCAAAGCATTTGAAACACATATCCGAGAGCAAATACAACCTTTTACAGATGTACCTATTGTATTCATTTCTGCACTCACAAAACAACGTATTTACAAAGCTATGGAGACCGCATTGGAAGTTTATAAAAACCGATCCAAGCGTATCAAAACCAGTGTATTAAATGAGGATTTATTGCCTATTATTGAAAACTATCCACCGCCAGCATTGAAAGGTAAGTTTGTTAAAATAAAATACATTATGCAATTGCCAACACCCCAACCACAATTTGCATTTTTCTGTAATTTACCACAATATGTTAAGGAACCGTATAAGCGTTTTTTAGAAAATAAACTAAGAGACCTGTATGATTTTCAGGGCGTACCGATAACAGTTTATATGCGTAAGAAATAGACTTACTATTTCTTTACAACTGCTTGATTTTAAAGTTGATTTTTAATTTTCATCAACTCATTTTTCACCCCTTCTAGTTTGGAGATGATTTTAAAATTATCTAGCGATTTTCGGTCTTGTTCTTTTAGGTAAGTTTTAGCGCCTTCCAATGTATAGCCCCGTTCTTTGACCAAGTTATATATTAACTTCAAATTTTGAACATCTTCGGGTGTAAAGCGGCGGTTGCCCTTGGCATTTTTTTTTGGTTTAAGGGCCTCAAACTCTTTGTCCCAAAAACGAATCAAAGAAGCATTAACATTAAATGCTTTTGCGATTTCTCCGATACGATAATAACGTTTTGTAGGAAGGTCTAAATACATTAATCTAAAGATTGATTTTCAAGTGAAGCAATCGCTAAGAGCGTATTAAATTCTTCGGGGCTCAGATTTCCGTAATAAAAATTAATAGGGTTAATTCGTTTCTTGTCCTTCCAGACTTCATAATGCAAATGCGGTGCTTGGGAGCGTCCTGTACTACCTACATAGCCAATAAGATCACCTCGTTTTACTTTCTGACCTCTTTTAACATTATATTTATAAAGGTGTGCATACAAACTGACATAGCCATAGCCATGATCTATTCGGATGTGACGTCCATAACCGGATGAACGACCGTCTGCACGTATAATTTCACCATCTCCAGTCGCATAGATTGGCGTACCACGAGGAGCGGTAAAATCCATTCCGTAATGAAATTTACGAACCTTAGTAAATGGATCACTTCGGTATCCATATCCAGATGCCATACGGGTCAAATCTTCATTTTTGACAGGTTGAATGGCTGGAATCCTAGCCAAGAAATTCTCTTTATCTTTTGCCAGCTCTGTAATCTCATCAAGGGATTTAGACTGAACGATAATGCGTTTTTGAAGAATGTCAATACGTTTATTTGCATCAATGATTAAGTCCGAATTATTAAACCCATCGTATTTTTTATAGCGGTTGACACCACCAAGCCCTTGCTTGCGTTGCGCTTCTGGGATTGGGTTGGCCTCAAAATAAAGACGGTAAATCGCGTTATCTCTATCTTCAATATTCGTTAGAACAGCTTCCACTTCTTCCATCTTTTTATTTAAAAGATTGAAATGAAGTTCTAAGTTTTGCAACTCACGATTTAATGCTTTTTCTCTTGGAGATTCAAAATATTGCCCTCCAATTAAAACAAATAAAAAACCAAAAATACTCGCAGCTAATAAGAAAGCCAATGTGTACTTAAATGTGGTTCTTTTTTTTCGAATTATCTGACGATACGTAAGCGTTTCTGGATCGTAATAATATTTTACATTAGACATTGCCTAAAAAGTTCTATTTTTGTTGGAAATTAGATTCTTTATCATATAACTAAAGGGAACCTTTTTAACAAATATATAAATTGTTTCGAATTAAAAACAAATTATTACACTAAGCTTAACATTTTTGCATGAAATCTAAAGAAATAAGATCTCAATTTTTAACCTTTTTTGAATCCAAAAAACACCAAGTTTTACAATCGGCTCCAATGGTTGTTAAGGACGATCCTTCTCTGTTGTTTGTCAATTCTGGAATGGCACCTTTCAAAGCATTTTTTCTTGGCCAAGACACGCCTCCAAATAATAGGGTTGCCGATACTCAAAAATGTTTAAGAGTTTCAGGCAAACACAACGACTTGGAAGAAGTAGGCTATGACACCTACCACCACACCCTATTTGAGATGTTGGGAAATTGGAGTTTTGGAGATTACTTCAAAAAAGAAGCCATTGAATGGGCTTGGGAATTATTGACAGAAGTCTATAAAATAGACAAAGAAATTTTGTATGTAACCGTATTTGAAGGAAGTAAAGAGGACGGCACCCCAATGGATTCCGAAGCCTATGAGTTCTGGAAAACGTTGATTCCTGAAGACCGTATTTTGATGGGAAACAAAAATGATAATTTTTGGGAAATGGGAGAACAAGGACCTTGTGGACCTTGCAGCGAAATTCATGTGGACATTCGTTCCAATGAAGAAAAAAATCAAGTAACGGGGCAAGAACTAATCAATAAAGACCACCCTCAAGTCGTTGAGATTTGGAACTTGGTCTTTATGGAGTTTAACCGCAAGGCTAATGGAAGTTTAGAACCGTTGCCAAATAAACATATTGATACAGGTATGGGATTTGAGCGTCTTTGTATGGTGCTTCAAAATGTAAGCTCAAATTACGACACCGATGTTTTTACTCCTATTATTCGAGAAATTGAAACCATTTCGGGAGTGGATTACGGGGAACAATTAAAACAAGATATTGCAATTCGTGTGATCGCCGATCACGTTAGAGCCGTAGCATTTTCTATAGCAGACGGACAATTGCCTAGTAATACTGGGGCGGGGTATGTGATCCGTAGAATCCTAAGACGTGCCGTGCGTTATGGATTTACATTTTTGGATTTGAAACAGCCATTTATGTACCGATTGGTATCTGTTCTAACCAAACAAATGGGAGCTATTTTTCCAGAACTTTTGGCACAAAAACAACTAATTCAAAATGTAATTAAAGAAGAAGAAACTTCCTTTTTAAGAACCCTCGATCAAGGGTTGGTGTTGTTAGACCGTATTATCGAAACAACCAAAGGCACTCAAGTGTCTGGTGATAAAGCCTTCGAATTGTACGACACTTATGGATTTCCTGTAGATTTAACCGCACTAATTTTAAGCGAAAAAAACCTGACTCTAGATACGGTTGGATTTGAAAAAGAACTTCAAAAACAAAAAACACGTTCCAGAGCAGCCAGCGAAGTCTCAACAGATGATTGGACTGTCATAATTGATGATGATGTGCAAGAATTTGTAGGATATGAGATGTTAAAATCTCCTGTTAAACTTACAAGATATAGAAAATTTACTTCCGCAAAATACGGAGAGCAATATCAACTGGTGTTTAATCTCACACCATTCTATTCAGAAAGTGGTGGTCAGGTAGGTGATAAAGGCTATTTAGAAGCCGCTAACGGAGATATTGTTTATATTCTCGACACGAAAAGAGAGAATAATGTAGCGGTTCATATTGCAAAAAATTTACCGAATAACCTTACAGATACGTTTACAGCAGTAGTGGATGTAAATCAACGATTCCGCACCGAATGCAACCATACCGCTACCCATTTATTGCATCAGGCTTTGAGAGAGGTTTTAGGCACTCATGTAGAACAAAAAGGTTCAGCTGTACATTCGAAATATTTACGCTTTGATTTTTCTCATTTTGCAAAAGTTACATCTGAAGAACTTAAACAAATTGAAAATTTTGTAAATGCACGAATTGAAGGCAAATTAGACCGAGTAGTGCAGTCAGCCGTCCCAATGGAACAAGCTATTTCAGAAGGAGCAATAGCACTTTTCGGTGAAAAATATGGAGATGTAGTTCGTACCGTTCGTTTTGGGAATTCGATTGAACTTTGTGGAGGAACTCATGTTAAGAATACCGCCGACATTTGGCATTTTAAAATCAAGTCAGAAGGTACTGTAGCATCAGGAATTCGTCGTATAGAGGCGATTACAAATGATGCAGCAAAAGAATTTTATATTCAAAATAATGCGAGTTTTGATCAAATTAAATTGGCTCTCAATAACTCGACTGACCCTGTCAAATCGTTGAATGATCTTAAATCTGAAAACTCAAAACTCAAAAAACAAATTGAAGCCCTTTTAAAAGACAAAGCAGCGTCTATGAAAGGAAATTTGAAACAAGAAATCGAAACTATTAATGGAATTCGATTCCTAGCAAAGTTAGTCGATTTGGATGCTACGGGTATTAAAGATTTATCTTTTGAAATAGGCCAAGAGTTTGATAATGCAGTGCTGCTTTTTGGTGCAAAACAACAAGGGAAAGCATTGTTGTCCTGTTATGTATCCAAAGGATTAGTAACTTCCAAAGGGTTAAATGCAGGAACTATTGTTCGTGAACTTGGGAGTTATATTCAAGGAGGTGGTGGTGGTCAACCGTTTTATGCCACTGCTGGTGGAAAAAATCCAGCAGGATTGCAAGAGGCTTTAGAAAAAGCCAAATCTTACATCGTATAATCTTTTTTAGGTGAAGCTTCAAACACATCTTCCTATAGAAAAACAAGCACCCACTATCAATTACTATTCAAAATTGGTGTTGTTGGGCTCTTGTTTTGCCGAAAATATCGCGGAGAAATTTTCATATTATAAATTTCAAAGCGAGGTAAACCCCTTGGGTGTGTTGTTTCATCCTATTGCGATTTTAGAATTACTTACAAGAGCACATCACAACACTTCATATACTGAAAAAGAGGTTTTTTTTAGTAATGGTTGTTGGCAAAGTTTTCAAGCCCATTCGCAATTGAATTCAATATCAAAGTCCGAAATTTTGAAGAATCTAAACACGGCTTTGAAATCAACTCAAAATCAACTAAAGACTGCTTCGCATGTCGTTTTAACATTCGGAACGTCGTGGGTTTATAAACATATTGAATCAAACAGCATTGTTGCAAACTGCCATAAACAGCCCCAAAAGGAATTTGAAAAATCTATTTTGAGCGTCCAAAAACTGGAGGACAGTTTTAATGCCATTCTTTCAATTCTAAAAGCGTTTAATCCCAACGTATCAGTCCTATTTTCTATTTCACCTGTACGTCACCTTAAAGATGGTTTTGCTGAAAACACCCAAAGTAAAGCCCATCTCATAGCAGCACTTCATTCAGTAATAAACACAACTGAAAACACATACTACTTTCCTTCCTACGAGTTGATGATGGATGAGCTTCGAGATTACCGTTTTTATAAACAAGACATGGTACACCCAAACCCTATTGCTATCGATTATATCTGGAAAAAATTTAAATCCATTTGGATTCATTCGGATGCAAACCCCATTATGCAAGAAGTAAATCAACTACAAAAAGGGTTTGCTCACAAACCGTTTAATCCATTGACTCCAGAACATGCTACATTTTTATCAACCTTAGCTAAGAGGGCGCAAGTCTTGGAAACACAGTTTCCGTTTATGAAGTTTTAAGGAGATAGCTAAAACCCTAAAATTCTAGTATATTAGCCTAAACAAATTCATGCAATATGTCAGCTTCTTACGTACACCTAAATGTCGAAAATAAAGTCGGTTATATTGAATTTTATAACCCACCTCACAATGCATTACCAGCTACGATGTTAGCAACGCTTACAGATTTAATTGAAACTGCCGGATTAGATCCTTCTATTTCGGTTATTGTCTTAAAAAGTGGAGGCGATCGTACATTCTGTGCAGGGGCAAGTTTTGACGAATTGATGGCAATTTCAAATCCACAAGAGGGCACTGCGTTTTTTGAAGGCTTTGCAAATGTGATTAACGCCCTTCGCAACTGTTCTAAAATCACGATTAGTCGTGTACAAGGAAAGGCAGTTGGAGGAGGTGTTGGATTAGCAGCTGCGACCGATTATTGTATAGCAACAACTCTTTCAGAAATCAAACTAAGTGAACTTACTATTGGAATTGGTCCTTTTGTGATTGAACCCGCTGTCACCCGTAAAATAGGATTAAGCGCCATGTCTCAATTAAGTTTAGAAGCAACTCAATTCTTCTCGCCGCAATGGGCACAAGAAAAAGGGTTGTTCACGAAACTTTGTCCGTCAATAGAAAGTTTAGACTCTAAAGTAAAGCAACTTTCAGAACAATTGTGTAACTACAATCCTGAGGCCCTTCAAAAGCTTAAAGAAATCTTTTGGAAAGGTACCGAAGATTGGAGTGAATTATTAAAAGAACGAGCCTCAATTAGTGGCCATTTGGTTCTAAGTGATGTCACTAAAACACAATTAAAAAAGTATAAATAACGGCCCTTTAATTTCTTAACCTCATTCTTAAAACGCTTCACATCCGATGTCAAACTCAATTTCAATAACCACAGTTAAGGAGTCAAAAGTTGACACACTCGATTTTGACACCATTGCCTTAGGACGCACCTTTACAGATCATATGTTTGTATGTGACTATGAAGACGGGCAATGGAAAAACCCCAGAATAACCCCGATGGGAACGATTCCAATGCACCCAGCCTGTATGGCCTTACATTATGGACAAGCCTTGTTTGAGGGGATGAAAGCAACCCTCAGTGCAACAGGAACCCCTTTATTATTTCGACCCGAAAAAAATGCCGAACGTCTTAATTTTAGCGCCCGTCGTTTGGGGATGCCTGAGTTTTCTGAAACTCTCTTTGTAGATGCCCTGAAACAATTGGTACATTTGGATCAAAAATGGATTCCTCCGCATGAAGGAAGTGCACTGTATTTGCGTCCTTTTATGTTTGCTGATGAAGCCTTTATAGGAATGCGTGCGGCCACTTCTTATAAATTTATTGTAATGGCCTCTCCCTCAAAACCGATTTATACCAACCGTATTCGTTTGTATGCCGAGACCACTTTTATTCGTGCAGCACACGGCGGTACAGGTGAAGCTAAAGCTGCAGGAAATTATGCAGCTGCTGTACTTCCAACCGAAATTGCTAAATCCAAAGGATTTGATCAAGTACTTTGGTTAGATGCCAATGAATTTAAGTACATCCAAGAAGTAGGCACCATGAATATCTTTTTTAAGATTAATGGCACATTTGTTACCCCGTCTTTGGATGGTTCAATTTTAGCAGGAATTACAAGGATGAGTGTGATGGATCTTTTACGCCACAAAGGCCATGAAGTAGTAGAGCGACCCATCACAATCTATGAGGTTATTGAAGCCTCAAATAACGGTCAATTAGAAGAAGCATTTGGAACTGGTACTGCCGTGGGTATTGCAATGATTCAGGAGATTGGATATAAAGATTCGCTCATTCATGTCTCGGACTCAAGTCCTGTGGGGCAATTGGTTTTGGACACTATCAATGGCGTTAGAATTGGAACCCTACCTGACGAATTGAATTGGATGGTTAACGTAGAAGGTTAAATTTACGCTTGATATTTTTCCAACGATACGCTCTTACAAACGCTCCTTGATCTTCATTAATCAAAAAGGGTTCATTTTTATAGGACGCTTTGATATAGCCTAAGATATAATCCCATAAAAGAGTGATTCGACGTTTTTTGAAAGCTAGTTTTAAGGCGGATAAAAAGGCTAAAACAAATCCGTAGCGCATTTTATAGAGGGCAGTTCCCTGTAAATATTTGGCACTATTATTATAATTTGCACCTGTTGGTTTCAGATGCTTGACATGCAAAGCGGCGTCTGTTTCAAATTCCCAACCGTGATAAAGTGCCAATAATTCGTCAATAGTATCCCATCCCATCGATTTTTTGAGCCCTCCAATATCCGAAAAACATGCTTTTTTGTATGCCTTCAATCCCCCTCGAATGTGGTTCTTGGAAGTTAGGTTTTCCAACACCCAGCTTCCATTTTGTTCTATATAACAATGCCCTGCAAACATCCCAAGTTTTGTGTTGTTGGAAAAGTGCTGAACAAGAGTTTCTAAATAATTTTTTGGGAATATTAAATCCGCATCAAATTTACAAATAACATCATATTCCGAATCTAAGGATTCATAGCCTTTGTAAAAAGCATTGATAATTTTTCCACCCGGCAAGTGTGCTTCGGAGGAGTTGTTTGAAACCAAGGAAATCCATGGGTATTGTTTGGATAAAACCGTAACAATGGACGCTGTTTCATCAGATGAATGATCGTCCACTACCACAATTTTGGTAGGACGTAAACTTTGATTTATAAGCGATTGGAGTGTCTTGCCAATAAAATCAGCTTCATTATGGGCAGGTATTACAATATAAAACCTCAAATTCTTTCGGCATAAACAATATAATACCTCGGAGTAAACCAACGAAGCAAAGGTCTGAATCCAATTTTATTGGTAGGATTCGTCCATTTTTTAGTAGCAATAATTTTCCATCCTGCTTTTTCTAATAACCAATCAAATTGCCAAGATTCAAACTCATGAAAATGGCGATCTCTAGGATCCGTTTTACTTCGGTAAGCAGAAGCAAACCACAACCTGAGAGGGATGCTGGCTACTAGTTTTTTGGATTTGATATTTTTTAGAACCGTAAAAGGGGAGAGCAAATGTTCAAAAATTTCAAAAGCGGTCACAACATCAGAAGTATGAGTTTCAATAGTGGTCGTATCAACATCCAAATCTTCTCCGAAAGTATTGCTTACGGTATAGCCTTCTTTTTTTAAAAGTTCAGAAAACGGATTTTCAACCCCTAAATCCAAAATAGTTTCTGTTGGCAAAATGTGTTGCTTGAGGAATTTCAGTGTGTACTTGTAACGTTTCTTAGGAAAATTAGTGGCGTACATATTAGTATTTATAGGTGATAGCGTTGATGTGCATTCCTGCACCGACGCTAGCAAATATAACAATATCTCCCTTATTCAGTTCATGACCTTCCATATGACCATTTTTGATGAGGTCTAGTAAGGTTGGAACGGTTGCAACAGAACTGTTTCCTAATTTGTGGATACTCATCGGCATAATGCCTTCAGGGACAGGTGTTTTGTAAAGTCTGTAGAATCGGTTTACAATGGCCTCATCCATTTTTTCATTGGCTTGATGAATCAATATTTTTTTCACATCCTTAATGTCTATACCGCTATTGTCCAAACATGTTTTCATTGCTGCAGGTACATTTGATAAAGCGAACTCATAAATTTTACGTCCATACATTTTAATGAAACGTGTGTCTTCCTCTAAAGATTTGTTGTTGGAACATCCAAAAAACAAATGATAAACTTCATCAAGGGTGTAAGAAGCAGATTCGTGTGATAATATTCCACCATCTTCTTCTGTTGTTTCAATAATGGTAGCGCCAGCTCCATCTGAATAAATCATGGAGTCTCTGTCGTGTGGATCGACCACTCTTGAAAGTGTTTCGGCTCCGATGACTAAACATTTTTTTGCCATCCCTGCTTTAATAAATGCTTGTGCTTGAATGACTCCTTCAACCCAACCTGGGCATCCAAAAAGAATGTCATAAGCCACACATTTTGGATTTTTTATTTTTAAACTGTTTTTGACACGAGCGGCTAAACAGGGTAAAATATCACTTTGAATAGAATCCGATTTGACATCTCCAAAGTTATGGGCAAGAATGATGTAGTCTAAAGTTTCAGGATCGATACCTGCATCGGTAATGGCTTTTTCAGCGGCAAACGTCCCTAAATCAGAAGCTGTTAGATGGTTTTCTGCGTAGCGACGTTCGGAAATGCCAGTTATGGCTTTGAATTTTTTTACGATTACCTCATTAGAGGATGGGATTTCAGATCCATCGATGTTTAAAAATGAATGTTGTTGAAAGGCTTCATTTTTAAGTACTAATTTTGGAATGTAACTCCCGACTCCTGTAATTTTGATATTCATAATGTGTGTATTAGGCTTCTTCATATGCTTCTATTGGTGCACATGTACATATTAAATTTCGATCGCCATAGGCGTCATCTACACGACGGACAGACGGCCAAAATTTATCTTCTTTTATATAATCTAATGGAAATGCAGCGACGGCTCTACTGTATGGAAATTCCCATACATCTTTGGTGAGCATTTCTTGTGTGTGCGGTGCGTTTTTCAGTGGGTTGTTAGGTTGGTCTTTAGTAGCATTGTCTATTTCTTTCCGGATCGCAATCATAGCATCACAAAAACGATCCATTTCTGCTTTTCCTTCACTTTCGGTAGGTTCAATCATCATAGTACCAGCGACAGGAAATGAAACTGTGGGCGCATGAAACCCAAAGTCCATCAATCGTTTTGCAATGTCCACTACTTCAATACCTTTTGTTTTAAAACTGCGACAGTCGATAATCATTTCATGAGCCGCACGTCCTTGTTCTCCTGAGTATAATGTATTGTAATGCCCTTGAAGACGTTCTTTGATATAGTTGGCATTAAGGATCGCAATTTTTGTTGAGTTGGTTAATCCTTCAGCTCCTAGCATTTTGATATAGCCATAGGAAATCAAACAGGCCATGGAAGATCCAAAGGGGGCGCCTGAAATGGAATTAATGGCTGCTGACCCTCCTGTTTTAATCAGAGGGTTTCCTGGTAAAAAGGGTGTTAATTGTTTTGCAACACAGATAGGGCCAACGCCAGGACCTCCACCACCATGTGGAATTGCAAATGTTTTGTGAAGGTTCAAGTGACATACATCGGCACCAATATTTCCAGGATTTGTCAGACCTACTTGTGCATTCATGTTTGCGCCATCCATATAAACCTGTCCACCATTGTCATGAATGATTTGAGTAATTTCTTTAATTGCAGATTCGTACACTCCGTGTGTGGAAGGATAGGTGACCATCAAGGCCGCTAAATTATCTTTATGGAGTGTTGCTTTTTCTCTTAAATCTTCCACATCAATATTTCCGTTTTCAGATGATTTTGTTACCACCACTTTCATACCTGCCATTACAGCACTTGCAGGGTTGGTTCCGTGTGCAGAGGATGGAATGATACAGATTTTTCGGTGCTGATCGCCTCTAGATTCATGATAGGCTTTTATGACCATCAATCCAGCAAACTCACCTTGTGCTCCTGAGTTTGGTTGTAGAGACGTTCCTGCAAACCCAGTGATTTCTGTGAGCTGAGCCTCGAGTTTAGAGAGTACAGTTCTGTATCCTTCCACTTGATCTAGTGGAGCAAACGGGTGAATATTCCCCCAGTTTGGCCAGCTTAATGGCAGCATTTCTACTGCAGCATTGAGTTTCATCGTACAAGATCCCAATGAAATCATAGAAAAGTTTAAGGACAAATCCTTGCGTTCCAAACGTTTTATGTAACGCATCAATTCTGTTTCTGAATGGTGACTGTTAAAAATTACATTGGTCATGAAATCAGAGTGACGTTGTGCAGTTTCTGGAATTCTTATGGTTGAATCCAGTACTGGAATTTCAGTGGCTTCTTTCTTGTAAACTTCTGTAAAAATCGACAAAATCAGATTAAGATCTGAGAGCGTTGTTGTTTCATTTATCGAGATTGAAACGGTTGTTTCGTCTGGATAATAAAAATTAACTTCTTTTTGTTCTGCTTTAGTTTTGAGATTAGAATTCTCTGTAACACAAACTTGAACGGTGTCAAAAAAGGACTTATGTACTAATTTAAAACCTAAACCTTCTAGAGCTTCCGCTAAAGCAACGCTTGTAAAATGAATTTTATTGGCTATATATTTAAGACCTTCTGGTCCGTGATATACGGCATACATTCCTGCCATAACCGCCAGTAATACTTGTGCAGTACAAATATTGGAAGTTGCCCGATCTCTTTTGATGTGTTGTTCGCGCGTTTGGAGTGCCATTCGCAAAGCACGATTACCATCCATGTCTTTAGTGACTCCAATGATTCTACCAGGAATAAATCGTTTGTATATTTCTTTTGTTGCAAAATAGGCAGCATGCGGCCCTCCATAACCCATCGGAATTCCGAAACGCTGCGTGGTGCCTACTACGACATCTGCACCCATTTTACCTGGAGCTTCTAAAAGAACTAAACTAAGAATATCAGCAGCAACCGCTACTTTAATATCATTTTGATTCGAATTAGAAATAAAACTATTCAAGTCCATAATCACACCCGACTTTCCTGGATACTGAAGGAGCGCCCCAAAAAAATCTTTTGAAAAATCAAAATCGTTTGCATCCCCTAATACAAGTTCAATTCCAATCGGAGTTGCTCGCGTTTTTAAGACAGATAGTGTTTGTGGTAATACTTCATCCGAAACAAAAAACTTTACTGTGTCTGCTTTTACTTGCGTTTTTGGACGGACTGCAAATAAGAGTGCCATTGCTTCAGCTGCTGCCGTACTTTCATCCAATAATGAGGCATTTGCAAGCTCCATTCCTGTCAAGTCAGAAATCATGGTTTGATAATTGAGCAATGCTTCTAAACGTCCTTGAGCAATCTCAGCTTGGTAGGGTGTATAAGCTGTGTACCAACCTGGATTTTCTAAAATATTTCTTTGAATAACCGCTGGAAGATTGGAAGGATGGTAGCCCATTCCAATAAAAGATTTATAGACCTTGTTTTTTGAGGCGAGCTGATGAATGTGTTCAATATATTCTTGCTCACTTAAAGGCGCTTCTAAGTTTAAGGGAGATTGGAGTCGAATGTTATCGGGAACGGTTTCACGGATTAATTCATCGATAGAATTTGACCCAATAAACTGTAGCATTTCTTTGCAGTGTGCTTCTTTTGGTCCGATATGCCTTGCGGCAAATACATCTGTTTTCATCGTACAAGATTCATAAATAGATAGCAAAATTAAGGAATTTAATAAAGATTTAATTTTCTAAAAATTAAAGTTATCAAACAAATAAAAGGGTTATTAACAGTTTACTTATTTTTGTTTTATGATTCGTTTTAAGAGCTTCCTTGATTTTTATATAAATAGTAGTTTGCATGTTGCGTTTGCAGTGCTTTCTTTTTGTGTTTTAACAGCGTATGAATTCGAATTTAATAATCCAATAATTTTATATGTTGCCGTCTTTTGTGCGTCTGTTGTAGGCTATAATTTTGTCAAATATTTTGGTTTCACAAAGTTTTATTACCGCTCTCTTACAACTCGATTAAAATACATTCAATTGGTGTCTGTTTTGAGTTTGATAGGGTTTGTGTCTGTATTTTTTCAACTGCAGCAAAACAGTCAAATTATCTTTGTGTTTTTAGGATTGATCACTTTTTTCTATGCAATTCCTATGGGAGTTAAGACTCCGAAAAACTTAAGGTCAATAGGGGGTGTTAAAATTTATATTATTGCAGTGGTTTGGGCGATGACAACGGTGGTATTAGCTGTTTTAGAATCCAAACTAGCCCTCAATATGAATCATTGGATTTTAGTGGTACAACGTACATTTATAGTTATTGTTTTGATGCTTCCTTTTGAAATTCGCGATTTAGACGAAGATCAAGTTCACCTTTCAACCATTCCACAAAAAATTGGAATTAAAAACACTAAGATTATAGGATATGCTTTGATAGGGGATTCTATTTTGTTAGAGTTTTTAAAAGATCAATTCAGTCAAAATAATTTTTTATTGGTATGCTTTATAGGAGCTCTGTCGGCAGTATTTTTGGCTAAAAGTAAGAAACAACAAGGAGAATATTACGCTGCTTTTTGGGTAGAATCTATTCCTGTTTTAGCTCTTCTTTTTGTGGGTATTTTAACTCTGATTCAAAAGACCGGATCTTTTTAGTAAGGCTTCTGATTTTGGTTTTTGTCCTCGAAATTTAACATACAATTCCAATGGGTCTTGTGTGCCTCCTTTACTTAATATATGTGTTTTGAAAGCTTTAGCAATGTGTGGGTCAAAAAGATTATTTTCTTTAAAATATTCAAACGCATCTGCATCTAAAACTTCGGCCCATTTGTAGCTGTAATATCCTGATGAATAGCCCCCTTGAAATATATGTGCAAATGCTGTTGACATACAATTTTGTGGGACATCCGGAAACAATTGAGTTTCAAAGAAGGCAGCGGTTTCATGCTGTTTTACATCTGTTATTTGAGTTGGGTCAATTCCGTGCCAACTCATGTCCAATAACCCAAAACTCAACTGTCTAAGCGTTTGCATTCCTTGTTGAAATGTAGAAGCTGCTTTTATTTTTTCAATAAGATCCATAGGGATGATTTCACCCGTTTGGTAATGCTTAGCAAAGAGTGCTAACGCTTCTTTTTCATAACACCAATTTTCCATAATTTGACTTGGGAGTTCTACAAAGTCCCATGCTACGCTAGTTCCTGATAAACTCGGATATACAGTGTTTGCTAGCATTCCATGAAGAGCGTGTCCAAACTCATGAAAAAGTGTGGTCACTTCATTAAACGTCAATAAAGATGGTTTTGTGGCAGTCGGTTTTGTGAAATTACAAACGATGGATACGTGTGGTCTTTCGTTTACTGTGTTTTTTACATATTGTGATTTGAATGAGGTCATCCAAGCGCCATTGCGTTTGCCAGCTCTCGGAAAAAAATCTGCGTAAAAAATGGCCACTAAGTTTTGTTCTGAATCCTCAACTTTGTAGGTCATTACCTCCTTGTGATAGGTGTCAATTGCATCTGTTTGTTTAAACTGTAATCCAAATAATTTTTTGGCAACCTCAAAAGCTCCTTCAATGACATGTTCTAATTTAAAGTAAGGTTTTAATTGTTCGTCATCAAAATTGAAGCGTTGTTGTTTTAGCTTTTCAGAATAATAAGCACTATCCCATTTTTCCAAACGTTCAATACCGTCTAGTTTTTTGGCAAAGCGCTCCAGTTCTTCAAATTCTTTTTTGGCAGCTGGCAGTGCTTTTTCCAAGAGGTCTTCTAAAAAAGTGTGCACAGTTTCTGGTGTTTTAGCCATTCGTTCTTCCAATACAAAATGCGCATGTGTTTGGTAGCCCAGAAGTTGTGCTCTTTTGTAACGTAACTGTGCAATTTTTAACACAATGGCTTGATTGTCTAAAGCATCATTTTGAAACCCTTTTTGTCCAAATGCGAGTGCAAGTTTTTTTCGTAAGGTTCTATTTTTAGCATAAGTCATAAATGGAATATAGCTCGGATAGTCAAGAGTAATCAACCAACCTTTTTTGTTCTTTTCATCTGCCAGTTGTTTGGCAGCTTCAATGGCACCTTCAGGCAGTCCGTCTAAATCTGACCGTTTGGAAATTAGAAGTTCATACCGGTTTGTTTCAGCTAAAATATTTTCTCCAAAGGTAAGTTGTAGTTGACTTTGCTCTTTATCAATAGCACGTAATAGCTCTTTTTGTGTGGTGTTGAGGTTGGCACCATTTCTAGAAAATCCTTTGTATTTTTTATCTAAAAGAGTTTTTTGTTCTTCCGTTAATGAAAGTGATTCTTTGTTGTTGTAAACTGATTTAACGCGTTCAAAAAGCACTGTGTTTAAAGCCACATCATTTGAAAACTCAGTTAGCAGTGGCGATACTTCTTGAGCTATTTTTTGAATTTCTTCATTTGTTTCTGCGGCATTCAAATTAAAGAAAATACTAGAAATACGATCGAGTTGCTCTCCTGAGAATTCTAAGGCTTCAATTGTATTTTCAAATGAAGGGGTTGCTTTATTTTCAACAATCTGACTAATTTCATTTTTGGCACTTTCAATCGCTTTTACAAATGCAGGTAAAAAGGCCTCTGTTTTAATTTTTGAAAAAGGTGCGGTATTGTAAGGCGTTTCAAAACGCGTATCGAGTACGTTCATAGGGATATTTTGGGAAAACTTAGAAATTAATATTCTTGGATGCCTCCATGACTTTAGCTTTCATTCCTTCTTTGTAAATTAATAATTTATCTAAAACACAATTGTCGGAAGCGCCAATAATTTGTGCAGCTAAGATGCCCGCATTTTTAGCACCATTCAAAGCAACGGTTGCCACAGGAACCCCTCCAGGCATTTGCAAGATGGATAATATAGAGTCCCATCCGTCAATCGAGTTGCTAGATTTTACAGGGACTCCGATGACTGGTAAAGGACTCAAAGAGGCAATCATTCCAGGTAAATGTGCAGCACCTCCAGCTCCGGCAATGATGACCTTCAATCCACGCTGATGTGCTTTTGACCCGTATTCAAATAACTTTTCGGGGGTTCGGTGCGCAGATACGATATCCACTTCGAATTGGATGTCAAATCCTTCTAGAATTGCAATTGCTTCTTTCATGACAGGCATGTCGCTGTCGCTTCCCATAATGATTCCTACTTGTGCCATATTAGTTACTTATTACTTTGATTGTTTGTTTTACTTTCTGTGCGATTGCGCGTGCAGTATCGATATTAGAATTAACGATGGTTACATGTCCCATTTTGCGAAAGGGACGTGTTTGTTTCTTTCCATAGATGTGTGGTGTCACACCTTCCATTTCCATTAATTTTTCTATGTTTTTATAAAGGACTTCACCCGTATTATTTTCAGCACCTACCAAATTAACCATCACACCGCATAGTTTGTTTTTGGTACTGCCCATTGGTAATCCCAAAATTGCTCTAATGTGTTGTTCGAATTGGGAGGTATAACTTGCTTCTATGGTTTGGTGTCCAGAGTTATGAGGTCTAGGAGCAACTTCATTAATCAGGATTTCATCATTTTTTGTGAGAAACAGCTCAACGGCCAAAAGTCCCACGTGTTCAAATGCGGCGGATGTTTTTAGTGCAATTAATTCTGCTCTCTTTGCAATGTCTTTTGAGATTCTTGCGGGACATAACACATATTCCACTTGATTTGCCTCTGGATGAAATTCCATCTCTACAACAGGATATACTTTTACATCTCCTTTTTCATTTCTCGAAATAATTACAGCCAATTCATTTTTAAAAGGTACAAGATCTTCGGTAATGCACTCTACATTTGGTAAGTCTTTCAAATCATCGACTGAGCGTACAATTTTCACACCGGTGCCGTCATAACCAAACTGAGCACTTTTCCATACAAATGGAAACTCAATACTGCTGTGTTCAATGGCGGTGTAAATTTCATTGGTAAAGGAAAACCTTTTGAAAGCAGCTGTGGGTAAATTATGATCGACATAAAACAATTTTTGTTTTGCTTTATTTTGAATGGTTTCTAATGTCTTTGCAGAAGGAAACACTTTTATTCCTTCTTTTTCGAGTGCTTTGAGAGCATTGACATTGACATTTTCAATTTCGATGGTGAGGATATTTACTTTTTTCCCAAAATTATAAACGGTGTCATAATCCATTAAATCTCCTTCAAAGAACTCATTACAGGCAAGTTTGCTAGGAGCTTCTGTGCTGGGGTCTAAAACACAGGTATAAATGTCAAATTTTCGGGTTGTGTAAAGTAACATTTTTCCGAGTTGACCTCCACCTAAAATACCAAGCTTGAAGTTTGATGAAAAATACTCCATTTTAAGATTTTCTTGAATGATTTTATAAATTCATGACAAAAATACACTTAAAAATGAAATCGAACACTAAAATCGGCCATCAAAACGAATCAAAACCTTAACAAATGATTATCTTTGTAGCTTGATTTTAGTGACAAAGTATGTCCCAATTTTGTAGTCTGTATTTTAAAAAGTTTAAATAAAAATGAAAAATCTAGTATTATTTGGCCCTCCAGGCGCTGGTAAAGGAACACAAGCCGCTTTTTTAAAAGAAACCTATGGTTTGATTCATATCTCAACTGGAGATGTGTTTCGTTTTAATATTAAAAATGAAACCGAATTAGGAACTTTAGCCAAGTCTTTTATGGACAAAGGCGAGTTGGTTCCAGATCAAGTTACGATTGACATGCTAAGTGCAGAAGTCGCTAAAAATCTAGATTCAAAAGGATTTATTTTTGATGGATTTCCCAGAAATGTATTACAAGCCGAGGCTTTGGACACGCTTTTGAGTTCTTATGATACTGAAATCAGTGCTATGATTGCTTTGGAAGTAGACGATGAGGTTTTGGTTGAACGCCTTCTAAAAAGGGGTAAAACTAGTGGAAGAGCAGATGATGCTAATGAAACGGTCGTTAGAAATAGAATAAAAATATATTACGCTGAAACCGCTATATTAAAGTCGTATTATGCGGCCAACAATAAGTATTTTGGCGTGGATGGCGTTGGATCTGTAGAAGATATTACGCTCCGATTGAATACAGTCATTAATACGCTGTAACATAAAACTCATTAGATGACTGAAGGTAATTTTGTAGATTATGTAAAAATGTTTGCCTGCTCTGGTAAGGGGGGAAAGGGATCTGTACACCTTCATCGTGAGAAATTCATCACAAAAGGAGGTCCCGATGGAGGTGATGGAGGTCGGGGAGGCCATGTGATTGTGCGTGGAAATGAACACCTTTGGACGTTACACCATCTGAAATTTAAACGCCACTTTAGAGCTGGTCACGGAGGAAGCGGCAGTAAAAGTCGCAGTACAGGAGCAGACGGAGAAGACGTGTATATTGACGTCCCTTTGGGAACGGTTCTTAGAGATACAGATACAAACGAATTCCTTTTTGAAATTACTAAAAACCATGAAGAAGTCATTCTTTGTGAAGGGGGCAAAGGCGGTTTAGGAAATTGGCATTTTAGATCTTCAACAAACCAAACTCCACGCTATGCACAACCTGGACTTCCAATGGAAGAAAAATATGTGACTATCGAACTCAAAATCTTAGCAGACGTAGGCTTGGTTGGATTTCCAAATGCAGGTAAATCAACATTGCTTTCCGTAATTACGTCTGCAAAACCAAAGATTGCCGATTATGAGTTTACGACTTTAAAACCAAATTTGGGGATTGTAGAATACCGCGATTACCAATCCTTTGTGATGGCTGATATACCAGGGATTATTGAAGGCGCTGCAGAAGGAAAAGGTTTGGGACATTATTTTTTACGTCATATCGAAAGAAACTCTATTTTATTGTTTTTGATTCCTGCCGATGCGGACAATATCAGAAAACAATATGATATTTTACTGGATGAATTGCGTCGCTATAATCCAGAGATGCTCGATAAGGACCGACTGATTGCGATCTCTAAAAGTGATCTGTTGGATGAAGAGCTAAAGACAGAGCTTGCCCAAGAGTTAGATGCTGAATTACCCATTGATTATTTGTTTATTTCATCGGTATCCCAAACAGGAATTATTCAACTCAAAGATAGTTTGTGGGCGATTTTAAACCGTTAAAAAACTAAAGGCATGCAAAAATTCTTACTAATTTTGTTATGTCCATGGTTCTTAACAGGTCAAAACTACACCAATGAAATTGACTCCTTATTTGAAGCTAAAAATTACGCTCAAGCGGTTCGAAAGTTAGAGCTTTATTTATCTAAAACTCCTCAAAATTTGGTGTTGTTAGAGTTGATGGGAGATGCCTATGGTTTTCAAAGCAATTGGAACAGAGCAGCTGCGTATTACGAACAACTTTGCGACATCGCTCCTGAGAATGCTACATATCATTATAAGTACGGAGGCGTTTTGGGGAAACTAGCAAAAGAGGGCTCTAAATTAAAAGCAGTCGGATTAATTTCCAAAGTAAAAATATCATTTTTTAAAGCTGCAGAATTAGATCCCACTCATATAGAGGTTCGCTGGGCAATGGTAGAACTATACACCCAATTACCTGGATTTTTAGGAGGGAGTTACAACAAGGCATTAGTTTATGCCAATGAATTAGAACAGTTTTCCGATCTTAATGGATATTTTGCTAAAGCATATATTTATGAAAACTCAAATCAAGAGGAATTAGCAAAAAGGCATTATAAAAAAGGGTTGGAAAGCCTGGAGAAACTCGCTTTTTTTCAATCAGATGGATCAAATATGACTCATTTAAACGCACACTACAATTCGCTGCATTTTCGTGTTGCTAAAGCCTGTGTTGTTCATGACACACAACTATCTTTAGGACACCATTATCTTCAAGTTTATATAGATAATTTTTCATCTAAAGATGACGCCCCTTTAGAAGTTGCTTATGTAGTTCAAGCACAGTTGTTTAAACTTCAGAAAAAATTTCCTGAGGCACTTACCTCCATTGAAAAAGCCCTTTCATTAACACCTGAGTTTAAACCTGCATTGAAAGAAAAGCAATCAATTTTATTGTTAAAGCCTTAAAGAAATCTAAGCTCATTACGTATATTTACCTCTCATAAACGTATACTATGAATGTACATTTTATTGCAATTGGAGGTGCTGCGATGCACAATTTAGCCTTAGCACTCCACCAAAAAGGAATGCAAGTTACAGGAAGTGATGACACTATTTTTGAGCCTTCTAAATCGCGATTAAACGCTGCCGGACTGTTGCCAACTAGTTTTGGATGGTTCTCTGAAAAAATCACTAAAAACTTAGATGCAGTGGTACTTGGAATGCATGCTAAAGAGGACAATTCCGAACTCTTGAGAGCGCAAGAATTAGGATTGAAAATATATTCATATCCTGAGTTTTTATACGAACAATCCAAACATAAAACACGTGTAGTGATAGGCGGAAGTCACGGAAAAACAACCATCACAGCGATGATATTACACGTTTTAAATTACCATGATATCGAAGTTGATTATATGGTAGGTGCGCAGTTGGAAGGGTTTGATGTGATGGTAAAACTTACCGATGAGGCCGATTTTATGGTTCTTGAGGGAGATGAATATTTGAGTTCTCCAATTGATCGCCGCCCAAAATTTCATTTATACCAACCGAATATTGCACTATTAAGCGGTATTGCGTGGGATCATATCAACGTGTTTCCAACTTTTGAAAATTACCTAAACCAATTTAAAATTTTTGTAGACAGTATCACAGTTGGAGGTAGTATTTCCTACAATACCGAGGATCCTCATGTGAAATCAATTGTTGAAAACAGCGAAAATCAAATTCGTAAATTTCCATACCAAACTCCTAAACATACCATTGAAGAGGGGGTCACGTATTTAGACACAGAAGAAGGCCCTCTTCCGCTTGAAGTTTTTGGAGCCCACAACCTAAATAATCTTGCAGGTTCAAAGTGGATTTGCCAACAAATGGGAGTTGATCAGGATGATTTTTATGAAGCAATTTCAAGTTTTTCAGGTGCGAGTAAACGCTTAGAAAAAGTAGCAGAAAATGCTAATTGTGTAGTTTATAAAGATTTTGCACATTCTCCAAGTAAGGTCAAAGCGACTACAGAAGCCGTTAAATCCCAATATCCAAACCGCCCCCTAGTTGCCTGCTTAGAATTACATTCGTATAGCAGTTTAAATGCAACTTTTCTGGAACATTACAAGGGTACTTTAGATGCTGCAGATACAGCAGTGGTGTTTTATTCACCACAAGCCGTTGAAATAAAAAAATTAGATTCGGTAAGTAAAATTCAAATCGAAACTGCTTTTGAACGTGAAGACTTGACTATTTTTACAGATCCTATTCCTTTTAAAAACTATATAAATTCCTTAAAGTTTGCTCAAAAAACAGTATTGCTCATGAGTTCTGGAAGTTATGGTAACTTGGACTTCGAAGCTCTTAAAAATAAGGTTTCTGACCCAAATTGAGTTTTAAATTAAAAAAAATAACTTCTAAAATTTATGACAATGTTCCCCAAATCATTCTCCATAAAAAATTTGTCTCAAGACGACCGTCCTCGAGAAAAATTAAGAGATAAAGGCCCCCGATCTTTAAGCAATGCAGAATTAATAGCGATTTTAATTGGCTCTGGATCGGTACAAGAATCGGCAGTAGATTTATCCAAACGAATTTTAGCAAGTGTTGATCATGATTTACAAAGCGTTGGGAAATTGTCAATCACTCAATTAATGAAGTTCAAAGGAATAGGGGAAGCAAAGGCCATTAAAATTGCGGCTGCCATGGAACTGGGCTATCGTCGTCGCGAAACCCATCAAAAAGAATTGGATAAAATCTCATCAAGTAAATCGGTATTTGAGATTTTGAATCCGCTTTTGGGACATCTTTCTCATGAAGAATTTTGGGTTTTATTCCTCAATAACTCCAATAAAATTTTAGCTAAAACACAGCTTAGCAAAGGAGGAATGACAAGTACTATTGTGGACGTTCGTATTGTTATGAAGCAGGCACTAGAGCATTCTGCCGTCGCTATTATTTTGGTACATAACCATCCCTCTGGATCCCTCATCCCAAGTAAATCGGATACCCAATTAACGGAAAAATTTAAATTGGCAGCAGAAAGTATAGATATTAAAGTCATAGACCATATAATTGTCACAGAAAAGACCTATTTTAGTTTTGCCGATGAACGCTTAATATAATGCTGTTAGTTTACACTTCTAAAATTACTCCTAGACTCAAATTTGTTTTTAAACAAATCTGCACAAGAATTCTCTACATTCCTGTTTCTTTTACAAATGTAATTGAGGAGTTTATAGCCCATGATAATCTTAAAATGTCATATGGAGCTCAGCCCTTAGGAAGTGAGTTTTTTGTCAGAAGTAATGGACTTTTGTTAGAACAAGGTTTGTCGGATTTAGAGCTCAATGTTCAGATCTGGGAGGAGACTAAATGCTTTTTTAGTAGTGGTGAAAAAAGCCACATTCCTTTTGATATTTTCTCTGCAGCCTTTTATTTGTTAAGTCGATATGAAGAGTATTTACCGCATGTTAAAGATAGTTATGGGCGTTTTACCAAAGAAGAAAGTTTAGCCTTTAAATCGGGATTTTTACACCAACCTGTGATTGATATATGGGCTTATAAATTTAAAGATGCCCTACAAGTGCAGTATCCACATTATGAGTTTTATTCTCGTAAGTTTTCAATTAATCCCGTGATTGATGTGCCTGTCGCGTATTATTTTAAAAATAAAGGATTTTTAAGAACTATAGGCGGGATTGGATCTGATTTATTTCGGTTTCGGTTTAAGTTATTGTACGAACGTTTTCCAGTGTTGTTTGGATTTAAAAAAGATCCCTATGACAATTTTAAATGGATTATAAACCGTCAAAAAACGACACAAACTAAGTTCAATGTATTTTTTATAATCGGAAAATTAACGACTTATGATAATAATATCAGCATCAATAAAAAGGAGTTTGTTTCTTTGATTAAAGCGGTTGCTGATTATTGTAATGTAGGAATCAAAGCCTCTTATATGGCTTTGGACTCTATTGATGTCATGAAATCAGAAAAACGACAAATGGATGCAATTGTAAACTCCGTGACCACCTCGGCACGTTCATCGTTTTCTAAAGTGAATTTACCAACGACTTATCGAAATTTTATTGATCTTGAGATTAATGCAGATTATACAATGGGGTATCCAGATTCGATTGGATTTAGAGCGGGTACTTGCACCCCGTTTTTGTTTTATGATTTAGATTATGAAATTCAAACACCCCTGATGATTCACCCTTTCCAATTGATGGATTTTGTGCTGCTTAAACACGCCTCATTTTTAGATAAAAAAGAAACTTTGCTAAAAGCCATTTCAGAAGTGAAAAAGGTCAATGGAAGGTTTACATTTATTTTTCACAACTATGCGTTTAGCCCCTTTAAACGTTGGTCCGATTTCAAAGCCTTATTTAATATAATATTAGACTGCTCAAATGACATTTCATCATAAAAAACATATTTTTTTTGATCTCGATCATACCCTTTGGGATTTTGATAAAAACTCCGCATTGACTTTTGATAAAATATTTAAATTAAATAGTTTGGATATTGATTTGAATTCTTTTTTGGAGGTTTATGTGCCTATCAATCTGCGGTACTGGAAGCTGTATCGAGATGAGAAGATTGATAAAAAGAGCTTGAAATTTGCCCGTCTCAAGGATGCCTTTAAAGAATTAGATATAGAAGTGTCCACAAGAATTATCCATAAATTGTCAGATGATTATATTTTGCATTTACCAACGTTTAATCACCTATTCCCTGGAACGATTGAACTTTTAGAATACTTGCAACCAAACTATATACTTCACATCATTACTAATGGGTTCAAAGAGGTTCAGCATGGAAAATTAAACCAATCGAATATTGATCATTTTTTTCAAACAGTGACCAACTCTGAAATGGTGGGCGTCAAGAAACCAAATCCTAAGATTTTTAACCATGCACTTCAAATGGCCAAAGCAACCCCAGAAGAAAGTTTGATGATAGGAGATAATCTAGAGGCAGATGTTTTAGGTGCTCTTAATTTTGGGATGGAAGCGATTTGTTTTAATTATCACAAGGAAACTTTAGCAGCGGATATTATTTGTGTAGATCATTTATTAGAATTAAAAAAGTATATATAAAAAATAAAAATGTAATTTTTTCGTTCCAAGAATACTATAAACCTAATTTATTTATGAAAACACAATCTTTCTTTATAAAACACATATCCTTACTTTTTGTTTTAGGAACTTGCTTATCGTGTATCAAAGATACAGATTTTGAACAAGATGATGCGCTTATTTTATATCCTACAGTGGAACTTAATTTAGTAAATGCTCAAGAACCAGCTGCATCCTTTGTTGATTCCTCAGGGACTGAATTGCCCTTCATCTCTGATCAAGTTGTTTTTGATGTTTTTAACTCAGGGTTTAGTATTGACAACCTGATAAAAGCAGAACTAGTTTTTGGAATCACGAATAGTATTAACAAAGCTTTTCAGATTAAGGTTGATTTTTATGACAACGCAGATGCGCTTCAACATACGTTTTCAATAGATATAGACAACTCTCCCTCAAATACCCCTCTGTTTACTGAACACATAGAAGTTTTTGAAAACATGAGTTTAACAGCTCTAAAATCTACACATAAACTGAATATTACATTCACTTTGATTTCTACTCCTACGAGCTCTGTTTTAACTTCTGGTTCTGAAGGAAGTATTCTCTTCGCATCCAAAGGAGTTTTCTATTTAAAAATATCTTCATGAAGTGGTTTTTCTTTTTAGGTGTATTTTTGTCCCTACATGCACAAAACAAGCAGCTTCTATATGGATTTAATGAAGTACCACAACAGCTTCTTTTAAACCCTGGAGGCCAAGTCGATTTCCGTGGATATGTCGGGATTCCTTTGCTTTCTCATATTCATTTAAATGCTGGAATCACTGGATTTTCTGCATTTGATATTTTTGCTGACGATGGAAGAGATTTTAATCAAAAACTAAGAGAGGTTGCTTATAGCATGGATTCAAAAGATTTTGTGGGATTTAATCAACAATTAGATGTTTTTTCAGCAGGATTTTCTGTAAAAACATCTTTAGAAAAAAAGTTATTTATATCCTTTGGAATGTATCAAGAATCCGATATATTTTCCTATTTCCCAAAGGATTATGCAGTCCTAGCTAATGAAGGCAATTACAATAATTTAAACAGGCGTTTCGATTTTGGTCAGTTGAGCGTCAGTGCCGAAGTGTTATCTGTATTTCATATAGGGTTGAATAAAAAAATTAACTCTAAATGGACCTTAGGAATCAGGGGAAAAGTCTATTCTAGTATTGTACAACTGTCCTCAACAAAAAATCAAGGTTCCTTTATCACGGTTCCGACTGCTAATAATAATTTGAATCATATCTTTGATCTAGACATGAGCTTACATACATCTGGAATTTCTTTTCTAAGTGAACCTGAAGTTAATGATGAATTAGGGATTCTAAAAAAACGCTTATTATTTGGCGGGAATCTAGGCGTTGGGATTGATCTTGGATTTACCCATCAGCCCGCACCAGAATGGACGATTGATGCCAGTCTTCAAGACATTGGTTTTATCAACTATTCTAAGGATGTTAAAAATTATATTTTAGATAAGTATCTAGAGTATGATGGGATTCAAGCTGTATTTCCAGAAATTACATCGGGACTAACGGCTCAAGATTACTGGAATGAGGTTAGCAGTGATTTTGATAATTTAGTTGAAATTGATAGCACCACAATATCGTACACAAAATGGCGACCACTAAAACTCAATAGTTCGGTGAGTTATAACTTTGGAAGAAAAATAAATAAAGAATGTAATTGTCTTGATAAATCAGATCCAACCTTTCAAAATAGAGTAGGAGCACATCTCTTTGCAATGAATCGTCCCAATCATTTACAATGGGCTTTATCGCTATTTTATTTTAGAAAATTTTATAAAAACCTTCAGATAAAGACGACCTATACAGTAGATGCCTTTTCATTTTCTAATGTTGGACTAGGCATGTCTGCCGCTCTGGGACCTCTGCAGTTTTATATTATGGCTGATAATTTATTGGAATATCAAAACTTAGCTAAATCACAAAGTGTATCTTTACAACTAGGCTTTAACTATATATTTAAAAATTATGAAAACTAAAATTTGTGTTTTTCTTCTAATATTGAGCGCCACTACAAGTTTATGGGCTCAATTGAGTATCAATGATTATAAATACGTTTCAGTACCAGATAAATTTGATTTTTTAAAATCAAATGATCAATATCAATTGAATTCTTTAACAAAGTATCTGTTAACAAAGAATGGATTTACAGTGCTGAATAAATCGGATAATTACCCAAAGGATTTAGCTCAAAACAATTGTTTACTACTGAATGCAAATGTGGTTAAGATAAAAGGATTATTAATAACAAAACTACAATTGCTACTGACCAATTGTAAAAATACGGTTGTTTTTTCTTCCGAAATTGGAAAATCCAAACTTAAGGATTATCAGAAAGCCTACCATGAAGCGCTTCGAGATGTTTTTACTTTAAGTGAATTTAATTATGCTTATGAGCCGGCAGATCGTAGGAATGTTTTGCCTAAAACACCAGAAATCACGCCTATTGAACCCACATCTGAAATCGTCTCTGAACAACCACAAGCCCCATCAGTTCCGGCTGTTGAGGTGGCTTCGGGTTTGATTATTCAGCAAACCAACTCGGGCTATGATTTTATAAATAGTGATTCTAAAACGGTTAAATATTCCGTGCACGCAACACTCTTTGAGAATGTTTATATTATTGAAGGGATGGAAGGAATTATTTATAAACGCGGACAAAGTTGGGTTCGTGAATCTATTGAAAATGGGAAAACTACTATTGAAGCCTTGAACATTCAACGCTAGGAACTATACTTGTCTTTCCAACGTTGTTTCAAAAATTCTTGTTGGGCATTTTCACGGGGATTGTTTCCAGGTTTGTAAAATCGAGTATTTTCGATTCCTTCGGGTAAAAATTCTTGATCCACAAAATTCAGGTCGTAATTATGAGCGTACTTATAAGACTCACCATAGCCTAAATCTTTCATCAATTTAGTGGGTGCGTTTCGAATGTCTAGGGGTACTGCAAGATTCCCGGTGTTTTTCACAACATCAATTGCTTGATTGATTGCGGCATAGGCTGCATTACTTTTTGGCGAGCAGGCCAAGTAGGTCGCACATTGGCTTAATATAATACGACTTTCGGGCATGCCTATTGCTGAGACCGATTGAAAGGTGCTATTGGCTAATACCATTGCCGTTGGGTTGGCGTTTCCAATATCTTCGCTTGCAAGGATAAGCATGCGTCGTGCAATAAACTTTACGTCCTCGCCACCTTCTAGCATACGTGCCAACCAATAGACGGCTCCATTTGGGTCGCTCCCACGAATGGATTTAATAAAGGCCGAAATAATATCGTAATGCTGATCGCCTGTTTTATCATATAAAATCGTATTGTTTTGAACCTTATCTAACACCAATTGATTTGTAATGGTTACATTGGTGGCACTGTCTGAATTGACAATTAATTCAAAAATATTTAATAATTTTCGAGCATCCCCGCCTGACAATCGCAGTAAGGCTTCGGTTTCTAGGAGTTTAATGTTCTTTTTTGAAAGGAGCTCATCGGTTTCAATAGCCCGTTTTAGCAACGCCTCTAAATCGCTGGTATCAAACGGTTTTAAAGTGTAAACCTGACAACGAGAGAGGAGGGCAGAGATGACTTCAAAACTTGGATTTTCTGTGGTGGCTCCAATCAGTGTGACCCATCCTTTTTCCACGGCTTGCAACAGTGAATCTTGCTGTGATTTACTAAAACGATGAATTTCATCTATAAATAAAATAGGGTTTTTGGTCGTAAATAAACCACCTCCAGTTTTGGCTTTTTCAATGACTTCCCGCACATCTTTCACGCCAGAACTGATAGCACTTAAGGTATAGAAAGGACGTTCGGACTCGGTAGCAATGATGGTGGCAAGGGTGGTTTTTCCGATGCCAGGAGGGCCCCAAAAAATCATGGAAGGAATCAATCCTTGTTTTAATGCTTGCGTTAACGCTCCGTTAGATCCAACAAGGTGTGATTGACTGATGTAATCGGTCAGTTTTTTTGGACGTAAGCGTTCTGCTAAGGGTGCATTCATCCTACAAAACTAAAGTTTTTTTTTATATAAATCTGACATTCTAACATATCGCCATTTTTTGGCGGGTTATTTGCTGGTGTTTAGTAAATTTATAACCATGAATCCACAACAACCCTTTCGATTTTCTACAGGTGTCATTGGCTATCCAATAGCGTTTGTGTTATTGATTTGGATTGTATTTTGGATTGAAATTCGGTTTGGATACCGCTTCAATACCTTGGGTGTATTTCCAAGAACAATATCAGGTTTGAGAGGTGTTGTTTTTAGTCCTTTTATCCATGGGAGTTTAGAGCATTTATACCATAATTCTACCCCTTTGTTGGTGTTGTCAACAGCTCTTTTTTATTTTTATCGTCCAATTGCGTGGAAGGTTATTTTATTAGGAATTTTATTTTCAGGACTTTTCACTTGGGGTATAGGAAGTGCTGGTTACCATATTGGCGCAAGTGGTCTTATCTATGTACTTATGAGTTTTATGCTTTTTAAAGGGATTTTTTCTAAACATTATCGCCTTACGGCACTTTCATTTTTAGTTATTTTTTTATACGGTAGTATGTTGTGGTATGTTTTTCCGATCAAAGAAAATATGTCATGGGAAGGCCATTTATCAGGATTATTGGTGGGGTTTATATTCGCCTTAGTTTTCAAGACGTCCATTGCCAAACCTCCCAAATATGTATGGGAACAGGAACATTATGATGAATCAGAGGATCCTTTTTTACAACAGTTTGACGCGGAGGGTAATTTTATAGAAATGTCAGAAGAAGAAGATCATACGGCAGACAGCTCTTTAGAAGTGCGTTATAACTATAAAGAAAAAGATATTTAGAGGCGTTGTCTTACAATTTCATAAAGAAAAGCACCACAAGCTACAGAAACATTCAAAGAGGCAATACTGCCTTGCATGGGGAGTTTTGCTTTGTTGTCCACTAATTTCAAAATAGAAGGGTTGATACCACGATCTTCAGAACCCATAATAATGGCACAACCGTCTTTAAAATCGATGTCGAAAATAGTATTTTCTGTTTTTTCTGTGGCGGCAATGACTTTTATATCAGAGGCTTGTAAATAAAACAGGGCATCTTTAATATGATCTACTTTGCAGATGGGAATGTTAAATACGGCACCTGCACTTGTTTTTACGGTATCTCCATTTATTGGAGCAGCACCGCTTTTTTGAATGATAATTCCATCCACGCCAGTACATTCGGCAGTTCTGATAATGGCTCCAAAATTTCGCACATCACTGAGTTGGTCTAGGAGAAGAAACAATGGGTTTTTTTTGGTTTCTTTGACTGAGGTTATTAATTCTTCCAAACCGTAAAATGCAATTGGCGAAATGTTGGCCACTGCCCCTTGATGGTTATGCGGAGTCATTCGGTTTAGTTTTTCAACAGGCACATACGAAACGTTGATGTTGTGTTTTCTCAATATTTTTTCTAACTCCGTATACAATTCGCCACTGAGTCCTTTTTGTAAAAAAACCTTGTCTATGGTATTTTCAGCTTCCACAGCTTCAATGATGGCACGAAGGCCGTATATTTTGGTTTCTTTTTCCATATAGCAAAAGTAAGAAATCGGACGACAATAGCGGCTAATTCTTCGTTATAAAAAAACCCCGCAATTGCGGGGTTTTTAGGATTATAAGAGTATTGAGTTTTTCAACTAGTTTTTGGTTGCTGTCCATTCACCACCATTGATAACTACTTTCATAAGTAAGTTATTTGGTCCACTTCCACTTTCACGAGCGTATGCTTCAGCATTTGTTTGTTCGAATGTATAAGATACTACACCCGTTTGAGAAATTGTAGTGGTAATTGGCATATATCCTGGTTCCCAAAGTGATGCGTATACATTTGTCCAAAGATCTGACCAGAAATAGTATGTACCATCTTCCAATGCGTTGATGTCAAAATCTTCTGGACAATCGCTTGAAGCTGCATCGTAATTTACAATTACGTCTGCCCAGCTAAATTCAGGGGATTGAGTAACATAGACGTCTATATCTACATATGAACATGCTGAATAAGGATCACCATCAAAAATTAAATCTGTATCCCAATCAAATACTGCAGTGATTTGATCAGAAGTATAGTTTTCAATTGTTGCTTCAAATGTTGGATATTCTGTATCAGGATTTACCAAATACTTAGTTCCTAAGCCAGTACCACTGTTAGCTTTTAGCTTAATTGTCTCCGTTTCTTCGGGAGTCGTATCGGCTATTACAGTTAATGTAAGTGTTCCTGTTGTATCATAGGCAGCTATCGATGCTTTAGTAACTATGAAATCTTCATCGATAGTTGCTGTACCTCCAGCATCTTCAAAGTTAAATTCTACAGCTCTGTCTGTTGCTTTATCTAAAGTTACAGTCCATGTATACACTGTTTCTAAACCTTCATTGGCCACTAATTCACCGCCGTTAAAAGTAAATGTTGGTGTTGGGTATCTATCAGTACTACCGATGGCACTAGAATCTTGTTCTGGAGACTCGGCATCACAGCCTATTAATAATCCCGCAACCAAAACTGAAGTTATTATATATTTTAATTTTTTCATCTTTTTTCATTTTTAGTTAATTTTATTCATTTCTTGATAAAACTCTCTTGAACCTGATCCTGCAGTAAAGTAACCAAATGACATATATAGTGTTACATCATCGCCGTTTATAGAAACATAATTTGAACTACTACATCCAACATTTGATAAATCTGAAGCGTTTAGTTCACAAGTAATTAAAGGCTGATCATTTAACATTTGTGGATCTCCATCTGGAGTTGTCGCAGGATATGTAATCTCTGCACCATCAACGACATTTCCGAACTCATCAGTTTCTACTTCAAAATACCATTCATTACCGTCAAATAATCCACAGTATTCTAGAACTCTGTAAACTCCGTTACAGATGTAGATCATTTCAGTTTCTTCTGGCCATGAAGAAGCACTTGCATTGTTTGAACCAATTCTCCAATATGCAGCATCAGATGTACTGTATTTTCCTGTGATAGGCGAGTAGCATAAGTATTCGATAGTGATATCGATACTGCTAGTTCTTCCGTTAGGCTTTACAGTGCCGTTTGAAATTTCAATAATGTTTAATTTCAACTTTGGATTTACATCTAAAGGAGGTGCTATACCATCTGTAATTACTGTTAGTGGTAGATTGTCAATATAGTTTCCTGATGAACTTAGTGTAAGAGAAAAACTGTCTAGTCTGTAGTGTACACCTTCTATAGCAGTTGAGCTAGGATCGATTTCTACAGTGACGTTAAAATCTTCACTAAATTCTGATGCTGTAGGTCCCGAT
>JAURPF010000130.1 GCA_030835325.1 Flavobacteriaceae bacterium | reverse complement strand
TTAGAAATCCAAGCAGTACACTAAGACTCACAATTGAATACAAAGAGCTGTTTTTTTTGATTTGAAAAGGACTCACGCTTTTGTTATAGTTTTTTGTTCTTCACAAATATCTAACTAATTAATTGTAATTCATAATGCAGATATGAAATATAAAAAAAACCCACTTAAAATAAGTGGGTTTTTAAAGTGGTGCCTCCAGGAATCGAACCAGGGACACATGGATTTTCAGTCCATTGCTCTACCAACTGAGCTAAGGCACCTCCTCGCACAATGCGGTTGCAAATATAACGCAATTTTAATATTCGCAAAGTAAAATTTTATAAAAAATGGTTTTGTAAATTTACAGTCTAAATGAGAAACATGAATTTAATAATTGATATTGGAAATACGGCCACTAAACTGGCTGTTTTTCAATCAAGTAAAATAATCCAAGTTCAAACTGTGGCTACTACAAATATGCTGGTTGAGGTAGAGAAGTTACTCGAAAAATTTATCAGTATCAAACAAGGCTTGCTATCATCAGTAAAAATTATTGATAATTTGGACTTAGAAAGGCTTCAAAAATTACTACCAATTAAAACTTTAGACGTTTCCTTTCCGTTGCCTTTTAAAAATGCATATGATACTCAACATACTTTGGGCGTTGATCGTTTAGCACTTATGGCAGCGGCAGTTCAGCAGTATTCAAAAAGGAATGTTTTGGTAATTGATGCAGGGAGTTGTATTACGTATGACTTTATGGATTCTAAGCAGAATTATTTAGGGGGTGCTATTTCGCCTGGAGTAGAGATGCGCTATAAAGCACTTGAAACATTCACTTCAAACTTACCGCTTCTTCAAAAAAAGGTTCCCACTCAACGTATTGGCAGCTCTACTAAAGCCTCCATTCATTCGGGGGTGATCCATGGTTTAATACATGAAATGGAGGGGACTATTAAGGAGTATCAAAATAAATATCCAGATTTAACAGTTATTTTAACAGGAGGAGACGCAGATTTCTTGTGTAAGCAATTTAAAATTAGCATATTTGCGAATTCTAATTTTCTTTTAGAAGGACTTAATTTTTTACTGGAATTTAATTCAAACTAATGATAAAAAAGTTTTTAATACTCATAACTGTTGTGTTTTCAAGTCTGTCATATGCTCAACAAGGGTCAAGTTCACCTTATTCATTTTATGGCATCGGAAGCTTAAAGTTTAAGGGTACAGTAGAAAATCAGTCCATGGGTGGATTGAGTGTGTACTCTGACAGTATTCACATCAACCTTCGAAACCCTGCTTCTTATGCAGGTAAAAATCTAAAGTCTTTTAATAATGAAGCAAAACCTGTAAAGTACACAATAGGAGGGAGTCACTCGGATATAAAACTTTCTAGTAATTCACAAACAGCAGCGTCGAGTACAACCTCGGTTGATTATTTAGCCCTTGCCATTCCGCTTGGAAAATTTGGAGCTGGATTTGGTCTTTTGCCATATTCCTCTGTTGGTTATAAGTTGCAGTCCACAGATGCGGAGGGTGCTGTTCAGTATAAATATAGAGGCGAAGGCGGATTGAATAGAGTGTTTTTAGGAGTAGGATATCAATTGACGAACGATTTTAGATTGGGTATCGATGCCAGTTATAATTTTGGGAATATAAAGAATACCAATATCGCTTTTGGATACAATTCAGAAGGGAATTTATTGCAGTACCATTCACGAGAATCTAATCGATCAGATTTAGGTGGATTTACCTATAATTTTGGAGTAATTTTTTCCAAACTTATAAAATCAAATTTTGAAGTCACCGCCTCGGCAACCTATACACCAAGCTCCAAAATCACTTCAGAAAACAGACGTATCTATTCAACTATTGTGATAGATCCTTTTACGCAACAAGAATTTACAATTAATTCATCAGAAATTAATTTATCAACTTTAAATTTAGAAAATACTACGTTAAACTTGCCTTCAAAAACATCTTTTGGATTTGGGGTTGGAGCCCCCAGAAAATGGTTTGCAGGGGTTGAATACACCTATCTTAAAGCAAGTCAATTTTCTAATCGACTTTTAACTATTGACAATGCAACCTACGAAGATGCTTCAACCCTTTCACTTGGAGGGTTTTATATTCCAAAATATGATTCTTTTAATCGGTACTGGAAGCGCATTGTTTACAGAACTGGGATTCGTTTTGAGGACACAGGATTGCGAATCAATAACGAAGATATTAAAGAGTTTGGCATATCTTTTGGAGTAGGTCTTCCAGTAGGACGTATATTCTCAAATGCAAACGTTGGTTTTGAGATTGGAACTCGCGGAGTTGATACGGCCAATTTAGTGAAAGAAAATTTTATAAAATTCCAGGTGAGTTTATCCCTAAATGATCGCTGGTTTGAGAAACGAAAATTTAATTAATTAACAATAAATTATTAAAGGCTCTCGTAAATAGCCTAAAGTATCTGAAATAAATAAAAAAAATAGACTGATGAAATCAAAACTTACCCTTTTAATCGCATTCCTTTTTTTAACAAGTACTCCAACCATCGCACAAAATGAACAGGATTTACAAACACTTTCTATTTTTAGTGAGTTAGTGAAGTCAAAAAACTATTCGGCGGCATACACCCCATGGATGGAATTGCGAAATAGAAATCCAAAGTTCAATAAGGCAATTTTTGTTTATGGTGAACGCATTCTTGACCATAAGATTGACAATTCTCAAGGGGATGAAAAAATCAATTTCATCAACGATATGTTGAAACTTTGGCAAGAGCGTAAAGCAGTTTTTCCAAATATAACCCCTAATGGTACCTACATGGCAAAAGCTTGTCAATTAGAATATGATCACAGAGAAATTTTAAACAAATCAAATGAAGTGCTTTATGCTGCATTTGATAAAGCTTACACTACTGATCCCAAAACGTTTACAAACCCAAAAAGTTTGTACACATATTTTTCTTTGATTGTAGATCTTTATGATTCTCAATTAAAAACAGCCCAGCAATTGTTCTCTAAATATGATGATATCAGTGAAAAAATCGAGTTTGAAGTTAAAAACTATACCAAGAAGCGTAATGCCTTTTTAGATGAAGAAGGTCAGGTTAAAAAACTAAGTCCAAAAGACGCCCGTAAACTTAAATCATATGACAGTTATTTAACAGCCTATGATCAAATTGCTGGGAGTGTAGATACCAAGTTGGGTGCTAGAGCCAATTGTGAAAACTTGATTCCATTATACAGTAAAGATTTTGAAGAATTTAAAAATGACGGGATCTGGTTACAACGTGCCATGAACAGAATGTATGCAAAAGAATGCAACGATGATCCGTTGTTTGTGAAAATTGTAGAACAAAAAAACGCATTGGAACCAAATGCAGACACGGCCTTTTATTTAGGAATCCTAAAGGACAAAGCCGGAAAGAGTTCAGAAGCGTTAAATTACTATAACCAGGCTGTGGATTTAGAATCGGATGACTTTGAGAAATCAAAAATCTTATATAAAATTGCTACAAACTTAAAAAAGAAAGGGCGTTTCGGACAGGCAAGAACTTATTATATGAAAGCCCTTAAAACAAACCAAAGTATGGGTAGAGCACATTTAGCAATTGCAGCAATGTATGCAAAGAGTGCTAATGATTGTGGAAACGATAATTTTTCAAAAAGAGCTGTATATTGGTTGGCGGCTAGTGAAGCTGCTAAAGCTGGAAAAATAGATCCTACAATGAAAAAAAATGCCTCTAAATCAATTGCTAATTACGAAGCGAAAGCACCCACAAAAAGTGAAATATTTTCATCGGGGCGTGCAGGACAAGTTATCAAAGTTGAATGCTGGATTCAACGTTCGGTAACGGTACCATCTCTTTAATGAAACTTGGTTGTAACATAGGATTAAAAAATAGCGTTTCACTTGCTGTGATAGGGCTGTTTTTTTCTTGTAACAACACGCTTAAAAAAGTACAAAATCTAGATAGTTCTTCTTATGAGTC
The DNA here is from genome assembly GCA_030835325.1 of Flavobacteriaceae bacterium. Taxonomy (GTDB): domain Bacteria; phylum Bacteroidota; class Bacteroidia; order Flavobacteriales; family Flavobacteriaceae; genus Hel1-33-131. The sequence goes on along the minus strand of JAURPF010000130.1, from coordinate 1,497 downwards.
CTTATCTGTCGCTGAGAATATCAATACAAAATATACCGATTCAGGTCGCTTAACGCTGATTCTTTTGAGTCCCAAAATGGTGAATTTTACAAATCGTGAGTTTCCATTTTATAAGTTTCCTGATGGTATTGACCTCACACTTTTTGATGATGATAATAACAAAAATACAGTCACATCAAATCATGCCATTGTGTACAATCAAACCGATTTAATCGATCTACAAGGGAATGTTGTTTTAACGACTTCAACCAACGATACTTTATTTACAGAACAACTTTTTTTCGATCAAAAAATGGAGTGGCTTTTTACGAATCATCCTGTGAAATTCAGAACCAAAGATTATATTACCAACGGAGTTGGATTTGATTCCAATAAGAATTTCACTAATGCTCAGGTTCTTGAGGTTACTGGGCGCATCTTTATTGACGAATAATTTGTATATTTACTCTACTAATTTTAGCCATTAATTCAATTCTAATCAAATGAAACTTATTTCAATTTTACAGTATTTATATTTAGGATTTGCTGCCTTATTTCTTTTTGATGGCATTGAAAAATGGAATAACGAGGGCTATCAAGCTTATATCTCTTTGTTTTTTTCCGCTCTGGCCATAGCCTTTTTTTTCTTTCGTAAAAAATTCAAAAAACGATTCAAAGATCGCGGTAAATTATAACCATGACCATAGATTTACTGATTATTATTTTATGTTTAATTTTATCCGCATTTTTTTCAGGAATGGAAATTGCGTATGTATCCTCAAACAAAATTCATATTGAAATTGAGAAAAAACAAGGTGGATTATTATCTAAACTACTAACCAAAATCACAGCAAAACCGTCCAAGTTTATAGCAACCTTGCTTATTGGAAATAACATTGCCCTTGTGATTTATGGGTTTTACATGGGCGATATGCTCGTCGATTGGTTTGCATCCTATTTGCCATCTTCCAGTCCTGTAATCAACTCTCTTTTTACCGAATTAAGCTTACTCACACAAACCATAATTTCAACACTAGTTATATTGGTTACAGCGGAGTTTCTGCCAAAAGTATTTTTTCAGATTTATTCCAATTCATTATTAAAGCTATTTGCGGTTCCTGCTTATTTGTTTTACATTCTATTTTCTTTTTTATCCGATTTTGTGATATGGATATCAGATGTTGTCTTAAAGCATCTCTTTAAAACAAAAGGAGATGAGGTTCAATTGGCGTTTACCAAAGTAGAGTTAGGAAATTATATAAGTGAACAAATGGAGTCTGTAGAAGCGCATGACAGGATTGATAGCGAAATTCAGATTTTTCAAAATGCGCTCGAATTTTCAGAAGTGAAATCTAGAGAAGTTATGGTCCCTCGAACCGAATTATCCGCCATTGAAATTCATGATTCTATACGCAACCTAAATGATTTATTTACCCAAACAGGACATTCAAAAATACTGGTATACAAAACAACTATTGATGACATTCTGGGGTATGTTCATTCGTTTGACTTATTTAA
>JAURPF010000129.1 GCA_030835325.1 Flavobacteriaceae bacterium | reverse complement strand
TGGGTGCAAAAATGCAATTAACTTACCATCAGCACCAGGCTTAGCTTTGTGGTGAATCAGCTCAAATCCTTCTGTTTTCAATCGCTCGATTTCAGCGCCAATATCGTCTACTGCAAAAGCAATATGATGTACGCCCTCTCCTCTTTTTTCTATAAATTTTGCAACTGGACTATCTGGGCTCATCGCCTCCAGCAATTCAATCTTATTCCCGTCGACTTTAAAAAAGGAGGTATTGACACCCTCGGATTTTACACACTCAATTTTGTAGTGCTCAACCCCTAGCAATTTTGCATAAAGCCGATTAGATTTACTAAGATCTTTTACGGCAATACCGATGTGTTCAATTTTTTTCATCTTTACAAATTTAAAGCAAAAAACAAGGCTTTTGAAAAATTACAGAAGAATTGTAGTATTTTTGCCCTATGGAAAGTCAAAGACAAAAGAAAATAGCCTCGGTTTTACAACGGGATTTAGTTGAAGTCCTTCAAGGCGCCGCCAGAGAAGGGGGCATGCAAGGGGTTATTATTTCGGTAACTCAAGTCAAAGTCACTGTAGACTTCTCTATTGCTAAGGTATACTTAAGTATTTTTCCGATCAAGCAGGCCAAAGTACTGATTGAAGGTATTTCTTCAAATGCACCCATCATAAAACACGAATTGGCAAAACGCACCAAACATCAGCTTCGACGGATGCCTGAATTGTTGTTTTTTATCGACGATTCTTTGGAATATATTGATCAAATCGATCGATCTCTAAAAGGGACAGAAAACCCTATTCTTAACGATAACCTTCTACAAAAAAGAAAAAAAGCATAGTTGAATTTTTCGCTCTACATAGCCAAGCGTTATTTGTTTACAAAAAGTAAAAACAAAGCGATTAATTACATTACTTTGGTTGCTGGATTGGGCATAATTTTGGGAACCGCAGCACTATTTATAGTCCTTTCGGGCTTCGACGGGCTCAAGGCATTTAGCTTAGAGTTTACATCTTTTACAGACCCTGATTTTAAGGTCTTGCCAAGCCAGTCTAAAAACATTAGTTTGTCTTCAACACAGCGCAAGATGCTCAGCGAAACAGAAGGGATTGCCTCATTTTCTACAGTTATTGAAGAAAAAGTTCTATTGAGCTGTGAAGACAAGTATTTAGCCATCGATTTAAAAGGCGTAGACAAACACTACCCACAGAAAACCATAGACTCTATTTTGACTTACGGCGATTGGATATCACAAGACCTTCAACAGATCGTTGCGGGTTGGGGTGTCAGCAACACTCTAGGGTTTGGTGTATACGACCTTACCAAAATTATACGCATCTACGCACCCAAACCAGGCAAGGGACAAATTACGTCTGTGAAAGGGGCATTTAAAAGTATGAAAGTGGCTAATGTTGGGCTTTTTCAAATCAATGAGTCAATTAACAGTTCTCGAGTCTATACTTCACTTCAAACTGCTCAATATTTGCTTGGTCTTAAGCCACACAAAATAAGTGCGATCGAAATAATAAGCGTACCAGGTGTAGATGAAACCAAAATAAGATTAGCTCTTTCAAAGATTTTTGATGATGAAATTGTCATAAAAAGTAGAGTACAGCTCAATGCCGCTTTATACAAAATGCTCAATGCTGAGCACCTTGCGGTTTATCTTATTTTTACGTTAATATTAATTATAGCGTTATTTAACATTGTTGGATCAATTATCATGATGATTCTGCATAAAAAAGACGATTTAAAGACTTTATATAGCATTGGTACAACCCGACAAGAAATTCAAAATATTTTTTTTATGCAGGGGGTGATAATGACTATTATCGGGGGATTAATCGGCCTTTTTTTAGGCGCTGTAATTATCAGTCTTCAGCTGTGTTTTGATTTGCTTATGATTACACCGAGCTTGGCTTATCCCGTTGTGTTAAAGGGGAGTAATTTTGCAATCGCTTTTTTAACAATTCTTATCTTAGGTCTTATTGCTTCAAGATTAGCATCTTGGAACTTAAAGAAACTTCAGTTTACAGACTAAGCAAATTGATGGGCAGCAAATTTGGCTTCGACTTCATCAAAGGCTTTGAATACATCTTGGCTGTGGTCGCTCGTCACCATCTTTGTTCTATACGGTTTAAAATTAGGGATTCCTTTAAAATAGTTGGTATAATGCCTTCTCGTTTCGAGCACACCTAAAACTTCCCCTTTCCAATCAATAGCCATTTTCAAATGCCGTCTTGCAGCCTCGATACGTTCGGACATGCTTATAGGCTCTAGATGCGTTCCCGTCTTAAAGTAATGTTTAACCTGCTTAAAAAACCAGGGGTTTCCAATACATGCCCGACCAATCATGGCACCGTCCAAACCATAAGAATCGCGCATTTCCATGGCCCGTTCTGGAGAGTTGACATCTCCATTTCCAAAAATGGGGATATGCATTCTAGGATTGTTTTTTACCTCAGCAATAGGAACCCAATCCGCATTACCTTTATACATTTGAGCTCGAGTTCTTCCGTGAATAGACAGTGCTTTTATGCCAACGTCCTGAAGTCTTTCCGCAACCTCTACAATACGAATTGAGTCGTGGTCCCAGCCCAAGCGGGTTTTAACGGTCACAGGTAAATGGGTGCGCTTAACCATTTCGGCAGTTAGCTTTTCCATTAAGCAGATATCTTTTAATATTCCTGCCCCGGCTCCTTTACTGACCACTTTTTTAACAGGGCAGCCAAAGTTGATGTCAATTATATCTGGATTTGATTTCTCTACAATTTCAACCGCGCGAAGCATGCTGTCTAGATTGGCCCCAAAAATTTGGATACCTACAGGGCGTTCTTTTTCATAAATATCGAGTTTCATTGTGCTTTTGGCAGCGTCTCGAATCAAACCTTCACTAGAAATAAATTCGGTATAGACCACATCGGCACCTTGTTCTTTGCAAAGCGCCCGAAAAGGCGGATCACTTACATCTTCCATCGGTGCCAACAGCAGTGGGAATTCAGGCAATTCTATAGCTCCAATTTTTACCATAATTATTTATAAAAATTCATTTCATCTAAATATACCCAAACAGATTCTGGCAATAATGGTCTTATATTTTTAGCTGATTTTATGGATTTTCTTATGAATGATGAAGAAATCTCAATGATGGGCGCGTCTACTTTTATTATGGCTCCTTTTAAATCAACAGCAGTATAAGATTGTTCTATTTTTCGAGGATAGACATAAATAGGATAACGGTCCAAGAGAACCTCAGCATTTTTCCATTTGGGTAAAGACGCTAAATTATCCTCTCCCATGATGAGCGCAAACTCATGCTTGGGGTATTTTTCTTCTAAATAAGCAAGGCTGTGCACTGTGTAGTTGGGTTGAGGGAGTTGAAATTCAATATCGCTGGGCTTTATTTTTGGATACTCTTTAGTGGCCAAATATACCATTTCTAGGCGTTGGTGATTGTCTAAAACACTCTGTTTGGTTTTAAAGGGATTTTGCGGAGTGACTACACACCAAACCTCTTCCAAATCGGAATGTTCTGCAAAGTGATTGGCAATGATGAGGTGTCCCACATGAATTGGGTTGAACGTACCAAAATAGAGACCTACTTTCATTTTATTTTCTAAGATTCAATAAATTTTAAAACCGTTGAATACGCTTCTTTCTTAGCGTTATCTAGAATTTCATTTTTGATGATGCAATCAAAAAGAGGAGCGGTAGCAAGCTCTGCAGAAGCTTTTGAAATCCGCATATTGATTTTGTCTTCAGATTCTGTTTGACGTTTTTTCAATCTTATTTTGAGCTCATCTATACTTGGGGGTTTTACAAATACCGCAAGTGTTTTTTCTGGGAATTTCTTTTTGATGCGCAATCCGCCAGAAACATCAATA
>JAURPF010000128.1 GCA_030835325.1 Flavobacteriaceae bacterium | reverse complement strand
TATGCTAAAATCTGTGAAGCATTCAGACCTGTTGTTAAAGAACATATTGAGGTTTATGGAGAGTTTAACGACCAACGTTTAACAGGACTACATGAAACTGCTGCGATTACCGATTTCTCTTGGGGAATTTCTGATCGAGGTGCCTCAATTCGTATTCCAATTATTGCTGTCGAAAAAGGCTGGAAAGGTTGGTTAGAAGACAGAAGACCTGCTTCTAATGGAGATCCTTACAAGATTGCAGGACGAATCATCAAAACTGTGAAGTCTGTTAAAATTTAAATCTACCCATTTAAATTATATTTATAAAACGTTTGCAAATTGCAAACGTTTTTTTTTGATACAATTTATTACTGTATTTAAAAAAATAACTATCATTCTTTATGAATAATGAATACCTAAATCCATTATTGTGATTGTAATTTTTAATGTTATTAAGTTTATCTAAGTTTTTTGAATATTGAAAAAAACTAAATATTTACTCTAGTTATAATTTAGAAACCATGAAGAAACGAATTCGTTTGTATAATTTTCTTATTGATTCTTTAGTTTTTTTTAATCGTGATGATTTTTACGATGTTATTAAATGATTATGTGGCTCAGGAAGATTTGAAATATATTATGATCCCATTGTACTACCTGTACTATTTTATTATGGAGTGGACTACAGGGCTAACCGTCGGAAAAATGATTACCAAATCAAAAGTCGTAACCAGTGATACTCAAGAAAAACCTACAGTTTCAAGGATCTTTATAAGAACCCTTTGTCGATTGATACCTTTTGATTTTTTACCCTACTTGTTTATCCCAATTGGGATTCATGACCGGCTATCCAAAACAGAACTAAAACAATTTTAACTAGATTTTTAAAAAATTACCGTGCATTTTTATGCTTGCCCATATGAATGTAATAACACAAGAACCCTCTATGACGGCTCTTGGAATGAATGGGAAAACATCAAAATCTGAAAAATTAAAAAGTAAAGAGACTGTAGTAAAATAAAAGTCCAAAAAATGATTGTACCTTTGGTCGATTATATATTTAACCAAATTACGAATTGTTAAACATGGCAAAACTTCCAAAACAATACCAGTTTTTAGATCTATCCGACTACGGACGTACAGCAGGAAATTGGATTGCAAGCCAACTTAAAAACACATGCGCGACACCAATTCATGTCACAAGTTTGTTTATTCTATCTGGGCTTATAGCAATTGGGTGTATGCTCAATGGCTATTACAAGATCGCCGCCTTTTTTATTATTTTAAAATCTATATTAGATGCTGCCGATGGAGAACTATCACGCCTAAAAAACACGCCTTCTTACACAGGGCGCTACTACGATTCAATTGCCGATTTTATACTTAATTTTTGTTTCTTACTCGCCTTTTGGCATATCACAGATGGCTCTATACTTTATATGTTAATTGCCTTTTTTGGAATTCAATTACAAGGCACGGTATATAACTACTATTATGTAATTTTAAGAAACGCAGTAGAAGGCGATTCTACCAGTCGTATTTTTGAAGATGCTGCACCAAAAGCTCTTAAAGGAGAAAGTCAACGTACAGTTAATGTTTTTTATAAAATCTATGATATTTTATACATCACTTTTGACAAAATCATGTATTATATGGACAAAAACGCAAGTGACAGCCCGCCTTTTCCAAAGTGGTTTATGACACTCGTATCTATGTATGGGCTTGGATTCCAACTCTTGTTTATGGCAGCCATGTTAGCTTTTAAACTAGAAGCCTATGTCATTCCATTTTTTATAAGCTACTCTGTCTTAATACTCGTGTTTGTAGGCATTCGAAAATTAGTGCTTAAACCTTTATAAGGTTGGGGCAATTTTGGCAATTGCCGCAATCGTTTCATCCAAATCTTCGTAGGTCAAAGCATCCGTAATAAACCAGGTTTCAAAAGCACTCGGTGCAATATAAATTCCGGCATTTAGAAGTCCATGAAAAAAGGTTTTAAAACGTTCATTATTTCCTTCTGAAGCCGTTTCAAAATCAACCACTGGATTTTCAGAAAAATGAACCGAGATCATCGATCCAACTCTGTTAATTGTATGTGTGATGTTATGAGCCTTCAAGGAATCTGCAATGCCTTTGTGCAAGTATTCGGTTTTCTGTGCCAAACGTTCAAATACTTCGTTATCAGACTCTAAGGCTTGAAGCATCGCATAGCCCGCCGCCATAGCTAATGGGTTTCCACTCAAAGTTCCCGCTTGATAAACGGGACCTAAAGGTGCCAAGTGACTCATAATTTCGTGACGTGCTGCAAAAGCACCAACGGGCAAACCTCCTCCAATAACTTTTCCAAAACACACAATATCTGCATTTACACCATACAGTTCTTGAACGCCACCACGTGCCAAACGAAAGCCTGTCATAACCTCATCAAAAATTAAGACAGCCCCGTGCACATCACATAAGGCACGAAGACCTTCCAAAAATCCGGGATGCGGTGGAATACAGCCCATATTACCCGCAACGGGCTCCACAATAACACATGCGATTTCAGATGGGTTTGCTTCAAAAATAGTAGCTACAGCTTCAAGGTTATTATAAGGAGCTAAAAGCGTGTCTTTAGCTGTTCCTTCAGTAACACCAGGGCTGTTAGGGCTCCCAAAAGTAACCGCTCCACTCCCCGCTTGAATCAAAAAAGAATCGGAATGACCATGATAACAACCCGCAAATTTGATTATTTTTTCTTTTCCCGAGAAGCCGCGTGCCAAACGAACAGCACTCATACAAGCCTCAGTCCCAGAGTTTACAAATCGAATTTGATCAATATTTGGAACCATGGAAACTGCCAATTCAGCAATTTTAGTTTCAATCTCCGTAGGCATTCCAAAGGAGGTTCCTAATTTTGCTTTCTCGACTACTGCATTTATTACAGCGGGGTACGCATGACCCAAAACCATGGGACCCCACGAATTGATATAATCTATAAGACGGTTGCCATCAGCATCATACAAATAGGCTCCTTTGGCTTTGTTTACAAAAATAGGTGTGCCTCCAACGGCTTTAAAAGCACGAACTGGAGAGTTAACACCTCCTGGAATCACATCCGAAGCGGCTTTGAATAATTGACTACTGCGTTGATATTTCATGAAATTAGTTTGAAGAAATGATAAGTGTTTGCCCAATCGTTAAATTTGTAGTGTTAAGCCCATTTTGCTGTTTGATAGCATCCACTGTGGTATTGTATAATTTGGAAATCGAATATAAAGTATCACCTTTTTTTACGGTAT
>JAURPF010000012.1 GCA_030835325.1 Flavobacteriaceae bacterium | reverse complement strand
TTGCTGGTTGACGACGAGCCGGACATTTTAGAAATTTTAAGTTATAACCTTTCAGCGGAAGGGTATCAGATTTCAACAGCATCAAACGGAATAGAAGCCGTAAAAAAAGCAAAAAAACATCTTCCACATCTCATTATCATGGATGTGATGATGCCCGAAATGGACGGTATCGAAGCTTGTGAAAAAATCCGTATGCTGCCTCAATTAAAGGATACGATTATTACGTTTCTTACAGCTAGAGGTGAAGATTACTCTCAAGTTGCAGGATTTGAAGCAGGAGCCGATGATTATATCACAAAACCCATCAAACCAAAAGTGTTGATCAGTAAAATCAAGTCGTTACTTAGGCGTTTGAACGATGAGTCATCCAAAGTGAATTCGGAGGTTGTACACATAGGCGATTTAACAATAGACAGAGAAGCCTATAAAATTATATCCAAAGGAAAAGAAATTGTCTTGCCACGAAAAGAATTTGAATTGTTATCTTTGTTGGCATCCAAACCTGGAAAAGTATTCAAAAGAGATGAAATCCTCGATAAAGTATGGGGTAATGAAGTCGTTGTTGGTGGCAGAACCATTGATGTGCACATTCGAAAATTGCGCGAAAAAATTGGCGATAACTCTTTTAAAACGATCAAAGGGGTTGGGTATAAGTTTCAATCTTGATGGATAAAAAAATAAAAAACTCTCATAAGTTTTCAATATTAACAGCGTTTTTTATAACGTTGATACAAACACTCTTATTGAGTGTTTTTTTGTTAAGCTTTTTTGATGTAGAAACATCGTTTCTATTATTTTGGTTTCTCTGTTCGCTTATGCTTACCTATTTCATACTCCATTTACGACTCGAAAAATATGTATTTAATAGCATTAAAACCATTTACAGAGATATGACTCTTTTGGATGTTTCTTCTTTTAACAACAGTCCAATTACCACAGACATGGAAAGTTTATCCAAAGAAATTGATACCTATGCCAAAAACAAAAAGTTAGAATTAGAGGCTTTAAAAAATAGAGAAGAATTCCGTAAAGAATTTATAGGAAACGTATCTCATGAACTAAAAACACCACTTTTTACAGTACAAGGATATATTTCAACACTGCTTGATGGTGCTGCAAACGATCCTAAAATTAGAGATAAATATCTCAAACGTGCTGATAAGGGTGTCGATCGCTTGATTTATATTGTAAAGGATCTGGATATGATTACCAAACTCGAATTTGGTGATGCGAATCTAACACTTGAAACGTTTAATATCATTGAATCCATTACCAACGTATTTGATTTGCTTGAAATCAAAGCCGAAAAGAAAAACATCTCTTTACTTTTAGATACAGACTATCCAGACCCTATTATGGTGACTGCCGATCGCGAACGCATCCAACAAGTACTGACCAACTTGGTGGTCAATTCAATCAAGTATGGACATCAAAATGGAACCACCGAAATTAGTGTAGAAAATTTAAATTCGGATAAACTCATTGTTCGAGTCACCGATAATGGCGAAGGTGTAGAAAGCATTCATTTGACCCGACTTTTTGAGCGTTTTTATAGAGTCGATAAAAGTGGCTCTCGTGAAGAAGGCGGTTCTGGTCTTGGTTTATCAATCGTAAAACACATCATTGAAGCTCACGGCGAAAAAATCTACGTGGAGAGTAAATTTGGGATTGGAAGTGAATTTTCCTTTACACTCCAAAAAACAAAATAAGTAATACAGATTACTTTCCGTATTTTTGCCAAAAATAAACACAAGTGGGCAGTAAAAATAAACTCAAGCGATTTAATGAAAACGATACATTTCACAATGTATTTCAACCCAAACGCGAAGAATTAGTTGATGCAGTCTATCCGCTTAAAGGACAATGGAATCAACAGTTTTTCAAAAACAACAATCCGTTGGTCTTAGAACTGGGATGTGGAAAAGGCGAATATACTGTAGGTCTTGCCGAACGGTATCCAAACAAAAACTTCATTGGGATTGATATTAAAGGCGCCCGGTTCTGGAGGGGAGCCAAAACAGCCATTGAAAACAAGATGCCTAATGTGGCTTTTATTAGAACACAAATTGAACTCATTGAACAGCTGTTTGCAACCAATGAGGTCGATGAAATATGGATTACTTTTCCGGATCCTCAAATCAAATACAAACGCACCAAACACAGAATGACCAACGCTACGTTTTTGAAACGTTACAAAAACATCCTAAACGATGCCGGAATTGTGCATCTAAAAACGGATAGCGAATTTATGCATGGTTACACTTTGGGGCTTTTACACGGACAAGGTCATGAAGTTCTGTATGCCAACCACGACGTGTACCGCCAAGAAGGGAGTCCAGAAGAAGTAACTGGGATTCAAACTTTCTACGAAAACCAATATTTAGCGAATCAAAAAGCTATTACGTATATTAGATTTAAAATCATTTAAATTTTGGAGATATCCCTTGTCTTTCTTCTAGGCCTTTTGTTTGCTTTTATCGGAGTCATTCCACCAGGAATGCTCAATATGTCGGCGGCTAAAATCAGTCTAAAAGAAGGTCATGGAAGAGGCTTTGTTTTTTCTATTGGAGTCTGCGTGATTGTAGGTGTTCAGACCTATTTAGCATTGATATTTGCCAAATATTTGAATCAACACCCAGATGTGGTGGATGTTCTAAAACGAGTGGCATTGGTTCTTTTTATTTTAATTTCAATATACTTTTTTCTCTTAGCCAAAAGGCAAGTAAGTCTTCAGGAAGTAGATGCAACTAAAAGCAAAAAAAGCCGTTTTTTTCAAGGTATGTTGATGTCTGCCTTAAATGTATTTCCGTTTCCTTACCAAGCATACATTGTGACCACCTTGTTGTCGTATCAATTACTTTCGTTGGATAATCTTTCTATGGGATCCTATATCGCAGGCGCAACATCAGGTTCTTTTGTAGCTCTTTATATTTATATATTATTTTTTGATAAAATTAAAAATTCAAAAATTACATCACCCAAGTGGATGAATTATTCTATTGGGATCATAACTGCTATTGTTTCAATTACAACCCTCATAAACATTTTTCGAACTTCTTAGTTTATATGGCCAAAGAACCTCATTTTTTTGATAAATGCTACGAAGTAGCACGCCAAATTCCTTTTGGACGTGTCACAAGTTATGGAGCAATTGCTAAGTTTCTTGGAGCCAGTCGTAGTGCCCGAATGGTTGGTTATGCGATGACCGCTTCACATGGAAAAGACGTTCCAGCACATCGTGTGGTGAACCGAAAAGGGCTTTTGACTGGCAAACATCATTTCGAGGGCACAAACCTTATGCAACAATTATTAGAAAATGAAGGCTTGCAGATTATCGATAACCAAATTCAACAGTTTGAATCCGTGTTTTGGGATCCTGCAAAAGAACTCTAGCTTTTAAGCCCATGATTTCCTAAAATCCACTTCTGTTTTAAAACATTTCACAGTATATTTGTACTTTAGAATCCATCTAAATTAGAAACTTTGAAATTTAATAAACAAGATATTGAGCAAGCGCTCAAAACAATCACAGTTCCGGGCGAAGGCCAAAATATGATCGAAAGCAAAGCTGTCAAAAATATAATGGTTTTTGCAGATGAAGTTATTGTAGATATTACTATTTCCAACCCAAGCTTACAAGCCAAAAAACGCACCGAAGTTGATATCTTAAAAGCGATTCATGAGTTGGTGTATGCCAAGGCAAAGATTCAAGTAAATGTAAAAGTAGAAGCTTCAACCCAACCCAAAAATGAAATTAAAGGGAAGTCTATTCCTGGAATTCAAAATATAGTAGCCGTTGCATCCGGAAAAGGTGGAGTTGGTAAATCAACTGTGACTTCTAACCTCGCGGTGACACTGTCCAAAATGGGATTTAAAGTAGGCGTTTTAGACGCCGATATCTATGGGCCTTCCATTCCAATTATGTTTGATGTCCAAAATGAAAAACCATTGGCAGTCAACGTGGACGGAAAGTCTAAAATGAAACCTGTTGAAAGCTACGGCGTAAAAATCTTATCAATAGGCTTTTTTACAAAGCCCGATCAGGCCGTTGTTTGGAGAGGCCCTATGGCTGCAAAAGCATTGAATCAAATGATTTTTGATGCCGCATGGGGAGAATTAGATTTTCTTCTCATTGATTTACCTCCGGGAACTGGGGACATTCATTTGTCTATCATGCAATCCTTACCAATTACAGGAGCTGTGGTAGTGAGTACTCCACAAACGGTAGCACTTGCTGACGCTAAAAAAGGAGTTGCCATGTTTCAACAAGAAAGTATCAATGTGCCTGTTTTAGGGATTATAGAAAACATGGCATATTTTACTCCAGAAGAATTGCCTGATAATAAATATTATGTTTTTGGAAACGCCGGTGCAAAGCATTTGGCCGAAGATTTAAAAATTCCATTTTTAGGTGAAATTCCTTTGGTACAAAGTGTAAGAGAGGCGGGCGATTTAGGCCGACCAGCAGCAATGCAAGAGGCAACGCCTATTGAAGAAGCGTTTCATATAATCACACAAAATGTAGCACAAGAGGTTGTACGCCGAAATACGGCATTACCACCAACAGAAGCAATTAAAATAACCACGATGGCAGGCTGTTCTGCGGTCAAAAAATAAAGGCTATGAATTCAGAAGAAATTAGACAAAATGTTGTTAAAGCTTTGGATGAAATTCGTCCATTCCTTGAAAATGACGGCGGTAATATAAATCTTATTGCTATTGAAAATGACGAAGTGGTCAAAGTACAATTAGTAGGAGCTTGTTCTTCTTGTAGTGTCAATCAAATGACACTCAAATCAGGTGTTGAAATGACTATTAAAAAATATGCACCACAAATACTATCAGTCATAAATATTGAAGCTTAAAACATGGTTGAAACGGATATCTTAATTATTGGTGCAGGTCCTACGGGACTATTTACAGTTTTTGAAGCAGGACTTCTAAAAATGAAGTGCCATTTAATAGATGCCCTCCCTCAAGCTGGGGGTCAATGTTCTGAAATTTACCCAAAAAAACCGATTTATGACATCCCTGCATATCCTGAAATTCTTGCGGGTGAACTTACTGAAAAACTATTGGAACAATGCAAACAATTTGAACCGGGGTTTACCTTAGGGGAACGTGCTGAAACCATTGAAAAACAAACCGATGGATCGTTTATTGTCACCACCAATAAAGGGACACAACACAAAGCTCCAGTAGTGGCAATTGCTGGTGGCCTTGGAAGTTTTGAACCACGGAAACCACAACTCGATACAATTGAATATTATGAAGATAGAGGCATTGCGTATATCATCAAAGACCCTGAAGTTTATAGAGATAAAAAAGTAGTCATTTCAGGTGGAGGCGACTCTGCACTGGATTGGAGTATTTTCTTAAGTGAAGTTGCAAGCGAAGTGACTTTAATCCATCGTCGAAATGAATTTAGAGGCGCTTTAGATTCTGTAGATAAAGTTCAAGAGTTAAAAAACAAAGGCAAGATTAATATCATCACCCCTGCCGAGGTCACTGCACTTTTTGGAGAACATCAACTGGAATCAATTGAAGTAACCAAATCTGGAAAAACTCCTGTGCGGATAAAAACAGATTATTTTATTCCATTGTTTGGATTGTCTCCAAAACTTGGGCCCATTGCCGATTGGGGTCTGGAGATCGAAAAAAATGCTATAAAGGTTAATAATGCCCTGGATTATCAAACAAACATTCCTGGGATTTTTGCGATTGGAGATGTCAATACCTATCCTGGAAAATTAAAACTTATTCTTTGTGGTTTCCACGAAGCATCTTTAATGTGTCAAGCGGCTTATCAGATCATTAATCCAGGTAAACGCTATGTTTTAAAATATACAACTGTGAGTGGAATTGATGGTTTTGATGGCACTCGTAAAGAAGCTCCAAAAGCCGTTGTAAAATCTATACGTTAATGGATCAAGATATACAAATAAAAATCACGGATCGTGATGGAAAACAACATGAAATTGCAGCACCTATAGATATGGCTTTAAACCTAATGGAAGTGGTTCGGCTTTACGAGCTCGCTCCCGAAGGAACTATTGGAATTTGTGGTGGAATGGCCATGTGTGCGTCCTGTCAGTGTTATGTTCTTACAAATCATTCGTTGCGTGAAATGCAAGACGATGAAGAAGCAATGCTAAGTGAAGCGTTTAATGTCAGACCCAACAGTCGCTTGGGATGTCAAATTCAAATCACTCCAGAAATGGAAGGTCTAGAAATTGAATTGGCTCCTGAAGAATAAGAGTATTTTTTTAAAGTTCCTCTAAAATTTCCACTGCAAAAGGCAGAATGCGCTCTACAAACTTAGTGTATGCAAGCGTTGATGGGTGTAAATTATCCGTTGCTACCAATGCTGTATTATCCAACCCTTGCTGAGTAATATCAGTGATATATACATATTTTAAGTTGTTTTCAGTACAATAGGTTTGTGCAAATGTATTGTACAACTCGAGTTCTGTGCTTATATTTAGAGGGTTGCTGCTTTGACCAAATGGGGTATATGCATAATCTGGAATCGATACTACAATTAATTTTGAGGCATCTCCACCAACGAGTGAAATAGCGGTAGTTACAAGTTCTACAAATTCAGTTTCGTAAAGTTCAAACGGTTTGTTTTGATATTGATTATTTACCCCAATTAAAAGCGTGACCAAATCAAAATTGGTTTGTGGATTAGCATTAGAAATGGCACTTTTTAAGTTCGTAGTGGTCCAACCCGTTTGTGCTATGATTTCAAGATTAAAAGTATCAAGTGCTGTAAAGCGTGCTTGCAAACTATCTTTTAACTGTGCAGGAAATCGACAGCTTTCACAAACACTTTGCCCAATGGTATAACTGTCGCCAAGTGCAATGAGTTGGAAATTTTTTGGGGTTGCTGTATTTTCTGTATATTCTGTATTAGGAGTTTCATTGGAGTTCTTTGAATTACAACCATAAAAAACAAAGCCAAATGATACTGTAAAAATAATAATTTTTAAAAGTTGTTTCATATAGGTTT